>JAFMNI010000029.1 GCA_017859295.1 Candidatus Puniceispirillum sp. | reverse complement strand
TATCCGCCTGATTTCACGCCAAGCGCCATGCCAGCCCGGTCAAAGCCCGATTTAAAACCATAAAGCGCATCAGCATGGCCAATCGCCTCGCGCACAACCGGAAAATTTACCGCATCGCCCACCGCCATCGCCGCAAAAACGCCTTCAACCGCGACAAAGGCATCTCTGTCATTCACAACATCACGGCACACATCTTCACGAACGATGACAACGCCGTCGCTGGTTTTCATCATGATATCAATTTTCCTTTTTTGCGGTGCTTTTGGCCGTTATTTCCAAGCCTAGAATGCCTTGCCGCGTGCAGTAATTGGCCAAAGAGCTTCGACCTTGCCATTGCGGACACCAACATACCAATCATGGACATTGCAGGTCGGGTCACAATGACCTGGCACCAGCTTTAATTTGTCGCCAACTTTCAGCACGCCGTCAGGATCGGCAATCACCCCATGTTCATCTGAACATTTGACATATTCGACATCGGTTCGGCCAAAAATAACCGGCAAGCCACTATCGACCGATTGGGCTTTCAGGCCAGCGTCACAGATCGCTTTATCGGCTTTGGCATGGCTCATCACCGAGGTTAGAAGGAAAAGCGCATTTTGCCATTCGCCCTGATCAATCCGTTTGCCGTCACGGTCCAGAATACGGCCATAATCAGCATCCATGAAGGCGTAGGAGCCACATTGCAATTCGTTATAGACGCCCGATTCACCCTCAAAATAATATGATCCGGTGCCGCCACCGCCAACAATATCACATTCCAGCCCAACTGATTTCAGCGCCGCAACAGCCTCGGCCACCATCGCAACCGCAATCTCAATTTTGGCTTTGCGTTCCTGATAATCATCAAGATGCTGCATTGCGCCCTGATAGGCCTGAAGTCCGGCAAATTTCAACCCCTCAGCCGCGTCAATCGCCGTCGCAATCGCCACCACATCTTCGGCCGATTGAACGCCGCAACGCCCTGCCCCGCAATCAATTTCAACAAGACATTCAATTTGGGTTCCATGCTTTACCGCGGCTGCCGACAAATCAGCGATATTCGCCAGATCATCAACACAGCAAATTGCCCGCGCACCAAGCTTTGGCAGACGTGCCAACCGGTCAATTTTGGCCGGATCGCGCACCTGATTAGACACCAGAACATCCTTGATACCGCCGCGCACAAACGCCTCAGCTTCGCTGACCTTCTGGCAGCAAACACCGCAACTGCCGCCAAGCTTTTCTTGAAGCAGCGCCACATCAACCGATTTATGCATCTTGCCATGAACGCGGTGACGCATGTTCTTATCTTTGGCGAATTGACCCATCTTGATGATATTGCGCTCTAGCGCATCAAGATCAAGAACAAGACAGGGTGTCTGGATATCGGCCTCATCCATGCCAACCATGGCGGGAATATTATAGCCAACTTCTAATTCTTCGGGTTTTACCTGCATATTCACTGTTTGTCTCCTGTAGCTGTGATCCAGGGTAATTTATCCAAATCAACATTTCCGCCCGTAATAATCACACCAACCTTTTTGCCGCGAAATAGATTGGGATTTTTTAAAATAACCGCCAATGGCACGGCGCAGCTTGGCTCAATCACCATTTTCATACGCTGCCATGTCAGTTTCATCGCATCAATGATTTCCTGTTCACTGGCGGTTAGAATGTCAGTCACATGGTTTGATACGAAATGCCATGTCAAATCCTTGAGCGGCACTTTCAACCCATCTGCAACCGTTACCGGCGCATCATCGGCAATAATATGCCCTGCCTTGAAACTGCGATAGGCATCATCCGCCTGTTCAGGCTCGGCAGCGTAAATTTCAATTGATGGCGCAAGATGGCTTAAGGTCAGGCAAGTGCCCGAAATCATGCCGCCGCCGCCGATTGGCGCAACAACACAATCAAGATCCTTCACCTGATCAATCAATTCCAATGAACAGGTCGCCTGCCCGGCAATCACCCGTGGATCATTATAGGGATGCACGAAATCAGCGCCCGTCTTGGCAACCATTTCGGCAAATACCGCCTCGCGGCTTGTGGTTGACGGCTCGCATTCGACAATTGTGCCGCCATAGCCGATAACCGCATCTTTTTTTGCATGTGGTGCGGTTCTCGGCATAACAACCGTACAGGGAATTCCGCGCCGTCCCGCCGCATAGCTTAGCGACAGCGCATGATTGCCCGATGAATGCGTGGCGACCCCTTTCGCCGCGGTTGCATCATCGAGGCCAAAAACAGCGTTTGACGCCCCGCGCACCTTAAACGCGCCTGCCTTTTGAAAATTCTCGCATTTGAAAAACAGCTCGGCACCCGTTTTCGCATCAAGAAACTGGCTTGTCACAATTGGCGTGCAGTGAATATGCGGCGAAATCCGCTCATGCGCTTTTTTGACATCGCTCAATTCAGGAATATTCAATTTTTTCTGATCAGTCATTTCGATCTCAAACTTCAAGATTTATGTCGGCTGTCGGCTGTCTGTTACGGTAATCATCAGGAACAAAACACATCTAAACCTATCCCAAGCAAGCTGTGGTTCATTTACCAATAATTTCAACCCGAATGCAGCAAGATGATATCTTGGATTAACTCGGATTAGACCCACCTGTTGCCCAATCAATAAATTGAACCGTATGGCGTACCGGCAAATCTTTCCGGTTTAGCTGCGTGATACAGCCAATGTTGCCAGCGGCGACAAATTGCGCGCCGGTTTTATCAAGGCTGTCCAATTTACGGGCTTTTAATTCATCAGCCATCTCGGGTTGAAGGATATTATAGACCCCTGCCGAGCCACAGCAAAGATGGCCATTCAGCGGTTGCACCACATCAAATCCGGCCTGACGAAGCAAACGCAAAGGCAAATCATGGATCTTTTGCCCATGTTGAAGCGAACAAGCCGAATGATAGGCAATCTTGCCGCGCCCCTCGGCAGGCGCTGGCTGCAAAATCGACTCGACATCAAGATTATCAAGCAATTCAGAAACATCAACGCATTTATCCGAAATCGCCGTAGCGATACTAGCAAGCTCGGCGTCATCTTTCATCATATGGCCGTAATCCTTGACCATTGTTCCACAGCCAGACGCATTCACAACAATCGCATCAAGACCGCCCGATTTCATTTCATCATACCATGCCAGAACCGCCGCCCGAACCGTGTGATGCGCCCGATCAGTTTCGCCAATATGATGCGCCAACGCACCGCAACAATGCGCCTCGGACCGCACAACAACCTCGACACCAAGCCGATTGAGAACGCGGATCGTGCTTGCATTGATCTCGGGATCAAGCGCGCGCTGCGCACAGCCGGCCAGCAAGGCAACGCGCTTTACCGGTTTTTGATCGGGCGAAAATACCGCATTCTGGCCACCAACCCGATCGAATGGCTTTAACTCGGCTGGAATCTTGGCCAGAGCCGCGCGCATGGCCGCCGGCATCGCCCAGCGAAACAACCGCCCGATCCGCGCCAGCGCAATCATCATCCGAAACCGGCCAGCATAAGGAATGATCATGCCAAGCATGCGGCGCATCATCTTGTCGGCAAATGGCCGCGGCACCAGCTTGTCCAGCTTTTCGCGACCAATATCGAGAAGATGCGGGTAATCCACACCCGATGGACAGGTGGTTGTACAAGACAGACAGCCAAGGCAACGGTCAATATGATAGCCGGTGTTAGCTGATACGGTTTCAGGGCTTTCCAGCACTTCACGCAACATCCAGATGCGGCCACGCGGGCTGTCACGCTCATCGCCCGTGATCACAAAGGTCGGACAGGTGGCCGTGCAGAAACCGCAATGAACACATTTACGAAGAATGGCATCAGCTTCGGCGATTTGCGGATCGGCAAGCTGGTCAGCGGTAAAATGAGTTTGCATAAACCTTGCCCCCTAGATGCCGTCGTGCATACGGCCAAAATTAAGAACCGACCGCGGGTCAAACGCCGCCTTTACCCGCTTGTGAAGCGCATAATGCGCTGATGACAGGGGCTGCAAAGGTGCAATGACATTTTTGCTATTGCCGCTGTCGCGGATCAATTGCGCATGTCCATTGCCATTTGCCGCCAATGCTGATCGCATTGCCGTGCCAAATTCCGCCCCTGACGGCCCTGCAAGCCATAATAGCCCGCCAGCCCAGTCGGCAAAAAACTGAAAATCAAACTGGTCGAAAAGCGTGGCAATGATCGCTGGTGCCGAAGCCGGCGCGCAGGATAATTTCCAGATATCGCCATCGGCTTCTGCCAGCAAATCAACATCGCGGATTTGCTGCCATAGCGCGGTGCTGGCATCGTTATCAAGCTTTACACCCTCTTTATGCGCTGCCAGTAAATGCGCGGCGCGATCAGCAACCGAAACATCAATCCCCTCAAGCCGGATGATGGCCAGCATCACACCGGCAACATCAATACCCGCTTTTGCCGCAATGGCTTGTGGCAGAATGGCGGCCGCATTGGGTTCATGTGGACTAGCAAAAATACCGGCAATGCGGGCAACAGCCGCGCTAAGATCATCACAAGGAAATAAAAGGCTGATATTGGTTTCCGGCTTTGGCAGCGTTTTCAGCGTCACCTCATCAAAGATGGCCAATGTGCCATAAGACCCGCAAATCAATTTTGACAAATCATAACCAGTGACGTTTTTCACCACCTTGCCGCCCGATTTAAACCGTTCGCCACGCCCCGAAATGGCATCAAACCCAAGCAAATAATCACGCGCGGCACCGGCGGTCAGGCGGCGCGGGCCGCTGGCATTGGTTGCCAGAACGCCGCCAATGGTTCCCGCCGACTGGCTGGCCAGAATTTTATGCAGGTCAGGCACTTCAAATGCCAACATCTGGTTTGCGCTGGCCAATGTCGATTCAACTTCGTGCATTGGCGTGCCAGCGCGCAAGGTCAGGATCAATTCATCAGGCTGATAGTCGATAATGCCGGAAAAAGCCGAAACATTTATCACGTCATCATAGTCGGCATCGCGGCCAAGCGCGGCCTTTGTTGCCATCGCTTGCACGCCGAGATGCTGTTGCTGTTCCATCGCATCGGCAATGACCGCAGCAGCGTCATCAAGCCCGGTTACGTTTATCATCTCGAAACTTACCCTTATCACTGCGGCAAAACCGGCAGTGGACAAAAACCTTAAAAGCGCGGCAGATCAGGAAATGGCATTTTGCCCTTATGGACATGAAGCCGCCCCAATTCGGCACAACGATGCAAATGCGGGAACATCTTTCCCGGATTCAGCAGATGATCAGCATCAAAGGCGCATTTCAGCCGTTGTTGCTGTTTCATGTCATCCTCGGTGAATTGAATTCCCATCAGATCACGTTTTTCAACGCCAACACCATGCTCGCCAGTTAAAACGCCGCCCATTTCAACACATGCCCGCAAAATATCAGCGCCAAAATCTTCGGCTCGTTGCAATTCACCGGGTTGGTTGGCATCAAACAGAATCAGCGGGTGAAGATTGCCATCACCAGCATGAAAAACATTGGCAACGCGCAATCCATATTTTTGGCTAAGCGACGCCATCCGCACCATCATATCTGGCAGGCGGCGGCGCGGGATTGTGCCATCCATACATAAATAATCGGGCGAAATGCGCCCAACAGCGGGAAAAGCTGATTTCCGGCCAGCCCAGAATAGGTTGCGCTCTTCTTCGGAATTGCTGACTTTAAGTGATGACGCACCGGCGCCATCCATAATTTTGGCAACGCGATCAATCAATGTATTGACCTCGACTTCCGGGCCATCAAGTTCGATAATCAGCAGCGCGGCAGCCCCGCGTGGATAGCCAGCATTAGCAAAATCTTCAGCCGCATTAATTGCCAGCCCATCCATCATTTCCATACCAGCCGGAATAATACCCGCGCCAATCACATCGCCAACGGCCTTTGCCGCTGATCCGGTATCATCAAACCCGACAAGAAGCGCACGCTGGGTTGCTGGCTTTTGCAAAATCCGCAACGTCACTTCGCTAACAATGCCAAGCAAGCCTTCAGACCCGGTCATCACGCCCATCAAATCATAATCACCAGCATCAAGATGCTTGCCGCCAAGCCGCAGGATTTCACCATCAATGGTGACAAGCTCAATCCCAAGAAGATTGTTTGTTGTCAGACCATATTTCAGACAATGAACACCACCTGAATTTTCGGCAACATTACCACCAACAGAACAGGCAATCTGGCTTGACGGATCGGGCGCATAATAAAACCCATCCGCCTGAACCGCATGGGTAATGGCAAGATTGGTCACACCCGGCTGGGCAACGACACAACGATTGGCATAATCAACTTCAAGAATCCGGTTAAATTTACCAAGCCCGACAAGAACCGCATCAGCGAGAGGTAAAGCCCCACCAGACAACGATGTGCCTGACCCGCGCGGCACTACTTTGATGCCTTCGCTGTGACAATATTTCATTACGGCGGCAATCTGCTGAACGGTTTCTGGCAGAACCACGGCGAGCGGAAGCTGGCGATACGCAGACAGACCATCAGCATCATAGGCGCGGCGCCCTTCAACCGAATCAATCACACAATCGGCGGCGACCAATTCGCGAAGGTCACGACAAATGGTCTCGCGGCGATCAATAACGGCCTGATCTGGTTCTGGCATCTGCATGATGGGCTCCTGAGTAGATATATCCCCGAAAAAAACTGATAGCACCTTACTTGTTCATTCCGCCCCGCAAGGCAGCCCCCCGCCATGATGCAGAACAGCCCGAGGTGACGCAATCGGAAATTCGGGCAAAAGAAACGGCCGGAAAACCCGACCGTGCCTTGGATATTCTAAACGCTTTGGACAGGCTGACGGCACAATGCGCCACGCAAAGCCTTAACCCTGACGAGCCTTGAGGCGCGGGTTCTTCTTGTTGATTACATATAATCTGCCGCGACGGCGCACCACCTGACAATGACGGTCACGGGATTTCAGCGTCTTGAGTGAACTAACAACTTTCATAATTTGGGGCTCCCAAATCGGCGGCCATAGGCCTAAATGCTTAATAACGAGGCCGGAACCTAACACCGCCACGACCCGAGGTCAATCCTTGCATCGCGCTTTTCCCACGCCTTTTTAGATCTTTTTATTGTCGCCAGCCTAGCCTGCCGAAACACCCGTTCCCTGAAGGCCACAATAGCCATTTGGTACCTTATGCAAATATTGCTGATGATAATCCTCGGCAAAGTAAAATTGGTCATTAACCGCGATCTCAGTTGTGATCTGGCCGAATCCGGCTTTTGCCAGTGCCTTTTGATATTGTTCGGCACTCGCGGTGACGATGGCTAGATCATCATCATCCATCACAAAGATCGCCGACCGATATTGCGTGCCGCGATCATTTCCCTGCCGAAACCCTTGGGTGGGGTCATGCGCCTGCCAGAATGTTGTTAAAATACGGTCAAGCGTCAGCTTGGCGGGGTCATAAACCACCAGCACAACCTCAGTATGACCGGTCAGTCCGCTGCAAGTTTCCTCGTAAGTAGGGTTTGGCGTCACCCCGCCAGCATAGCCAACCGCCGTGACATGAACACCGGGCAGCTTCCAAAACAGCCGTTCGGCACCCCAAAAACAGCCAAGACCAAGGACAATCTGCTTCATCCCGTTCGGCACAGAACCGATCAGGGCCGTGCCAAGCACCGCATGATTGCCGCCAGCAAAAACTGCCGTGCCGCGACCGGCCAATGCTTCATCGGCATTTGGCAAACGCGATTTAAACGGATTATCGAAAAACATGATGCTTGTCCTTTATGGCAATCCAGCCCTGCCCCATAATCAAAAATCTTATGACTAAACGTTCTGTAACCAAACGTTTTTTGGGCGTAATGGCTAGTCGATACGCAACGCCTCGACCCCGGGCAAGCGTTTGCCCTCAAGCCATTCAAGAAACGCGCCGCCTGCGGTTGATACATAAGAGAATTGGTCATTCACCCCGGCATTTGCAAGTGCCGCCATCGTATCACCACCACCGGCAACACTCATCACGCCATCATTTTGCGTTTTTGCTGCAACAGCACGCGCCAATGCCGTCGTTGCCACGTCAAAAGGCGGAATCTCAAACGCGCCCATTGGCCCGTTCCAGACAATTGTCGAACAGCGATCAAGAAAGGCCATTGCCGCCGCCACCGATTCGGCACCAGCATCTAAAATCATTTCGCCATCGGCAACATCGTCACTGCTGACAAGGCGATGCGCGGCACCAAGTTTAAATTCACCCGCGACAACCACATCTTGAGGAAGCAGAATCTGGCAATTATGCGCGGCGGCACCATCCATAATCCGGCGCGCCGTATCGACCATGTCAGGTTCGGCAAGCGAGGCGCCAATTGGCTTACCTTTCGCCAGCAAAAATGTATTGGCCATCCCCCCGCCAAGCACCAGCCCATCGACCTTGGCAACAAGATTTTCCAGCAAGGCCAGCTTTGATGATACTTTTGCACCGCCAACAACCGCCCCAAGTGGGCGCACAGGCGATGATAGCGCCGCATCCAATGCCGCAAGTTCGGCCGCAAAAGACCGTCCAGCCGCCGATGGCATCAAACGCGGCAAGGCATCAACCGATGCATGCGCGCGATGCGCACAGGAAAAAGCATCACCAACATAAAGATCGCCAAGCGCCGCAAGGCTTTTGGCAAAGGCCAGATCATTGGCTTCTTCTTCAGGATAAAAACGCAGATTTTCCATCATCAGAATGTCACCATCTGCCAAAGCTGCCACGGCCTTTTTTCCACCTGGGCCAATGACATCACTTTCCACCGGCACCGGCTGGCCAAGAATTCCGGCCATTGATTGCGCCACGGGGCGCACGGTCAGGGCTGGCACAAAGGCGCCTTTCGGCCGGCCAAAATGCGTTAGCACAACAACTTTTGCACCGCGCACCAGAAGGGATTGAACCCCCGGCATGACACGCCGGATGCGGGTATCGTCGCTAACCACGCCATCAGCAAGCGGAACATTAACATCGAGCCGAAGAAGCACAGTTTTGCCGGCGACATCCATCTGGTCGGCAAATTGGAAATTAGCTGTCATGATCGCTAGCCTTTGGAAAAATATTCGGATGATCGGTTTGTTTCGGCCTTAGGAAGTACCCAAAACGGACGCGAATTGCAAGATTGCTAACCACGCATTTACCAGCAATCAAATTTCACACCCATACAACCAAATATTTGGCGATTGCTTGCTAATTCCTTGCCCTGCGCTATCATGCCGCTGGTCAGGACAACCCCTCCTTTGTAGAGAGACATTTTGCCATGCCAAACGCCCAAAACAGCCCAAAGGCCAGCCAAAACCTGTCGGCAAGAAGCGAGTTCTGGGCTGGCGTTTGCGAGGAAATGCCCCTTATTTTTGGCGTCGCGCCCTTTGGCCTTGTGTTCGGCGTTCTTGGCCTCGAAAGCGGCCTAACCCCATGGCAAACAATCTTGATGTCAAGCATCCTGTTTGGTGGTGCCAGCCAAATTGTGTTTGCCCAGCTATGGGCAGCCGGTGTGCCGGCCTTGATTGTTGGCGGGTCGGTTTGCGTGATCAATACGCGCCATGTTCTCTATAGCGCATCCATCGCCGCCTATTTGCGTCACCTGCCGCTGCGATGGCGTATTTTACTCGGCTATTTGCTGACCGATGAGGCCTATGCCATCTCGATCAGGCGATTTCAGCATGCCCCGCCCGGCCCTCATCAGCATTTTCACCTACTTGGAAGCGGTATGCTGCTGTGGACAAGCTGGCAATTTTCGACGATTTTTGGTGTTCTAGTCGGCGGCACAATTCCCGATTCATGGTCATTGTCATTCGCCATCCCGCTTACCTTTATCGCTATTGTTGCGCCAATTCTAAAAACCCGCGCCGACCTTGCCGCGGCGGCCACTGCCGGAACCATTGCCATATTAGGCCAACCACTGCCGTGGAATTTATGGCTTATCACCGCCGCCATTGGCGGCATTCTGGCGGGATGGCTTGTCAATCGTCTAAACCATCAAGCCGGAGCCACATCATGATCTGGTTCATCATGATTGCGGCAGGCCTGTTTACCTTTGCAACGCGTTTTATCATGCTCAGCAATGGCATAAGCAACCGGCCGCCGCCATGGCTTGTTGATGCTTTGGGGTTTGTGCCAATTGCGGTTTTAACGGCGATTATTGTCCCGGCCATATTGATTGATCCGGCAGACCAGACAATTGCCCTTTGGGATAATCCGCGCTTGTTTGCCGCTGCGCTGGCGATCATTGCGGCCTTGGTGACGCGGCAGATGATCACCACGATTGGGGTTGGCATTGTCGCGCTATGGGTTTTGCAATGGGCGATGTGATGAACAGCCGCGTGCCATTGCAAGCCGGATCAATCTAGGCCTTTAACCCGCTATCAACGGCAAGCTGATCACAAATCTTTGCCATTTCCAGATCAAGCGCGGTAATGCCACCGCATGAACGCGTTGCCCAGCGAATCGTCACCTGACGATATTGATTGTGAAATTCGGGATGGTGATTGGCGCGTTCGGCCATCAGGGCAACCCGTCCCATAAACCCGAAAGCAGCGTTAAAATTCTTAAAGAAATAAGTTTTTTCAATGATTTGCAAAGACGCATCTTCGGGCGTCAATTGCCAGCCTTGCCTATCTTCAAGACCGGCGATAATCGCGGCCCGATCGAGGGGTTTATTCATATCAATTTGCCCTTTCCTGCCAGAACCGGCATTGGCTTTGGTGTGTCTTGCATCGCAAGCTGCATGCCGCAAATTGTGCCAATGAGCCAGCTATCATTGCAATATAGCCAAAACAGCCTAAAATTTCACCCATGTCGAAAACCCTTTTAATCATTGCCCATACGCCATCGCCAAATACCGCCGCACTTGCCAAGGCGGGGCTTGATGCCTGCCTTGGTTATGATGGCTATGATCAGGGTGCGGTCAAAATACGCTGTGTCTCGCCATTTGATGTGACCAGCCCCGATCTATTGGCCGCCGATGCGGTCATCATCGGCACAACCGAAAATATTGGATACATGGCTGGCGCAACCAAGGATATGTTTGATCGTTGTTATAATGACTGGCTGGATCACAGCGATGCCAAGCCGGTTGCGATCTTTATCCGCGCCGGATTGGACGGCACCGCAACCAAGCGCGCACTGACAAGCATTTGTGGCGGCCTGAAATGGCGACTGGTGGCCGAGCCTTTGATTCTGCATGGCGATTGGAATGATGGATTTTGCGAGCAGGTTGGCGATCTATGTCTTGGCGTGGCAGCTGGGTTAGATGCCGGCATCTTCTAGGCTTGTGGCCATGCGCATGATGGCTTTGCTAGTTGCTTTTCGGCATATTCATTGAGTGCGCATCGGGTGAATGCGTATCAGTTGAATGCGAAGACGGCATTTTCAAATCGGCAGGGCGTTTGGCAAGACCGGTTAGTTTGATTTTTCCGGCTTTTTCAAACACGAGCGTCACTTGGTAATGTTCGTCAGCATTCAATGGCGCTTTCAACCCGATCAGCATCACATGAAACCCACCCGGTGCCAGCTGGATTGTCTTGCCAGCCGGAATAGCAATGCCGCCGTCAATCTGCCGCATTTTCATAACGCCATTTGTGACCTCCATTGTGTGAAGTTCAGTTTTGCGGGAAAGGCTGCTTTCAGCGGCCAGCAACCGGTCGGCCATGGCACCATGATTTGTGATCGACAAATAGGCAGCGCTGCTTGGCATTGATCCGATCGTTGCGCGAAATTGCAGCGTCCCAAACATCAGATCAGACGCCATCGCCGGTGACAGCATCATCAGACCCATTAAAACAGCAGCAAACACCCGTTGCAAAATCAAAGACAGCATCACATCACCATTCTTGCGCTGAAAACAACCTAGCCGGGGCTAGCCATTTCCAAGCCGCTTGACCTCATCAATCGACGACAGGCCAAGCTGCGCCATTACATCGCGAACTTCTTCCAAAAGGATTGAGGCCGCATGCTCGCCGCCTTTGTTGCCAAGGGCGGCAACGGCATACATGAAACCGCGGCCAACAAGCGCAAAATCAGCGCCTGCCGACAATACCCGCACAATATCAAGCCCCGACATGATGCCACTATCGACAATCAGCGGCACATCCTTGCCAACCGCAGCGCGAATGGCTGACAGCTGTGCCAAAGGTGGTGGTGCTGCATCTAATTGACGGCCACCATGATTTGAGACAACAATGCCATCAACGCCAAGCTTGATCGCCCGCGCTGCATCTTGTCCATGAAGAACCCCTTTGAGATAGATTTCGCCATCCCATTCGGCGCGAATTTCAGCTAGATAATCCCAATCAAGCGAGCCGTTTAGCTGATCGCCGATGAATTTGGTGATGCCCATCGTCCCATTATTCTTGGCATAGGGTTCCATATTGCGAAAGCGTGCCCCACCATTCAGCAAGGTCCGCACTGCCCATTCCGGACGAAGCATGCTTTGCCAGATGACGCGCGGTGAAAAGGCCGAATTACCTCGGCTGCCAAGTGGCGCGCCCGCAATCCGCATGCGCTCGCGGCGGCTTGGTGATGGCACATCAGCGGTCACAACCAACGTTGTGTAGCCGCAGCCCTTGGCGCGCCGCAGCAAATCACGCATCAGATCACGGTCACGCGGGGCATAAAGCTGAAACCAGCCCATTTCGCCCGCAGATTCGGCGATCATTTCGATTGATTCACCAGCCACCGTGCTCAGCGTATAGGGAAAGCCGTGTCTTTTAGCAGCGCGGCCAATAATCGATTCCGCCCCGGGCCAGATCAGTGATGACAGACCAATAGGCGCCGCACCAAACGGCGCCTTGAATGTTTTTTTGCCAAGCTTGGTTGTCAGATCGGGATCGACCCGCCCTCGCATGAATTGCGGTGTTAGCTCGATCGAGTCGAGAAAGGCCCTGTTTTCGTCTTTGGCGCGATCATGGCCTGTTCCCGAGTCAAGATAGGCAAACACAAATTTTGGAATGCGTCTTGACGCAGGCTTTTTCAGATCCGACAAGCGCGGATATTTGTTCATCAAATCCATGATCTATTCGCCGTAACAAGCTTTAAAACAGGGCCATAGCCCGCAACAAACCTAAACTGACGCCCTCTCCTGCGAGGGCATCAGACTATTTTGGTGATTTTAAATAGGCAATCACATTGGCAATGTCGGATTCTTTTTTCAGACCAGCAAACGACATTTTGGTGCCTTTTAGGTATTTTTTCGGCTTGGCAAGGAAACCGGCCAAAGTTGCCTCATCCCAAACCAAACCTGATCCAGCCATCGCTTTAGAATATTTAAACCCGTCAACCGCACCAGCTGCACGGCCAACAATGTTCACCAGATGCGGGCCAGATTTGTTTTTTTCCTGATCAACGTAATGGCAGGCTTTGCATTTCTTGAATACTTTTACACCCGCAGCTGCATCGCCAGCCTGTGCTGGAGCTGCCAAAAGAAGCCCTGCCGCTGCTGCGGCGATAAAAACATAATTTTTCATAAAATCCTCACTACGTTCCATAAATTAGTTACACTTGTTTACAGCGTTTGACGACGCTACACAATAACCTGCGCTGTCTTGCCGCGACCCTAAATTTCCGGCAAACTATTGTATGTTTCTAATCTTCTGGTAAGCAGCGTTATCAAATCCCTGATGATACGCATCAACGAGGCATCCATGTCACCAAAGGCCAAACGGTTATCAATCATCGCGATGATCGCAGCATTGGTTGGCGTTGCCGCCATGCTTGTGCTTGGCGCGCTTCGCGACAATATCGTTTTTTTCTATACGCCAACCGAAATTACCACCTCAGGAACAAAGGCGGGGCAGGCATTGCGGCTTGGCGGGCTGGTCAAAGATGGCAGCGTCAAGATCGACGGATTGCAATCTGTTTTCACGGTCACCGATGGTACAAATGAAATCAGCGTCCGCTATGACAATGCGTTGCCAAGCCTGTTTCGCGAAGGCCAAGGCGTCGTTGCCGAAGGGTCACTTGCCAATGGTGAATTTATCGCAACCAATGTTTTGGCCAAGCATGATGAAAATTACATGCCTGCCGAAGTTGCTGAAAAGCTGAAAGATACAGGCGTCTGGAAAGGCGGCAAAGCCGACTAGACGGCGCTGTTATCACTTTTTATGGGCTTAATCCTTTTGGGCCTAATCTTTTTGCCTTATTCTTTTTGATTTGGCGCTTTCACATCCATATCTTGCGGTGCCGCATCGGCAGGTTCTGCAATCGCGGCGGTTGCCGGCATCGGGCTTGACGTAATCACGTCAATCGATTGGACATTTTCACGATAAAGCGTGTAAAGCCCGCCCGCCAGAATAAGCGTTATCCCAATCATAACCATCTGATCCGGCCATTCATCCCAGATCACGACACCCCAGAAAACACCAAACGGAATCGCGACATATTCAAATGGCGCAATGACCGATGCCTCGACCGAACGATAGGCGTTGGAGGATGCGTAGGACAATAGCAGAACCGAAAAGCTGCAAATCACCAGATAACCAAGGTTGGTCAAAGACATCAGTGATGGCGCGCGAAGCAGAAAATCAATTGTCGGATTGCCCGATTGATCAACTGGCCAGATCATGTTCACAAGCATGAACAGCGCACCAATCGTCAAATAGCAAATATGCTGAACCGCAACCATGCCCGATAGATTGCCAACCGATTTCAGGCGTCTTGTCCATATCTGAAAGGCGGCATAGCTGAAGGCCGACATCACAACAAACAAGGTTTCCACCTGAAACTGAACCCCGCCGGGCCGAATGATAAACAAAACTCCAGCCATGCCGGCTGATACTGCGGCCAAACGGTGAAGGCCAATTTTCTCACCAAGAAATGGCACTGATAGAATTGTGATGATCAATGGTGATACAAAGAAAATGGCGATCACATTTGCCAGCGGCAACGTCCCTAGCGAAACGAAAAACAGCACCATCGCCAGCACAAGACACATGCTACGGGCGAAAAACAGCCAGAAAACTTTTGCTGGCAGCGCAAACATTGCCTGAATACTGCGGCTGAAAATGCCAAGCATGATCAGCGTCATTCCTGCCCGCAAAGCGACCAATTGGCCAAGCGAAACATCACCACTCATCAATTTAATCAATGCGTCATTAAGGGGAATAATTCCCATTGCCAAAGCCAGAACGCCAAGGGCGAAATAGGGCATCGACATACGATCATTGATCATTTTCATTCGCTGCCGTCCTTTGCATGACATTGCGAAACTATCAGGCCGATAGGACATGATATCCGCATCACT
>JAFMNI010000028.1 GCA_017859295.1 Candidatus Puniceispirillum sp. | reverse complement strand
CCTTCGATGCGCGAAATGCCACTTTTGCCTGCAATTATCTGCGACCAATTATGGTCAACACCAGATCCAAGCGGAGTGACCATTCCCATTCCGGTAACTACAACACGGCGCAAGGCAAACCTCCAGAAAAATCAGGTGGAAATCGATGGCTGTGCATCACCCGACCGGCCATGCACAGCGCAAATTTTTTCGAAACGCTGAAAGTTAAGCAGCAGCTTCTTCGAGGAACGACACAGCGTCCTTCACAGTAAGGATACGCTCGGCAGCATCATCAGGAATTTCAACACCGAACTCTTCTTCGAATGCCATGACCAGCTCGACTGTATCAAGGCTATCCGCGCCAAGATCATCGATGAAGCTTGCGCCTTCAACAACCTTATCAGCGTCTACACCCAAATGTTCTACTACAATATTCTTAACACGATCTGCGATATCGCTCATTGTTGCCCCCTCTGAGAAGCTTAGATTTTGACCGGAAGACCGGCCGGAGAATTCAAAAGTTGGCGGCAAATAACATAGTTTTTTATCTTATACCAGCCCCGTTTGTCACTATAGCGCGCTCAAACGGCATTTAAAGCATCGCCATGCCACCATTCACATGCATTGTCATACCGGTAACATAGGCAGCCTCATCACTTGCGAGAAACACCACCGAGGCGGCGATTTCCGCAGGCGTACCAAGCCGTCCAGCCGGAACACGCGTCAATAGATTTGCCTTTTGCCCTTCGTCCAAAACATCCGTCATCGGTGTTTCGATAAAGCCCGGCGCGACAATATTTACAGTAATGCCGCGGCTCGCCACTTCGGCAGCCAATGATTTGCTAAAGCCAATCATGCCAGCCTTTGACGCTGCATAATTTGCCTGCCCCGGATTGCCAGTCACCCCGACAACCGATGAAATCGAGATAATCCGGCCTGAGCGCGCCTTCATCATAGCCCGCATCGCCGCGCGGCATAAAATCATGCTTGCCGTCAAATTTACCTCTAAAACATCATCCCAATCTTCATCTTTCATCCGCATCAATAACCCATCGCGGGTGATGCCTGCATTATTCACCAGAATCGCAATTGGCCCACCAGCAGCCGTGCTAGCCGCATCAATCAATCCAGCCACCGCGTCACGATCGGCAAGATTGGCAGTTACCACAAAGGTGCGCTCGCCAAGCTCGGCCTTCAAAGACTCCAGCTTTTCGGCGCGAGTGCCATGCAGCACAACCGTTGCGCCCTGTGCATGCAATGCCTTGGCAATTTCGGCACCAATGCCGCCACTCGCACCCGTAACAAGAGCGATTTTGTCCTGAAGATCAAACATGAAAACACCTTTTTGGAAATCACGGCTTGGCCGTGCTTGATATTTTGTAAGCGGTTAGACTACATCTCGGCCAAGACGCTGTCCAGATCATCTGGCCCGTCCATATTAACGACCGCATCCGACTCGATGCTGCGTTTGACAAGACCGGACAGAATTTTACCCGTCCCAAGCTCGATAAATTTGGTTGCACCGGCAGCGCTCATTGCCATCAGTGATTCACGCCACCGAACCCGCGCCGTGACCTGGGTGACAAGATTTGCCTGCAAATGATCGGCGCGCGTCTCGGCAGCGGCCGACACATTGCAATAGACCGGCATAAGCGCGTCGGACAAATCCGTTTCTGCCAATAATTTTGCCATCACATCGGCGGCGGGCGCCATCAAATCGCAATGAAACGGTGCCGAAACGGGCAGTTTGATTGCCCGCCGCAATCCGGCTGCCTTGGCAATTTCAATCGCCGCATCAACCGCGGCAGCAGCACCGCTAATGACGATTTGCCCGGGGGCATTGTCATTGGCGATCTGGACAAGGCCTGATGATTTCGCATCGGCGAGAATGGCATTGATCTGGTCTTCGTCACCACCAAGAATTGCCGCCATCGCGCCTTCGCCTACCGGAACCGCCGATTGCATCGAATCACCACGCTGGCGAAGCAAACGCGCCGCATCGCTTATCGACAGGCTGCCCGATGCAGCAAGGGCTGCATATTCGCCAAGCGAATGGCCTGCTGTCATACCGCCACGGCTGCTCAGCGGTGCGCCAAGTTCGGCTTCAAGAACACGAACTGCCGCCATTGATGTGGCAAAAAGGGCGGGTTGGGCATTTCGTGTCATGCGAATGGCATCATCTGGTCCATCCTGCATGATGGCGAACAGATTTTCGCCAAGCGCATCATTGATTTCTTCAAAAACCTGTTTGGCCGCTGCATGTGACGCTGCCAAAGCGCCGCCCATACCAACCGCCTGTGATCCCTGCCCGGGAAACAAAAATGCAATCGAACTATTCGTCATGTAATCCACCTGCTTGCTGACCAAAGCCAGCATGAATTTGAAGTTAAACCGACGCCACTGGCGCACGATATATGACAGACCCTATGCCAGATGGCTTTGCAAAGGCAACTATTTGCCGCCGGCCATAATGGGCAAATGGCCAAGAGAGGCAATCTGGCAGGTTCTACAGCGCCATTAATTCTGCCAAACAGGCTTGCACTTATGGGGAAAAAGTGTATGTTGCGCCTCGGACTTGGGGCTTTGACGCCGTGAGTGCGAACACATCATTGACTTTATCCTTGCCGGGGAACCGGTTAGTTGGTGCCGATGGTGGCAGCAACGATAAGCCAGAAGGAGTTATCATGCGCTTGTATGAAAGCGTGCTTATTGCACGTCAGGATATTACTGCAGCCCAGGTGGAAACCATGGCTGATGAATTTGCCGAGATCATCACATCTGCCGGCGGATCAATCAAAAAACGTGAATATTGGGGCCTTCGCGCTCTTGCCTACCGGATCAAAAAGAACCGGAAGGGCCATTATGTCATGTTCAATCTTGAAACCGGACCAGAAGCGCTAAAAGAATATGAGCGTATCATGGGTTTGAATGAAGATGTTCTTCGCTTTATGAACATCCGGATTGAAGAGGTCGAAGAAGGCCCATCAATCATGATGCAGGTGAAGACCGAGCGGCCAACACGTGGTGGACGTGACGATCGTGACGACCGTGATAGCGGTGAGCGCAATTCAGGCAAAGCTGAAAGCAATGACAGCGCCGCTGACGAAAAAAGTGAGGACTAAGCAATGACTCAGTTGGAAATCAAACGCGAAGCCGTACGCAAGCCATTTAACCGCCGCCGCAAGGCATGCCCGTTTTCTGGCCCAAATGCGCCAAAGATCGATTACAAGGACACAAAGCTTCTTGCCCGCTACACATCTGAGCGCGGGAAAATCGTTCCGTCACGCATCTCTGCTGTTTCTGCAAAAAAACAGCGTGAACTTGCCACTGCCATCAAGCGGTCACGCTTTCTGGCTCTGATGCCTTATGTGACATCATAAGCATCGCCAGAATTCAGGAGACATCAAAATGCAAATCATTCTTCTTGAGCGTATCGAAAAGCTGGGTCAGATGGGCGATCTCGTCAATGTGAAAACCGGTTATGCGCGTAACTTCCTTATCCCGCAGGGCAAGGCTCTTCGGGCAACCAAAGCCAACACTGAGCGTTTTGAAGCCGAACGCGCCCAGCGCGAAGCCAACAATCTTGAGCTTCGTAAAGATGCCGAGACCGAAGCTGGCAAGATGAAAGGCCTCGCCGTCAGCATGGTTCGTGCTGCCTCAGAAATGGGTCAACTGTTTGGGTCAGTCACATCACGCGACATTGCTGATGCGGTTACCGAAGCTGGTTTCACCATCGACCGCAATCAGGTGATCATGGATCGGTCAATCAAGACTTTAGGTCTTACCGAGGCACGAGTCCGGCTTCATCCTGAAGTTGTGGTGACGATTATCGTGAACATCGCCCGTTCGCTTGCCGAAGCTGAAACCCAGCTGAAAACAGGCATTGCAGTCACTGGCGAAATCACCGATGACGCGCCCGAGGCGGTTGAAGTTGAGGCTGCGGAAGCCGAAGCTGAAGCCGGTAAAGGCGACGGCGACGATAGCGCAAGCTAGTCACGCTAAAAATCATCTTTTCAAAACAGATCAAATCAAAACCGGAGCCCTGTCTCCGGTTTTTTTTGACTTATCCCCAACATCCCCACAGTTAACAAAGGCATTCACAAATTCACCCTGCTATAAAAAGCCATGGCTGATGAAAATTCCAATATAAAGACCTTTCCCGGATCTGGCAGCACACCGCCATCACGCACGATGCCCAATAATGTGCAGGCCGAGCAAAATTTGCTTGGCGCGATTCTGCTGGATAATAGTGTTCTTGAACGGATTGATGACCGGCTGCTTGCCGACCATTTCTATGATCCGTTTCATGGGCGCATTTTCGCGACAATGCAGCGGCTGGTCGAACGCGGACAATTGGCCAATCCGGTAACATTGAAAAGCTTTTTCACTGACAGTGACGATTTTCAAAGCGACAGCGCCGAATCCTATTTATCCGAATTGGCCGATGGTGTTATCAGCATCACGCAAGCGCCCGACTACGCCAAGATCATTCATGAAGCGCATGTCCGCCGCCAGCTTATTCTGATTGGCGATGAAGTGATTCTTGATGCTAGCCATCCCGAAGTCGACGTTCCTGCGCATCAACAGATTGAAACCGCCGAATCAAAATTATTCCGGCTTGCCGATACGGACAGCACCAGCGTTGGCCTTCGCGGTTTTGACTCGGTGATCAGCGGCAGTATTACGCAAGCCGATCTTGCCCGCAAAAGTGACGGACATCTGTCAGGCACAAGCACTGGCCTGACCGATCTTAATAACCTTCTTGGCGGTTTGCATAAATCCGATCTGATTATTCTGGCTGGACGTCCGGGCATGGGTAAAACCGCGCTTGCCACAAACATTGCCTTTCACGCGGCGGTTACAACGCGAACCGGTGAAACCGCGGTTCCGGTTGCTTTTTTCTCGCTTGAAATGGCGGCCGAACAGCTTGGAACGCGTATTCTGTCAGAACGGGCACAGGTTGATTCCGAGCAAATCCGGCGTGGCAAGCTGAATAGCGCTGAATTTGATCAGCTAGTGAGCGCCAGCAACGCCATTTCCAGCGCCCCTTTCTTTATTGATGATACGCCATCACTTTCGGTTTCGCAGCTTGCCAGCCGCGCGCGCCGGTTAAAGCGAACCTCCGGCCTTGGGCTTATCATCGTCGATTATCTTCAGCTATTGACCCCGCAACTTGGCGTTAAATCTGAAAATCGCGTTCAGGAAATTTCCAACATCAGCCGTACGCTAAAAGCGATTGCCAAAGATCTGAACGTGCCTGTTGTGGCGCTGTCACAATTGTCGCGTGCTGTTGAAATGCGCGAAGACAAACGGCCAAACCTTGCCGATTTGCGCGAATCTGGATCAATCGAGCAGGATGCCGATGTGGTCATGTTTGTGTATCGTGAAGAATATTATCTGAACAAACGCGAACCTGAACGCAAAATGGAAGAATCCGAAGACACCTTCAATTTGCGGCATGATGATTGGCTGCGGAAAATGCAGAATTCAGAAAATAAGGCCGAAGTGATTGTCGCCAAACAGCGTCATGGCCCAACAGGATCGGTTCAGGTGCATTTTGAAAAGCGCTTTACCCATTTTACTGATTTGACCGAAAGCACCCATCTCCCCGAGGGGTTCTAGGCCATTATGACCAAACGCCAATCCGGATATGCCGATAGCACAATCACCGTCAATCTTGACGCCATTGTCGCCAATTGGCGGTTTCTTGACAGCCTATCGGCACCATCAACAAAGACCGCCGCAATGGTCAAGGCAAATGGTTATGGGCTTGACAGCGGCGCGGTTGCAACGGCTTTGGCGGCGGCGGGATGCCCGCTTTTCTTTGTGGCGAGCCTTGGCGAAGCCATTGAATTAAGGCAGTATTTCAATAAGGTCAGCATAGATGATATGCCCATCATGGTTCTTCACGGCGCACAAATTGGCCAAGAGGATGCGCTGGCGGCAAATCAATTAGTGCCAGTTCTCAATGATCTTGAACAGATAAGCCGCTGGCGGCTTTTTGCCAATAAAACCGGCATGACATTGCCAGCCTTGCTGCATTTCGACACGGGCATGACGCGGCTAGGGCTTGATGGTGATCAGGCCGATTGGTTGATCCAGAATCGCGGCGCGCTTGATGGGCTAGACATTGCCTATGTGATGAGCCATCTGGTATCGGGCGAGCTTGCTGATGATCCGGTAAATGCGCGGCAATTGGCCAGTTTCAATGAATTGCGAAGCTGGTTTGCCGGTGTTCCCGCCAGCCTTGCCAATAGTGCTGGTTGTTTGTTGGGCAAGGATTATCATTTCCAAATGACCCGTCCGGGAATCGCGCTTTATGGCGTTCACCCGCTTGAAACGCGAATCCCCGACCTTCAACCTGTTTTTGACTGGCAAGCCCGAATCTTGCAAATCCGTCAAGCCGCCGCTGGCGATCGGGTTGGATATGGCGGCACTTTTGAGCTGCAGCGGCAATCGCGCATTGCAACCATCGGCGTTGGCTATGCTGATGGCTATCGCCGCCAGCTTGGTGGCAAAGCAACCGTTTCAATTGGCGGTAAAACCGCGCCGGTCATCGGCCGCATTTCGATGGACAGCATCACCGTCGATGTCACCGATCTTGACCAAAACAGCCTTCGTGCTGATCACGCTGCCTTAATTCATGATGCCTATCCGATTGAGGCAATGGCCGCCGATCTTGGCACTATTTCCTATGAAATCATGACGACATTGGGGCAACGCGCCGATTGGCATTATCACGGCGGTTAATTGCAATTCAGGCAAAAGCCCTCCTGCGCCCTTGCCCAGGTCATTGCGATATCGTTACTCTGCGCCCCATTTTGCATCAATTTTCAAAAGGCTAACCAATTTCCTATAGCCAAAAAAGGCAAATATCGGCATAACAAAAGCGGTCTTTTCTTCAGTTGTCGCGGACGGTTTCAGACATATGCATGGCTTTGTCCAAAATATAGGTCGCACCGCCCTTAATTTTCTTGCCGCATTCGGCCGGATCACGCTGTTTTCCATCACAGCGGTTCGCTGGATTTTCACGCCGCCCTATTATTGGCAACAGCTGTTTCGCCAAATCATTGATATTGGCTATTTTTCGCTTCCTGTTGTTGGGCTGACAACGCTGTTTTCGGGTATGGTTCTAGCACTGCAATCCTATACCGGCTTTGCCCGCTTTTCGGCCGAAGACACGGTCGCAACGGTGGTTGTGCTATCGGTCACTCGCGAATTAGGGCCGGTTTTGGCAGGATTGATGGTTGCTGGTCGGATTGGTGCCTCAATGGCGGCCGAAATTGGCACAATGCGGGTTACGGATCAAATTGACGCGCTAGACACGTTATCAACACGGCCAATGCAATATCTTGTTGCCCCACGTTTGCTGGCCGGAACGATCTGTTTGCCGTTTCTGGTTCTTGTTGGTGATGTGATTGGTGTTTTTGGCGGCTATCTTGTCGGGGTTTATCGTCTTGGCTTCAACCCGTCGATCTATTTGGCGCGAACGCTTGAATATCTTGAAGTATCGGATGTAACGCTTGGCTTGGTCAAAGCGGCGGTGTTCGGCTTTTTGATTGCGCTAATGGGCTGTTACCATGGCTATCATTCGGGGCGTGGTGCCCAAGGGGTTGGCCGTGCCACAACAAATGCAGTGGTGTCGGCGTCAATCTTGATCCTGATCGCCAATTACATTGTCACAACCATGTTTTTCGGGGTGTAGGCATGGCTGTTACCCCCAAAATTGAATTATCCGGCGTTACCAAATCATTTGATGCCAATCATGTTTTAAAGGGAATCAACCTTACCGTTGCGCCGCAGGAATCACTGGTAATCATTGGCACATCGGGCTGTGGCAAATCGGTTTTGATGAAATGTCTGAACGGGCTGATCACGCCTGATCAGGGAAGCATCAAGATTGATGGGCAGGAAATTTTGGGTCAGGGGCGAGCCGCGCTTGAAGATTTACGGCGGCGTTTTGGCATGACCTTTCAATTTGGCGCGCTGTTTGATTCGCTACCAATCTGGGAAAATGTAACCTTTCGGCTGCGCCATCAACAGGCGTTAGACAAGAAAGACGCCCGCGACATCGCCGCACAAACTATTACCCAGCTTGGCCTTGCCGCATCAGTCATTGATCAATATCCAGCCGAATTATCAGGCGGTATGCAAAAGCGCGTTGCCCTTGCCCGCGCCATTGTCGACAAGCCCGAAATTCTGCTGTTTGATGAGCCAACATCAGGCCTAGACCCGATTACCGGCGGGGTGATTGACCGGCTAATCATTGATGCGCGTGAACGGCTTGGCGCGACAACAGTAACCATCAGCCATGATATGGCATCGGTTCGGCGTATCGCTGACAAGGTGGCGATGGTTCATCATGGTGTGATCATCTGGGCTGGCCCTGCCGAAGAAATGAATGAAAGCGGTGTTCCCGAAGTGCATCAATTTGTTCACGGCTTGGCGGAAGGCCCGCTGACAAATGAAAAGCCTGCCGCCTCACCTGCAAAAATGGCGACATCATAATGGCGCGCAATTCACTCTCATTCGTTTGCCAACAATGCGGGGCTGTTTCGCCAAAATGGGCCGGAAAATGCGATGATTGTGGTGCGTGGAACACGCTTGTCGAGGAACGCAAAGAAGCGCCATCCGGCCCGGGAAAACGCGTCACTGGCCGCCGGATTGCTCTCGAAGCCCTTAATCTGGACAACCGCCCCGAACCACCGCCACGCATGCAATCGGGGATTAGCGAATTTGACCGCGTAGCGGGCGGTGGGCTTGTGCCAGGATCGGCAACCTTAATTGGCGGCGATCCGGGCATTGGTAAATCGACATTGCTGTTGCAATTGACGTGCAAGCTGGCGGCGGCGGGTTTGAAGGCGGCCTATATTTCGGGTGAGGAATCGGCCGATCAGGTGCGCATGCGCGCCCAACGCCTTGGGCTGGCCAATGCCAGTGTCGAGCTAGGCACGGCAACCAATGCCAGCGATATCGCCGCCTCGATGGATGGCCCCGACAAGCCCGACATCATGGTTATTGATTCGATTCAAACGATGTTTCTGCCAAGTCTGGACTCAGCCCCCGGTACCGTATCCCAGGTTCGCGCCACCGCGCAGGAATTGATCAGAGCCGCCAAAAACAATCAGGTGGCGCTGTTGATTGTGGGGCATGTGACCAAAGATGGCGCGATTGCTGGCCCGCGCGTTCTTGAACATATGGTTGACGCGGTGCTGTATTTTGAAGGCGATCGGTCACATCATTTCCGCATTTTGCGAAGCGTCAAAAACCGGTTTGGTGCGACTGACGAAATTGGCGTTTTTGAAATGGTTGAGGCCGGCCTTGCCGAAGTGCCAAACCCGTCCGAGCTGTTTCTCGCTGATCGCCGCGATGATGTTACCGGTGCGGTGGTATTTGCTGGCATTGAAGGCAGCCGCCCGGTTCTTGTCGAGATCGAGGCGCTTGTTGCGCCATCATCACTTGCCAGCCCGCGACGTAATGTTGTTGGCTGGGATTCAAGCCGCCTTGCCATGCTGACCGCCGTTCTTGAAGCGCGATGCGGCGTGCCGTTATCGGGGCGTGATATTTTCCTGAATGTGGCTGGTGGGCTGAAAATTTATGAAACCGCTGCCGATCTGGCGGTTGCGGCGGCGCTTATTTCATCGGTAACAGGTCGCCCCGCGCCGAAACGGACGGTGTTTTTTGGCGAAGTCGCCCTATCGGCTGAATTGCGGCAAGTGGCACAAGCCGAAGCAAGGCTAAAAGAAGCCGCCAAGTTGGGTTTTGAAAATGCGGTCATGCCGCGCCCGCGCAAATCAATTGGTAAAACCACCGGCATTGCGATGGCGCAACCAACGACCTTGGCCGAATTGATTGAAATTATGGGTGGTATAAATTGACGCTCTATCGCATAATCCGACCGGTTGGCCGCAGGGATTTTCCTGAAAAAGGATTTTCATGATCGATTTTGCAACATTGACGCTGGTTGATTACGGCATTTTTCTTGTGTTGATATTGTCGGCGGTCCTATCGACATTACGCGGCATGACCCGCGAATTGCTTGGGCTCGCTGGCTGGGTTGTCTCGATCCTTGTTGCCAATTACACAGCGCCCATGATCGAAACCCCAATCATTGATTTTCTGCAAGTCAAAGGGCTTGGCGCGGCGCTGGCATGGGCTTTGCCCTTTGCCGCATCGGTTGTGATCTGGTTCATTCTGGCAAGCCTGTTAGCCCCGGGTCTGAAACGCGTTGGATTTGGCAGCCTTGATCGCTGGCTTGGCGTATTGTTTGGATTTATTCGCGGTTTTGGTCTTGTGCTGATTGTGTTTGTCGCTGCGGTCTTTGCCGCCGAAGGTGAAGATAATCTGCCCGATATTGTCACAGACTCGCAAAGCA
This sequence comes from Candidatus Puniceispirillum sp., assembly GCA_017859295.1. Taxonomy (GTDB): domain Bacteria; phylum Pseudomonadota; class Alphaproteobacteria; order Puniceispirillales; family Puniceispirillaceae; genus UBA3439. The sequence continues at coordinate 5,061 of JAFMNI010000028.1, read as the reverse complement.
CCCCTGCTTTGAGCCGCAGCGCGCATTATTTCTCTGGCTTTGTGCCGAAAGATTACCGCGATAAATTGATTGATAATCTGACCTATCGCGCCCCCTTGACCTCAAATTCGGTATCGCAAAGCTTTGATGCCCCAACCGAGGCTGGCAGAGATGCCCTTAATAGCGGCATGAAATTATTAAGTGACGAAAAGGCCAATTAGCAAAACAGATATTTCGCACCAATGCAGGCATAACGCATCATTGCAGATATATCGCATCATTGAAAATCTGGCACGCCTTGACGCGAACCAGTGTTTTGGTTGATAACCCAGCGCATGGCGGGCGTTTGAATGCCATTTTAGCCGTCGTGATTTTAGGACATGGATTATGAGTTTGGTAACGACCCACCCTTTTGACGATGATCATTTGCAAGAAGAATGCGCGGTTTTCGGCATTTTCGGCACCGACGAAGCCAGCATTAACACCGCCCTTGGCTTACACGCGCTCCAGCACCGGGGACAAGAGGCCGCTGGCATTGTCAGCTTTGACGGCAAAACCTTTTTCGCGCATCGTGGGCTTGGTCATGTTGGCGAGAATTTTGGCGCTGGTTCGTCACATATCGCCAATCTTGTCGGCCATGTGGCGATTGGCCATAACCGCTATTCAACCAGCGGCAATTCAAACGCATTATTGGAAATCCAGCCCTTTTCATCGGAATTGGCCTTTGGCGGCTTTGCCCTTGCCCATAATGGCAACCTGACCAATGCGGCGCGCCTCCGGTCATCGCTTGTTGAAACCGGAAGCCTGTTTCAATCATCATCAGACACTGAAATCATCGTTCATCTTGTTGCCAGATCACATCAAGACACGGTGACTGACCGGTTGATTGACGCATTAAAACAGATTGAAGGTGCCTATTCACTGGTCTGTGTTGCCAAGGATATGCTGATCGGCGTTCGTGACCCGCTTGGCGTGCGGCCATTGGTTCTTGGCAAACAGGGTGATGCCTATGTTCTGGCATCCGAGAGTTGTGCGCTGGATATTGTAGGGGCTGAGATCGTGCGCGATCTTGATCCGGGCGAAATGGTGGTCATCACTAAGGCCGGCATTAAATCAATAAAGCCATTTCCGACCAAGCAAAGCCGGTTTTGCGTTTTTGAATATATCTATTTTGCCCGTCCGGACAGCGTTCTTGAAGGGCGCGGCGTCTATCATGCCCGCAAAGCCATTGGCGCCGAGCTTGCTAATGAATCGCGCGCCGATGCTGATTTGGTTGTGCCGGTGCCTGATTCGGGTGTGCCGGCTGCGCTTGGCTATGCCGAAGCAGCAAAAATTCCTTTTGAGCTTGGCATCATTCGCAATCACTATATTGGCCGCACCTTTATCCAGCCGACCCAGCAAGGCCGGAATGACAGTGTGAAAATGAAACATAATGCCAATCCGGCAACGGTTCGTGGCAAGCGCGTTGTTCTTGTTGATGATTCGATTGTTCGTGGCACAACCTCGCGCAAGATTGTTGCGATGATGCGCGCCGCCGGCGCTGCCGAAGTGCATATGCGCATCGCCAGCCCACCAACGACAAACCCCTGTTTTTACGGGGTTGATACGCCTGATAAAGACCAGTTGATTGCTGCCAAGCTGGATATTGACGCCATTGCCAAGGAAATTGGCGCCGACTCACTGGCCTTTATTTCGATTGACGGGCTGTATCGTGCAATGGGCGAGGCTGGTCGCAACCCGGATGGGCCGCAATTCTGCGATGCCTGCTTTACCGGTGATTATCCGATTAAACTGGCATCGGGCCTGTCGGGAAAACGCGTTTCCCACGGCAATAGCCGCTAGCCAACCAAATGAGCGCAGCATGACCCCTGATCTTCAAGACAAAGTAATTCTCATCACCGGTGCCAGCCGCGGGATTGGCCGTGCTGTGGCGCTTGCCGCGGCAAAGGCTGGTGCTGAAATCATCATGACTGGCCGGACAATGGGCGCCTTGGAAGAAACCGATGATGCCATCACGGCCGCTGGAGGCAAAGCCACCATTGTTGAACTTGATATGGCCGATTATGCTGCCATGCCGCGTCTTGCCGCAGCGATTCATGGACGCTGGGGCCGCCTTGACGGTCTGTTGGCCAACGCGGCCATGCTCGGTCCTCTTACCCCCTTGTCACATCTTGATGATAAAATCTGGGACAGCACCATTTCGGTCAATCTGACCGCGCAATGGCATTTGATTCGCGCGATGGAACCATTATTGGTTGCCGCGCCAGCTGGACGCGCTGTTCTGGTCTCATCGGGCGTTGCCGAGGGGATTGCACCTTTCTGGGGGCCATATGCGATTTCCAAGGCTGGGCTAGAGGCAATGGGGCGGGTTTGGGCTGGGGAAACCGAACAAACTAATTTGCGAATCAACATGATCAACCCGGGCGGCACCGCAACCGGCATGCGGGCATCAGCCTTTCCGGGTGAAGACCCAGATTCGCTGCCACAGCCAGATGATATTGCACCGGCCTTTTTGACGCTTCTTAGCCCCGATTGCACCGATCATGGCAAGCGGTTTGAAGCCCGCAGCATGTTAGGCCTATAGGCGGCTTGCCCGCAGGCGAAACCGATAAGGGTCGAGCCCGCGCCTGATATCACGCGCAAGCGTGACCGGCATTCCCAATATTTCTGCAGCAAGCATATCGCCAAGCAATGGTGCCAAGGTCAAACCGCGCGCACCAAGCGCACCCAAAATGAATAAATCATCATTGATCTTGCCACAAACTGGATTGCGATCGGCTGTACTGGCACGCCTGCTGACCCGCGCCCCATAGCTGGCAGGATCGGGCAAGCCATCACCAAATCCATGCGGCAAAAGCTGTTTATTATGAAGATGCGCGCTTGCCAAAATTTCAATATTGCCCTCGCGGTCAAAAGTGGCACCCAGCTCGTGAAAGCCATCTTTTGCCGGCGTCAAATAGCCACCAAAGCTGATGCCTGCCCGCAATCCAGCAAGGGCGGCAGTTTCAGGAACATGACTAACCTGCCCCGATGTAACATCAATGGTAATGCCCTGAATGGCCAGCATTTGATGCAGAGCCGCCAAATCTGCCCCAGCGGCAACAACAAGCTGATCACATGTCAATTGGCGACCATCACCGGCAATAAGGTGATATTTCCCATCATCACGGCGCATGCTAACAACAGAAAAGCCAAAATGCGTTTCAGCGCCTTTGGCAAGATGATTTGTCAGGCATATGGGGTCGATCACCCGCCCCCAATGATGCACAACACCGCCAAGTGGAAGATCAATGCCAGCCTGCGACGATGCCGCTTTGGCATCAACAAATTGCATTAGATCATCTGGCCAGAATTGCGTGCGAAACTTGGCCTGACGCACGGCTTCACGATCTGGCCAATCAAGCGAGATTACCCGATCAGCAACAACCGCAAGCGCAGCGTCACTGCATCCCACCGCAAAGGACAGACAATCAGCCGACATTCGGCTTGCCACATTATGATCAACGCTCAGACGCGGGCTTTGCAAGGCCAGCCGGTTGCCCGATGCACCGCCAGCAAGCCGGTCGCAGGCGTCAATGATATGCGGGGTTATGCCCCGCGCCACCAGCCCCGCCGCCACCGAAGCGCCAGCGATGCCACCGCCAATGATTGCGATGTTCCATTTTTGCTTGGCCGGCTGCGGCGTTAAAGTACCCGTGCGCTTGCGGCCGACAAGCATATCGCGTTTGCGGCCAAATCCGGGGCGCTTTTCAAGCTCAAAACCAGCTTCGGCCAGTCGCTGGCGAACGGCACTGGCAACGGTAAAAGTGGCAAAGCTGCCGCCTGCCCCCGTTAAACGACCAACCGCCATCAATAAATCTTGATTCCATAATTGCGGGTTTTTGGCCGGTGTGAACCCATCAAGAAACCACGCATCAGCCGCAAAATCGGCCTTTGCCACCGCATCATTTGCATCGCCATAAATCAGATGAAGCCGTAATCGACCCTGCAAGAAATCGCGGCGGTGCAAGCCGGGCCATTGCGGCGGTAAGGCGGCAATCAATCCATCGCTATGGCGCGCTAGATCGGGAAATGCCTGATGGCTTTGCGCCATGACAGTGGCTGGCAAAGGCCGTGATTCGAATGAAATATAGTCAATCTGGCACCCCGGTTGATCCTGTTTCGGCGCATTAGACTCAAGCAAGGCCATCACCGCCAGAAAATTCAGCCCCGTGCCAAATCCGGTTTCGGCAATGGTGAATTGGGCGGCGGCGGCAATTCTGCCAGCAAGGTCATTCCCGTCAAGAAACACATGACGCGCCTCACCAAGCCCGTCTTCGGCTGAAAAATATAAATCGTCAAAATCATCAGCACGCAACACCCCGTCACGATGCGACAAAGGGGCAGATGCTAGCCGGTAATCAGCGGAATGATGCGTCACAGGATCGGTCATGCCGGTAATCTGCACCCGCGAATCACGAGCCGCAAGCAATTGACCGCTTTTTTTGCAAAAAAATACCGGCTTTAACCTTTTGTTTTGTTTTACCCCCTATTCTGTAATGACCGGATTAAACAGCAAGATGTGGTGCGTCATGCTAACCCGCATTAGATTTTTCATATTGCAGCAATTTTTGCATATCGGCTGTCTTCGTATCGTGATTGCCAATGGCCCCACCCACAGCCTGAAAGGTGACTCGGCCGGACCTGAGGTGACGATTCATTTACAGAATTACAGCCTTTTCTGGCGTATTTTGCTCAAGCCTGACCTTGCCATTGGCGAGGCCTATATGGATGGCAGCCTGACCATCGCCAATGACGATCTTGAACAGCTTTTGGCGCTTTTAATGGCGAATAATGGCCATTGGCAAAAACATTGGCTGGCAAGGATAGGGCTGTTTGCCGGAACCTATCTTGCCTTTTGGAAATTTTTCAACCTTCCCGCACGCGCCAAACGCAATGTCGCGCATCATTATGATCTAAAAGACAGTTTATTTGACCAGTTCCTTGACCCGCGTCGTCAATATTCTTGCGGCTATTTCCATAACGCCAGTGACACGCTTGCCGATGCACAAATCACCAAGCTGGCGCGCCTTGGGGCAAAGC
>JAFMNI010000181.1 GCA_017859295.1 Candidatus Puniceispirillum sp. | reverse complement strand
TCATTTGCTTTGTCGCGAAATTCGACATCTTGCTCGGCCATAACGGACGATGGCCGGGGGGTATGTTGATGGTATCTATAAGTGTCTGAGCCTCGTGCTTGTTGGACAAATATTTTTCCGTACACAGAATCTACGTTTGTCCCGATGTATGACTGAATAGCGAAGCCAATTCGACGGCTTTTGGAGCTATTATGGCCAGAGCCGTGGACAACCCACGGGTGGTGTAGGGATAATTGACCTGCTTTGAGTGCAACTGGAATTGTATCGTTTGTTGGAACATTTTGAACAGTTTGTCCGCGAGTAAGAAGATTCTCCTCGTCAAAAGTATCCAAGTGTTCGCGGGCGCCTTCTAAATGACTGCCAGGCCACATATACATACAACCGTTTTCGGTTGTGACATCGGACAAAGCCAGCCAAGCAGTTACCCAATTTTCTGGTTCCAATCCTATGTAACGTGCATCCTGATGCCAGCTTATGAACCCTCGCTGCTCTGGTTCTTTGATGAACAATGTAGTTCCACCAACTAAGAAATCTTTGCCGACGAGGGTTTCGACAGCATCAAGAATGTCGGGATTGTGAACGATTTTGTCAAAAAGTGAAGTTACATAATGAACATTGTTGCGGTTGCGACCGGTTACTGCTTCTGGATACGATGCTTCCAAACCTTCAAGTTCTTGCCTGATTGCTGCAGCCTCTTCCCGTGAATAGATATCAATCGGAGCAATGAAGCCGTCACGATTGTACAAGTCGATTTGTTCTTTTGTTAAATGGGACACCGAATCCTCCTGAACGAACCATTGACAGGTTGTTCAAAAGGCAGCGGAAAGTCAACGAGACAAACGAGACAGAAGTTATGATTTGTGCGTAGAGACTTTCGGTTGACTAAAATTGGCTAGCTACCGTCGATAGACTTATAGATATTCAATTCCCTCCAATATTTTTCTGCAAGTGCATTTGCATCACTAATCCTCAAAGCAAGCCCTCGAATGATTGCATTGCATATTGGGTCAGCTTGAGCCATTTTTGCCCGAAATACCGGCTCATCCAGCTTGATGAGCATCGCGTTAGTCTTTGCTCTCACAGTCACGGTTCTTGGTTCTGAGGTGATGAGGCCAACTTCGCCAAATAATTCACCTTCGTTTAAAACGCCGAGGACCATTCCCTGTTTGCTTTCTATCTGAACTGAGCCACTATGTACTAAATAGACGCTATGACTGGCATCGTTGACGCTGTAAATTACATCGCCTGCCTTAACTGCCATCTTGGCAAAGTTTTTTAAGCTTATTGGCTTCATTAGCGAACCTCCTCATAAGTTATCCTGTCACATCAATTGAACAACGCAAAGGCTTGTCTTGAGTGACACCTCCACTGTTATAGCAATGGCGCCCCGCCGTATATTTAGATTGGGTGCTTGCCTTTCACTGGCGCGGAAGGTAGGGATAGCCATCATCGGCTGTGAAAGCAAAATCAAGGCTTAGCTGAGATTGTCAATCTAAATAAACAGGAGCGTTGAGTGCTGTTATATAGGATTTGTTTAGTTGTCTTTCTGTCAATAGTTCTACCTGGATGCTCTGAAACAATGAAATACCCCAACTCTCCAAACTTCAACAAGCAAACGGCTCGCTTCCAACATCCAAAAGGCGACCTTCATGACAAGAGCGTCTTAGACCTTTTCAAGTTTTTTTCTTCCTACTTTACTCGAGAGAGTGATGAAAAAGAAAATGCGGGTTTTCCTGTTTTGTTAAGCTCAAAAAAAGACCTCGCAACTTTCAAAGAAAACGTGATGTGGGTTGGCCACTCTACTTTGCTATTAAATCACTCAGACTTGACAATTATGACTGACCCTCAATTCTCAGACAGGGCGTCCCCATTTTCATTTATGGGTCCAAAACGGGTTACCCCATCACCGTTTGAGATAGCAGACCTGCCTCGGATTGATATAGTTGTAATCAGCCACAATCACTATGACCACCTGGATGAGGCCAGCATTCGTGAGATTGCTAAAACACAGCCAAGTGTGGAGTTTTTGGTACCGCTTGGCCTCAAGTCATTGCTGGAGCATTGGGGAGCCAAAAACGTTACTGAACTCGATTGGTGGCAACATGTTCAGCGTAAAGGTGTAACTATTCAGCCGACACCCGTGCAACATTGGTCAAAGAGAACATTCTTTGACAGAAATAAAACACTTTGGTCAGGGTGGATGATGCAATGGAGTGACTTTGCCTTTTATTTTGCAGGCGACGCAGGCTATTCGTCTGACTTCAAGGAGACGGTCAAAAAGCTTGGCAGCCCCGATTTAGCAGCAATTCCAATAGGCGCCTATGAGCCGAGGGAATTCATGAAGTCTGCCCACATTAACCCTGAAGAAGCAGTCAAAGTTTTCAGTGACTTAGGTGCAAAATATGCCATTAGCATTCACTGGGGTACATATAAACTAACTTTGGAGCCAATGAATGAGCCGCCCATCCGCCTCAAAAGCGTCTTAAAGGCAGCGGGTGTCGACAGTAAAAATTTCAGAACACTCAAACACGGTGAAATGTGGCCTGAGGTTTTGCCGAATTAGCAGTCCCTAGCTTCAACAAAAACTATACGCTAAAGGTTTTTGAAACTCGCTGTGCCTCATTACTACAGCACAGTGAGTTTTGTTACACTTGGTCTGTCGCTCTGACTTTCGTTTGTTTCATATTCTACAGCTTGACCGCTCACCAAGGCTTCAAAACCTGCATCTCTAACTGTTCTTATATTAATATAAATTTCTTCAACTGAACCTTCCGAGGCAATAAACCCAAAGCCTTTTCCGGCACTAAACCACACTACTTTGCCTTTTTGCATAAATTTATCTTTCTTTTATCAGTAAAAGTTTTGACTCACGAGGTCCCACTTTGCTCAATAAGAAGCTGGGGGCTACCTTGATAAAGCGAAGGGCTTTGCGCAGCTCAGGAAGTGATTTCATTCTGTTTTTGTACTCGTTGGTGGAGGGTAAAAACATCCAGAACCCACCAAAAAAACAGTACAACAAAGCCGGCGACCCCAAGGTTAGCAAACAGCATTAAAACTGACAGTAAGAGAAGAGCTAGCATTAAAACACCAGAGGTTCTCTCATTGATGTAAAGCCTATGAGCACCTAACCACCCAAACAAAAATAGTAAAAGATGGGCAGTAGTATTGCTTTTAGATTCGGTGTTTGGAAATTCTTTGACACTGTTTGTGCTAGGCATGACAGCCCCCCTATTGACGTATAAGGGGCGTTCCTAGCTTGCATAGGTT
>JAFMNI010000180.1 GCA_017859295.1 Candidatus Puniceispirillum sp. | reverse complement strand
CAGCTTGCCGAGCGTTTGATCCAGCAGGATGGCGTTGAATTCATGCTTGGGCCATACGGCACAGGTTTGACTAAAGCTGTTGCGCCGGTGACTGAAAAGTTTGGCGTGCCAATGGTTGAAGCTGAAGGCGCATCGCGCTCTTTGTTCACGCAAGGCTACAAGTACATGTTCGCCGTGTTGTCAACATCTGAGTATTACCTTGCTCCAGTGCTCGACATTATCGCTCAGCGTGCAAAAGCAGGGTGGAAATCGCCATCTGACCTACGTATTGGTATGGCATTTGAAAATGACGGTTTCTCACTTGACGTTCGTGAAGGTGTTCTCGATGTTGCCAAAAAATACAATATGAAGATTGTGATTGACGACAAGTTGCCTGCCGATTTGTCGGACATGTCAGCAACTCTGACCAAGTTTAAGGCGTTGAAGCCTGATATTCTTTTGATTTCAGGTCACTCAAAAGGAGCAGCAACTGCTGCACGTCAGATTGAAGAAATGAAAATTCAGGCACCTGTTATTGCCTACACACATTGTGAGGCTGCAAAGGTGCACGAAAAGTTCCCAAAATCAGCTGTCGGCGTAATGTGCCCAACGCAGTGGTTGGATAATCTTCCAAAGCAGGACAAATACTTTGGTGATGCTGCGAAGTGGAACGCAGATTTCAAGAAAGTCCATCCAAGCTACACAGAGGTGCCTTATCAGACAGCTCAAGCTTCAGCTGCGGTCCTAGTATTTAAGGATGCTTTTGAGCGTGCAAATAGCTTTGATCAAGATAAAGTCCGTGATGCTTTGGCAGCAACCGATATGGAAACTTTCTATGGTGATATTCGGTTTGCACCTGAAGGTAATAACATTGCCAAGCCAATGTTCTATCGTCAAATCCAGGCTGATGGGACATACAAGCCTATTATCACTCACAAAGATATGGACTTCCCGCGCAAAGTTAATTACTAGTCTGCGGCCTAATAACTTTTGGGAAGCCCCCTTTGGGCTTCCCTCTCTTTTTGCGTCTCCCTATTTTCTAGTGAATGTGGGTTGGAGGAATTATGTTAGATAATCTTCAATTGCTGTTTGTTTATGCACCGGTGATGAATGTTCAAATGATACTGGACGGTATTTTTGTGGGTGCCGTTTTTGCCCTGTCAGCTTATGGTTTGGCTCTTGTTTGGGGTGTGATGAACGTTAAAAACTTAGCCCAGGGTGATTTTGTCATTTTAGGGGGCTACGTCGCCTTTTCGCTCTACAAAATGGGCGTGCATCCGGTTTTGTCGATCCCCATAGTAGCCGTAGTGATGTTTATGTTTGGTTGGCTGGTCTATATATCTATCATCAGACGAGTTATCGATAACGATATGTTTGTTTCACTACTCGCAACTTTTGGCTTATCGCTTTTATTGCAGCAGGTAATGAATCTAATTTATGGGCCAGAAGTGCAAACTATCGACTCTCATTTCCCCATAGCAACGATGTTTGATGATTTTGTTACCATACCAATGGTTAAAGTCGTTTCGTTGATCTTGGCGGCAGCTTTTGCGGCTACAGTTGTGATTTTTATGAAAAAATCTCGCATGGGTCAGGCTATTCGTGCAACTGCGCAGGATGCGCGTGCGGCACGTGTGCTCGGCATCAATACAGATAATGTGTTTGCGTTCACATTTTCATTGAATGCTTCGATTTGTGGCGTTGCTGGCGTTCTTGTTTCAATGATTTGGGTGCTGCAGCCTTTCTACGGCATCGTTTATTCCCTTCGGACATTCGCTATTGTGACTGCCGCCGGCCTTGGCAATTTGCCAGCTGTGATTGGCATGAGCTTCGCACTTGGTTGGGTTGAGCAATATGCTGGTATTATTGCCGGTGCTGAATGGCAGGTTGCTGCGGCGGTCTTTATGCTTCTTGGAGTTCTTATGTGGCGGCAAATTCAATTGCGGCGCCAGCGGCAGGTGGTACGGTAATGACTAAAAATCAAACTCTTCTCTATTTGGCAATTGCAGTATCAGGTGTCCTTGGCCCGATCCTTTTTCCAAACTATATCCAACAAATGGCCGTTCTTTGGGTTATGGTTCTCATGGCGTCAACGTGGGATATCACGGGTGGCCAGATGGGGTATAACTCACTTGGCAACATCACTTTCTTTGGTGTTGGCATGTATGTCTCGGCGGTCATACAGGTGTCTATGTTCTATGACATCGGGCTTTACACCGCGTCATATGGCGCGATTAAGCCAGAATTCACCGACGAACAGTACTTTACTGGTTTGGCAATGGGCATCCTTGCAGCTGGTGTCGTGTGTGTCGTTCTCGCTCGTTTGCTGGGTACTGTAGTTTTTGGCCTTCGCGGGCCATATTTTGCGATTGGAACGCTTGGGGTAGCTATTGCGGCAGGTCAGATCGCGGGAACGATTGACACGATCGGTGGTGGTGCTGGCATCTCGATGCCGTTTTTACCGTTGGACATTCAATATCGGTCAATCTTCTTTTACATAATCTGTTTTTCGCTTGCGATCTTGTCACACTTCACTATCCGCTGGATGTTTTCGACTCAGTTTGGTTTGGCTGCAAATGCTATTCGTGATGATGAAGATAAAGCTGAAGCAATGGGTATCCCAACCATGAAATACAAACAATTTGGTTGGGGTGTTGCGGCTTTCTACATGGGTTGCATTGGCGCAGTGTTTGGAAATATGGTTGGCTACATTGAGCCGATTGAGGTGGCATTTCCAGCGCCGACATTCGGAATTTTCATGGTGGCAATGGCGCTTCTCGGCGGCAAGGGCACCTTGTGGGGTCCGGTTCTCGGAGCGGTTCTGTTCCATGTTGTCAAAGAAACTACTTGGACTTATCTGCTTGGTTGGCAGTGGGTGGCCCTTGGCCTGATCTTAATTGTTAACATCGTTTATTTTCAACAGGGCATCATGGGCTGGTTACAAACCAAATATCCAGAAAAGTTTGGCATTGTAGTTGATCAGTCCACAACACAAGCGAAAGAGGAGGCGTAAATGGCTGACCCAATTATCACAGTTAATAACGTCTCCAAAGCTTATGGTGGTGTTAAAGCAAATGTTGATATCTCATTGACAGTTGAGCGCGGCTCAATCACTGGAATTATTGGGCCGAACGGTTGTGGTAAAACCACATTGTTCAACTCAATTGTGGGCTATCACCCGATCGACACTGGTTCGATCAAATTTGACGATACTGAAATTTCTACGCTTCGCGTTGGTGACATCGCGCGGCTTGGTATGTTGCGGACGTTCCAGCAGACCCGTATTTACGGCAAAATGGACTGTGTTGATA
>JAFMNI010000179.1 GCA_017859295.1 Candidatus Puniceispirillum sp. | reverse complement strand
AGCATATTTTCGTTAATAGTGATGACTTTTTGGCGGCCTTATTTTTAATCAAGCCTATTTTGAAGCGAGGGGAAATTTATGCAGAATACAAACCTAAAGAACTACGCAAAAATAGCTTTTAAAGCAGGCGATGTGGTCTACAGCGTAAATGATGTGAGCGATAGTGTTTATCTCGTTCATAATGGGACTGTTCAAATAGAAAGCAAGCAAGGCATGGTACTTGGTGTTCTTGGTGACGGAGAGCTTTTTGGAGAGGTGGGCCTTATTACAGCCGCCCCAAGGACTGTAACTGTAAGAGCGAAGACAAATGCTATCCTCATCAAGTTAGAAGAAAAGGTATTCAGGGCAAAAATGGCGCAAGCAGACCCAATTTGCAATGCAATCATTCGGGGTCTCGCATTGAGAATAAGTGACGCCAATGCTCTAGCTGAAAAATATTGGAGAGAGCTAGGGATTTACAAATCCATTGACAATGGCTGAAAATATTTAGCCAGCTGCTTGTAACAAACCGAAGTCGTAACTTGATAATCCAAGGCAAACCTTCACCTAGAACCTGTTTTATGCTAATGTTTCGCCATACGTAAACAGGAGGGTGTCATGAAAGTGAAAAACACCGTACCACCTGTCACTGCTACAAAAACAATTAAAAGGAAAACGCGGAGGCAAGGTGAACCGAAGGACAACCAAGCTGAAAACAGGGGTTTTTGGAGCCAATTTTTTGATAGATTTTCTCTAGAAGAAGATAATAATTCTGAGGAAAAAAAAGACAAAACACAGGAGGCTCCGCCGTTATATTTCCCATGGATGTAGCGGATACATTCTAAACGTCTAATCGCTTACCTAACATTAGTTGGGCGGTGAAAGAATTATGTGTTAAGTTAATGTTCAACATCCTCATTTAGTTGGAGACACCATTGTTGTGTCTAAGACATCAGCAACCAAAAAACAAACAACAGAGCAAATGTCTAAGCCAACTCAGAAAAACGCGTTTGAACAGAAGTTTGGCGAAGGAACTGCTTTCGACCTCGATTACGGAAAACTTCTCATCATCGCCCTGTGCGTCTACATAGCGGTTAAAGTTAGCTAAAAACCCATTATGTTTGATTTCCCTGGAATGGCACTTACTAATGTCACCATGCGTGTTCTTACATTATCAACAACATCAGTTTTTCAGGGATAAAACAGGTGTGAATGGCTAAAGAAGTGCAACGCAATGTCGTTATTATTTGTGGAAGCAATAAGAGGACACTGCGTTACGTTCCTCCCTTAGCAAAAGTCATGCCTCACAGAGTAATCTGTGGGGCTTTTTTACATTTGGCACACAAAATGCTAGATTAACTATGAGGTGGTTGGATTCGCTCCTTCCCTTACAGAAAACTAGTTGAACCGAGCGGTTGCGAATGTCGCCACCTCATGTCTCCCCCGGTTAGTTTGACAAATCTCTATAAAAAATACTCAAGCGTTATTGGTTCATTAAAGGCATCAACTTTGCTTTTCTGCCAGCTCAAAATGTTTAGCGGTATACCGATGTACCGCGTTATGAAAACTTTTACGCAAACGCATTTAGTTACAAGCCTCAAAATTACCCCACTCCAACCATAAACCGGTCATATTGCGCTGCTATCCGTGAAGTTGAACCTAACATATTACCCCCTAAACTCGGCCAGCCTTTGCGCTGGCCTAATTTTGTGGCAAAATTTTCAGACTGAACAAGGAGGGAAAGATGAAGTTTTTATTTTTAGGAAAATACTCAAATACTGGCCTTGCTGGGTTTTTGAAAAATCCAGAAGATGACAGGCGTGCTGCAATTTCTGCGATGGTAGAAAAATCAGGTGGTAATTTTATTGACCTGCAATTCCTGAGAGGAAAGTACGATATAGCGGTTGTTGCAGAGGTTTCGAGCTTCGAAGATGCAGCAGCTGTGAAAGTTTTGGTGGCTGCATCAGGGGCTTTAGAGGAATTGGAGATGCTCGAATATATTGATATGAATGACATAGCTGGTCGAGCAAACAAAATAACCGGTGCATATCGCGCACCTGGTGCTTAAATGATGAATTAACGTTGTTATAGTAAGGCCAGCCTTCGCGCTGGCCTTATTTTATAGCAGATTTTTTTGAAACAAATACTGGCAGATACGTAATTGAACTCTGAAAAATCTAATTTTTATTGTGATGTGTTAGTGGTTGGCGGTGGCCTTGCCGCACTCTCTGCCGCAATCAGCGCGGCAGATAATGGAGCCACTGTCCTTCTAATCAACAAGGGTATTACCGGAAATTCTGGCTCTTCGGCCAAGGCTGCTGGGATTTTGGCTGCAGCTTTTGGCCACGGTGACTTAGAAACCCGCCCTGTGCCGGACACTCCCAACCAGCACGCCCATGACACACTTGAAGTTGGTTATCACATTGGTGACCCTGAACTTGTAAATTTTGTTACCAAACAGGCAACCTCTGCAGTCCGATGGTTGGAAAGCCTAGGCGTCGAATTTAGCCGAGCAGAAGATAATGGCTACATTCAGTTGAACGCTCCGGGAAACTCCTGCCCAAGAGCCGTTTCAGCAATTGGAGGCGGCCACGCGATTGTGTCAGCTTTGCTCCGTCAAGCAAAAGCTCGAGGAGTGATGTTTTTAGATAGGACAATTGTAAGAGACATCAAGCCAATCGAGGGGCATCAGTTTTTAGTGACACTTCAAGGTCGCAAAACGATTACAATAGCTGCTGGCGCCGCTGTTCTGGCTGCCGGGGGTGCAACAGGTCTTTTCCCAACTGTTAGTGGTGACGAAGGTAATATCGGCACCAGCATAATGCTTGGCTATGATATCGGGGCAGCACTCAAAAATTTGGAATTTGTAGAATTTACGCTTATCTACCGCGTTAAGTCGAAAATACTTCGTATTGCAGGCATGGCTCCATTTCTATCAAGGGGCGGAAAGCTAACAAACAGCCTTGGCGAAGACCTCTTAGAGCTTCATTTCCCAAATAAGAAATCTGAACAAATCGGTCGCGCGGAAGTTCTGCGATTGGTTGAACAAGAAATTTTCAGTAACAAAGGGCCAATTTACCTAGATTGCACTCATTTCTCAGACGTTACGTGGAAGGAATTTGAGGGCAGTCAAGGCACCACAACCCTGGATAAGTTAACTGAAGCTGGCTGCGACTACCGAACCGAAATGATAGAGGTCATACCTGCAGCCCACTCTGTTTTGGCAGGCATTGTGATAGACACTAACGCCCAAACTTCAATACCCGGTGTTTTTGCTGCTGGAGAGAATGCAACTGGAATCCACGGAGCGGGTCGGCTGAGCGGCAATGG
>JAFMNI010000178.1 GCA_017859295.1 Candidatus Puniceispirillum sp. | reverse complement strand
AATCAGCATCGCTCATATTGCGAGCAGTGCAAATAATGGTATAGGCTTTTTTGCCAATGCGATTGACAAGATGACCAAGAGGTAAAACCTGATCCTGAAAGATTTTTTCAGGCGTTGCCGCTTCTTTCCAAGCGGCAAGATTAAGAGTTCCATCGGCAAGAGTGGCTTGACGATGAGTGCTATCAATGGTAGTTCCATCTAAGTCGAAGATTACGATATTGTGAAAAGTCATTTTGTATTCCTTTTGTTTAATTTATCTTATATATTATATATAGTGTTTCTTAGCCTAAAAATCAAGGGGCAAAGTGAAAAAAGTTTCCAATGTTTTCAATGGGTTAGCATTTTTATTTGTCAATGTTTTCAAGGGTTTAGCGGCAGGCTAATAAAATCAATGGGTTAGCGAGGGGGTAAAATCTGGATATACGCATGTCGCATTTAGGTGATTCGTAGTCGCATAGAGAACATTTTTCGTGCCGAAAAACGCAATAAAATCAAGGGGTTAGCCTGCAGGGGCCGCTGCCTCGTAAGTGTTTGTTTTTGTTGGATTATTCTGCCCGCTGAGCGAGCAGAATTCCAAAAGTGATAAAGGATAAGATCCCGATTATAGTGACCATGACGCCGATCAGCATGGTGACAGTATCTGGCGATTCAATCAATCCCGCGCCAAAGATCATCAGCAGGAATCCGCCAATGCAGTTGATGGCAAAGAAAATTTTAAAAACGATGAAAGCATGAATTGACATGGTGATATCTCCTAGAGGTCTTGATCGTCATCGAAGCCGAAAGAAAGAAGCGCATCAGAATTGCGGGTTTCTTCTTCAGCCATAACCGCGCCGAGCAGATCACGGCGAATATTTGAGGTGAGCAGGCGAGTGACCAGCGCTTTGATCTCATTATCGGTGAGCATTGGCAGGTCGCGAGTTTCTAAAGCATTGATATTCATGGCTTTTTATCCTTTCATTCCGTTAATCATTGCGCGTAATTCCATGCGCCCTTTTTTCCATTTGCGGCAATCCCAAATTGGTTGACGCGGATCGAGGCGAGGCGTTTGAACCTTGCCTTTAATTTGCGAGTTGCAGACCACGCAAAGGACCTGCAGGTTATCCAGTTCATCAGAACCGCCAAGGGCTTGTGGGACAACATGGTCAATAGCGAGTGCCTCACGATCAGCGCAACCGCAAGCCGCGCAACAATGGTTATATTCCTTGAGGATCGCAGAGCGGATCTTGTGAGAGCGAATTTTTGCCATTTGGAAGTCTCCTTTAAAACCTTATATATTATATATAGGGTATCTTGCCCTATAAATCAAGAGGCAAAGCGAAAAAAGTTTCCAATGTTTTCAATGACTTATCATTTTTATTTTCCTTTGTTATCAAGGGCTTAGCCCGGCGGGGGGTCAGGGGGCGGTTAGTAAGACTTGGAGGATGCACGGGTATCTGTGCACCTCCATACGGCCTCGAACTGGGAAATTTCAAAAATCACTGTTAGTTCTTGACATCCCTTAAAGGGAAGAGTATTATAGACTTAAGTTTTGAACCGTCTCCCTTTACGTTTCAAAAATTTTTTACAAGGGAGAAAATCATGAAATGGGTTGTATTTGTGGTTTTGATGTCGTCTGAGGGTGACTTAGAAAAAATGTTCAATGGTGGGCCTGGATGGGATGCTCTACATAAATGTAGAGAGTTTGTTACAGCAAGCACCCCTCTCATTTTAGAAAATATTGAACAAAATGGATTATTAGATAACGGCAACACCTTGTTAGGGATAGGTTGCTATGAGAAAAATTTAGCTCATGAAGAGCTAGTCATATTTTAAGGAGACCTAAATGGCAGATTTTGAAAGCATTTCGATTAACTCTATTAAAGACTTTATTGAGAATAAAAGAGTTACACCGATTACATTTGACACAGGTGTTTCAGTACCTGAATCAACAAAGGCAAACATTTTAGCAGCTGTAGCAAATGTTACACCTGCTGGGACTGAGTTTCTTTTTAGGGTGAACGAAATGCCTTCTGAGATGCAGACTCAATTAGCTGTTTGGGCTCAGTCTAGAGAGGATAGGATTACTCAGTTTATTTCCGATGGTGGGACTGTAAATGCTAACCTAGTTGCTGATAACTTTACTTACTATGCTGAGCTATGTAATACCGCTCCTCTAGCTTTGTATTGGTCAGTACCTACAGCTTTTTCAGAGGACATGTATGACAACTGTATGACAGTAGATACTGACTTAAAAAAGACTCAAACAGTTTGTATTCAATTAGGTATGGCTCTTGCTACTGCTCAGTATGTAGCGGCTGAAGAAGGTTTTGACGTTGCTTTTAACTGTAATCTGCCTCAATCTTCTCAGGTAGGACTAGCGGGCTGTCCTATTGGGTCTTTAGGAACCGTTGATCCTGGAGAGAACGTGGCTTATGTTCCTGAAATTGTAACTTTCATTGGCAAGGCTGATAAAGTAAAGAATCTAGAGCTATGGACAGGCAGAAGCGGGGGATCTTTTGCGGATCGCTCTGAATTTAGAGGGTATGTAAATCAATATCGTTGGGATAACGCTGGTGCTAACAATATTGTTAACACACACCAACTTGATGATTTAGAAGGTAGTTGGTGGCGAATAAATCCAACGTTTCCTGACACAAAGTGGACTTATAAAGGTATAACTTGGAATCTTAGACACGAGACAGATGGTAGCGGTAACTACTGGTGGGACGGCACTCATCCAACTGAGTATGATTCAACTACCGGTATTCCAAGAGATGCTGCTAATGCCACTCTTTGTATTGACTCATCTTGTGTATATCATCCAGACTATTCTCCCCATGAAACTGAGTTTAATGATAATATCCAAGACTATTTACCTACCGTTAACGCTGCTTCACTTTGGTTTGAGATTAAACATATTTACAAAACAGAAGCTGCTGTGAAAGAAGCTATTGTTGATTGGTATGGTTATAAGGAAGTTAGAACAGCAGAGTATGATGGTATTGTTGCCAACAACGCTACTGTCGCAGAACAAATTACAGCTATTTGGGGGTAAAATTGGCTTTTACGTATGGACCTCTTGTTTATATAACAAGTACAGATGATGAACAGTCAGGAAACTATTACTGGCCTGGTACTCCACCTGTAGGTTATGACGATATTGGTATTCCAATTGATGCTGACGGTAATCAGTGCCTACCTGGAGAGTCTATTCTCCATCTAAATCATGTCCCAACTGAGACCGAGTATTGTGAAGTTATAAAAGATGACTTACCAACTATTGCCTCTTGTAGACAATGGTTTGATGACAACTTTTTAGTAGTTACAGATT
>JAFMNI010000177.1 GCA_017859295.1 Candidatus Puniceispirillum sp. | reverse complement strand
GGGAGCAGCTAGCAGTTCAGCTTCCATCCTGCTTGTCGTTCCAAGGGATTTCTTAAACTCATTTCTGCCTAATATGGGACGTAAGGCTTTGGGTATAGCAAGCCGTGCTGAGTAATTTTCACCCCGTTTAACAACAAATCCCATTGGTCGAATCCCTGTACTTTGGTACAAACCTTGGTACAAAGCTAACCAAAGGCACTTACAAAAGTACAGTGAAATCAACATTTTCATGAAGGAGAGTGGTGCTGGCGGAGAGACTCGAACTCCCAACCGCCCGATTACAAATCGGGTGCTCTACCAATTGAGCCACGCCAGCAATAACCGGCTTTTTACCAGAGATTTCTGCGTGGTCAATAGCTGTCTTGTGAAAAAAATGTCTTTTGGCAAAATCTACCCCATTTCATGACTGGTAATTGACCTAATACAAGAAGGCATCGCGAGCAATACTGGCAAGGTGATGCGCCAAAAGGCATTCCGGCCCATCAGTGACATAAAGATAAATCATGAATTCGGATAATTTGGGAAGGCCTGCACTGGCGGGGATTTCTTGCCAATCTTCCGGCTCGGTTCCCTGCAAAACGGCGACAATTGCAAGGCCGGCGCTGATATAGGGGATGCAATCAACACAGCTTGCCGTAACAAAAGCGAGATCCCATGGGATATTTTCGGCATCAAGACTGTCGATTGCATGTTTGCGGAAGATGCAACGCTGTTCATAGGCCAGCGGCAACGGCCGCTTTTTCCATATTTGGGTGTTGCCGCGCTGGCAAAACCATTTCAGCGGATAAGATGCCAACTTTTCGCCGCCCTTGGCAGTTTCGGATTCGGTGGTCAGGATTAAATCCAGTTTGCCCTTGGCAAATTCGTCTTTGAGCTCGGCGGTTCGGGTTGAAATCAATTTGACCTCAACGCGGGGAAAAGCATCGCTAAATTCTTTTAAAATCCTTGGAATATGCGGATATAAAATATTGGTTGGAACCCCGATAACAAGCTTGCCCTCAAACGCCTCATGCGCCATCCAGTTCCAAACCTCATCATTGTTGCCAAGAATTTGACGACCATAATCCAAAAGCTGCTCGCCATGAACCGGCAGCTCAATACCGCGCCCTTAGCGGGCAATTAATTGCCGACCAAGAAGCGTTTCAAGCCGTTTGATCTGCATTGATACGGCTGATTGGGTCAAATTCAATTTGCCTGCTGCCGCGGTCACGCCGCCAATATCGGCAACCACCACAAAAGAGCGAAGCGCGCTCAAACCAAGGGTTTTATTCATATCACCATCCGTGATGATTAAATCCAAAATTTATCATCATTCAAAATAGGTTGAATTAACCAAAATGATCCAGTGAGACGAAAAGGCGGCCTGAAACATACTGGTCTTATCGCTTTACAGATGGTCAGACACCAACAGCGAAGGAGTGACAAATGACTTATCAAAATGATCATGCAAACCGTTAAACCGCGCATGGATTGCGCCCGCTACGCGTCTTGGTGTCAAAATGGATATCGGCTTTGCTGTTTTATGCGGCGCGGGCAGGGGGCTGGCTTGGCTAGCGGCTTTGCAAATCTTTATGTTTTTACGCCGCCCGTGCCGATTTGGCAAAACAGCGGCGGCAATTGGCTGAAATGCCGCAATGGCAGCTTCGTGATATTGGCATTGATCCTATTGCCGCAAAAGCTGAGGCCGAAAAGTCATCATGGGGCGCTGAACCGCCTTGGCAAAAACCGCAGTGGGCAAATCCGCAGTGGAAAAAGCAGCAGTGGAAAAAGCGGCAGGGGCAGAAGCTGAAGCGGGACAGATTGGTCTGGCGATCATTCGCGCGGCGTTAAAATCATCTTTTGCCGAAAACACGCTGATCACAAGCATTATGCCGCGATAATGGCCTAAAAATTGCGCTGAGCCAGTTCAAGGTCACCTCTCTTGAACTGGCCCACCTCTTGTTGACTTCAGCAGGTTTTGGCAAAGGGTTGCCAATATTGGGCGTTCCGGCGTTTCGGCGTTTCCGCGCTCAGGTGTTGAGATGGTTAATCGGCTTGATACAGGCTGGCGGCGTAAAGCGCGATGGCGGCCGCATTCGACACATTCAGGCTTTCAGCATCATCATTGATATTGATTCGGACAAGCATGTCGCAATGATCGCGGCTCAGGCGGCGCAAACCGCTGCCCTCAGCGCCAAGCATGATGGCAAGCTGTTGATGGGCGGCCAATGCGCCAACCTCGACATCGCCTTCGCCAGCAAGGCCAGCAACTAAAAACCCGTTATCCTGCAATTGTTCAATGGCGCGCGCCAGATTCACCACGCGGATCAACGGCACATGATCAAGGGCTCCCGATGCGGTGCGAGCCAGAACGCCATTTTCTTCGGCGGCATTGCGAAATGTGGTGATCAAGCCGGCAACACCAAAGGCGCGTGCCGAGCGCATGATCGCCCCGACATTGCGCGGGTCGGATAGCTGATCAAGAAGCAATAGCCGCACTGGTGACGCGCTGTCTGGGTTTGCTGTTATGTCTTGACTGACGACAAGCCCCGCCAGAAAATCGTCAAGATGTGGGGGGTCAAGCGGCCAGACCGCGGCGGCCATGCCTTGATGAACAGCCTTTTCGCCAGCCCCACCAATGCCATCGAGGCGCGCGCGTTCAATCATTTTCGGCGTGGGGATATCATTTTGACGCTGCTGGTCAAGATGGCCAATTTCGGTTTCCAGCGCGTCGGCGCTGTCGGCGGCGACATAAAGCTGTTGAAACCGGCGATCTGGATTCGCAAGCGCGGCAAAAACCGCATGGCGTCCCCAGATGAAATAGCCATTTTGTGGAGGTTTTGGGGCGGTCTTACCAGTTGGGGTGCCGGTTTGCCCGTGATGCGAGGGTCGCTTATTGGCATTATGGCGTCCGCCGCCAGCGTTAATGTCACCACGATTGGGAATTGGCTTTTGCCGATTTCGGTGCGGGTTTTTCGCCGAATGTTGTTTTTTCGCGCTTTTTGGGGTCATAAGACGACTTCTTTGTTGACAAATTAGCTGTGCCTTTTTATCTCGCAGGATCGTCGTTGCTTTGCAAGCAAAGAGCGTTCGATGAAAATGGCAAACCGGTGGGGTGGCCGAGTGGTTAAAGGCAGCAGACTGTAAATCTGCCCGCGTAGCGTACGTAGGTTCGAATCCTACCCCCACCACCATTGTCACATAGAAGAAAGCGTATTTGCGCTGGGTAACGTTGGCAAGCTGCCATCGTTTCGGGTTGAAATCAAACGGGCCGCAATGACGTCGTGTGACGTAGGCCCTTTAAATCGAGAAAAAGGGCGAAAGCAAGATGTCCAAGGAAAAGTTTGACCGTTCCAAGCCGCATTGCAACATTGGCACAA
>JAFMNI010000176.1 GCA_017859295.1 Candidatus Puniceispirillum sp. | reverse complement strand
GGGCGGTTCGTTCAATTTCATCCGACAAGGCTTCAGGGTCGTCAAATGCCGTTGTGACCGCAACCGCGACAAAAAATTTCTGTTTGCCTTCGCGTGCCACATCAACCGTAACTGGCATTGTCACCACAACATCACCCGCACCAGTCGCGCTGATATATTGGCCGAGAATGCCGTCATATTCATCAATAATCACCGCCAGCGGCACGAAATGCGCTGGCGCGTTTCTATCTTGATGTGATGCGCCGCGCTTTGTTGTCTTTGCCATGTTTTCAAACCTTGTTATTTGCCAATCCGGCAGATGCTAATCTGGTTGGCCTGTCATCACGCCGTCTAAAACGGTGATACAATATTCTGACGATCTTGCTAATGTTTTTATCGAGGCTTGGCAATCACCCCGGATTTCCACTCATCCAGATTGAAGAGCGTAGCCACTTCCGCGCACGGTGCGGATCAGATTTGGCAAAGGCGCATAACCTGCCTGATCAAGCGCCTTGCGAAGCCGGCTTAAATGAACGTCAACCGTACGTTCTTCGACATAGACACCATGCCCCCAAACCAGATCAAGAAGCTGGGATCGGCTAAACACCTGACCGGGTCGTTCAATCAAGATCGACAAAAGCTGATATTCCTTTGGCCCAAGCGCCACCCGAACGCCGCCACGAAACACTTCCATCCGGCTTGGGAATAGCTGTAAATCTTCGAATTCCAGAACATCATTCATCAATGCAGGGCGGGATCGCCGCAAAAGTGCCTTGACCCGCGACACCAGTTCACGCGGTGAAAAGGGTTTCGACATATAATCATCAGCCCCGGTATCCAGCCCAAGCGTGCGGTCGCCTTCTTCACCGCGGGCGCTGAGAATGATGATTGGCAGTAATTTCGTATCGGCGCGTGACCGCAATATCCGGCAAAGTTCGATCCCTGACATATGCGGCATCATCCAGTCAAGAACCACCAGATCAGGGTGCCAATCCTCGATCATCGTCATCGCAGCCTCGCCATCGTGCGCCTGCGCAACGTCAAAACCGGCCTGCACCAGATTATAGGACAAAAGTTCCAGCTGGTTCGGCTCATCATCGGCAATCAGGATTTTTACCGGCATCACTCTCTATCTCAAAATCAGGTGCCAACGACCTTGCTGGTTTTATCGGCTTTTGGCCGGTCTTCGTCAGGCATCGCACCTTCAACAAGGAAATGTACCTGTTCGGCGATGCCAGTCGCATAATCGCCAATCCGTTCAATATTTTTGGCGATAAACAAAAGATGCGCACCCGTGCCAACCATATTCGGGTTGCGCGACATCGAGGCCAAGACCTCTTTATGGAATGCGGTATGCATATGATCCACCTCGATATCACGGCGCCAAACGGCAAGCGCCATTTCCGCATCGCGATTTTGATAGGACTTCATTGCATCCCGCACCATTTCCTGTGTTACCTGACCCATACGGCCAATATTCACACCCGGAATATTTTCATTGCCAGCGGTCATAATCACCTTGGTTCGGTTAGCGATATTGCGGGCATAATCACCCATGCGCTCAAGAATCGTTGCCACTTTCAACGCCACCAAAACATAGCGCAAATCCTTGGCACGCGGCGAGCGGATTGCGATGACTTCAATCGCCTTTTCATTGATTTCGGCCTCAAGCGCATCAAGCGCGGCATCGCCCTTAATAACCTTATCAAGATTGGCTTCATTTTGCATTGCCAGCCCTTCGATAGCGCCTTCAAGCTGTTGGCATGCCAAATCGCCAAGCTGTTGCAATGCGTCATTCAGGATCATCAAATCCTGATCAAAAGCCGAGCTGATATGTTTTTGTGTATCCATGATTTTTCCTAACCAATTTTACCAGAGATATAGGCTTCGGTCTGTTCGTTTTTCGGCAAGGTAAACACGTCTTTGGTATCGCCATATTCAACCAGCGTTCCAAGATGGAAATAGGCGGTTTTCTGCGACACCCTCGCCGCCTGCTGCATTGAATGCGTGACAATCAGAATGGTAAAGCGTTGTTGCAATTCACTGATCAATTCCTCAATCACCGAGGTGGCAATCGGATCCAGCGCCGAACAAGGCTCATCCATCAACAGAACATCCGGCCCAACCGCAATCGCCCGCGCGATACAAAGCCGCTGTTGCTGGCCACCCGAAAGGCCGGTTGCCTGATCGGCAAGCCGGTCGGCAACCTCACCCCAAAGGCCAGCTTTTTTCAGACTGTCTTCAACCATGTCATCAAGCTCGGTTTTGCTTTGCGCCAGCCCATGAATGCGCGGCCCATAAGCCACATTTTCAAAAATTGTTTTGGGAAAGGGGTTTGGTTTTTGAAACACCATACCAATGCGCGCACGGAGCAAAACCGGATCGGTTTGCGGGCTGTTCACATCAACATCACCCATCATGATAGACCCTTTGACACGGCAGCTGGGGATAACATCATTCATGCGGTTAAAACAGCGCAGAAAGGTTGATTTGCCGCAACCTGACGGGCCAATAAATGCCGTTACCGACCGATCTTCAATATCAATCGACACATTGTTCAAGGCTTGTTTTTCGCCATAAAACACATTGACATCTTTGGCCTGAATTTTGATGGCATTTGCCATATCCACGACTGTATCCATCGAATTTATTACCACTTCTTCTCAAATTTCCGGCGCAATAGAACCGCCGAAATATTCATTGTAATCAAAAAGGTCAAAAGCACCATAATTGCCAGTGATGACCGTTCGTAAAAAGCGCGTTCGGCACTATCTGACCAGATGTAAATCTGTACCGGCAATGCCGTTGCCGGATCAGTTAGGGTGGCTGGCACATCAACGATGAAGGCAACCATGCCAATCATGATCAGCGGTGCGGTTTCACCAAGCGCCTGCGCGATACCAATGATGGTTCCGGTCAAAATCCCCGGCGCAGCAAGCGGCAAAATATGATCAATTGCGGCCTGCATACGTGATGCACCAAGCCCAAGCGCAGCATCACGGATCGAGGTTGGCACCGCACGAATTGACGCGCGTGTGGCAATGATAATGGTCGGCAAGGTCATCAGCGCCAGCACCATCCCGCCAACCAGCGGAGCTGATCGCGGCATGCCAAAAAACCCAAGAAAGACCGCGAGTCCCAAAAGGCCAAAAACAATTGACGGTACCGCTGCCAGATTATTGATATTCACTTCGATAAAATCGGTCACGCGGCCAGGCGGGGCAAAATATTCCAAATAGACAGCCGCCATAACAGCCAGTGGCAAAGCCAGCAAAACCGTCACGAATAATGCCATTGCAGATCCAACCGTCGCACCAAGGACGCCAGCGCTTTCCGGCTCACGCGAATCTGCCGCGGTGAAAAATGTATCATTAAACACAAG
>JAFMNI010000027.1 GCA_017859295.1 Candidatus Puniceispirillum sp. | reverse complement strand
GTGCCGGTGCCGCCACCCATGCCTGCGGTGATAAACACCATGTTGCAATCGGCCAATTCGGCCATCACATCTTGCAGGCTTTCTTCAGCGGCCAACCGGCCAATCTCGGGCTTTGATCCTGCACCAAGACCTTGTGTGATGGCACTGCCAAGCTGAATTTTCCGGCTTGAAAGCGAATGGGCAAGTGCTTGACCGTCGGTATTGGCGACCAGAAAATCAACACCCTCAAGATTGGCGTTGATCATATTATTCACGGCATTACAGCCAGCGCCACCAACACCAACAACGGTGATGCGGGGACGAAGCTCTTGCATTGTTTGTGGAACGGTAAGGTTGATGGTCATGACTGACTCCCTTCATTAAGGATTGAGATATTCTGCGTTGAAATTGATTTGCTTGGGCGCAATAGGCTGGCGGAACTGGCAGGACAAATCTGCCGGAGTCCTAAATTGTGCTGGGCGGGTCGCCAGCGGGAAATTGGGTTTGAACATATGATCATCAATCGTCTCCTCGCTTACAGATTGTCACGAAGCCACGCACCGATACGTTCAAATGGCCCATGCGGCAGGGTGCGGGTCTGCCTGTCTGTTGGGTCATTTTCCTCAATCCGGCTGACATGGATCAGCGCGCCAATGCTGGCGGCAAAGCCGGGGCCGCTGCTATCCTCGTCAAGACCGGCTATGCCGATAGGTTTGCCAAGACCGACCGATTTCTTTGCCTGTTTGGCAAATAGATCGGCAAGGCCGGTAAGCTGGCTGGCACCGCCGGTCAGCACATAACGGCTGCCAGCGGTATGTTCCATGCGGGCGCGTTCCATACGGCCATGCAATAATTCCAGAATTTCTTCGATGCGCGGCCGGATAATCGCGCTTAGCAAATTGCGTTCAATGGTTTGACCGGCCACTTCGGTGGTCGTGCCAAGCGCGGGAATAGTAATATTGTCACTGCGGCCAAGCCGAACGACTTCGCGAAGTGAATCTGGGGCAACGCCGGTGATGTCGGTTGGCATAACCGATCCATCAATCGCTTTTAGCCTTTCAGCATCGGCAAGCGGCGTTGATAAAATGCGGGCAATATCGGTGGTGACGCGGTTGCCGCCAATTTTGATCGTGTCGACATAAACAAGCTTGCCTTCCATAAAGATGGCAATTGACGTTGTGCCGCCGCCCATATCGACAATGACACTGCCAAGATCACGCTCTTCGGCACTAAGACAGGCAAGACCGCTTGCATAGGCTGAATGCAGGAACCGATCGGTTTCAAGATGGTTCAACGCCAGCGCTTCACGCAAATTGGCAAGCGAGGTGCGAAGACCGCAAACAAGCGTGTAATCCACCGAAAGATTGGTGCCGCGCATGCCGCGGGGGTCGGCAATGCCGCGCACATCATCAAGCCCATATTGCAGGGTTTGAAGATGCATCGGCTGATAGTTTTCTGGAATATTGCCATTGTCATTGCGCGCCATTAGCCGGTCGATATCACGCCGCCGAACCACCGCATCACTTAGCCTGACTGATTTTTTGCAGATGCTTGAAAATGGTGTGCCGCCTGGGGCAACAACCGTGACTGATGTAACCGAAATACCGGCATCGCGCTCGGCCGCTTGAACGGTTTTGCCAATCACCGTGCTTAGCGCCTCTAATTCGCTGACTTCGCCGCTGCGGATGCCAGCCGAAGCATGCGTTCCATGACCAAGAAGCCGCACCCCGCCTGCGCCGTTGGCCTCGCCAATCATGCAGCAGATTTTTGATGATCCGATATCCAGAACGGCAAAGGGACGCCGGGTAATGGCTTTGGTTTTGCTAAGGATCATGTTTTGCTTCCCCTTCCTCTTACCGGAATATTTGGCTCGACAATCAATTGTTGCGGTATGCGCATATCAATGACGGCCAGATCGCGATGGGTGATGGCTTTCTTGCGATCAATCATGGCAAGACGTGACCAGGCTGATACGGGATCAATTTCGGGAAGCCGCACTTCCATGCCGTTTTTCAAATGAACATCCCAGCGCCGCTTTGACCGATAGCTTACCGCCCATACTTCGCTGAATAATTCTGGTTCGGTTTTTAAAATCGACAAAATGGCGGCAGCATGCGGCGCCGCGCTGTCACCGGCAACAACCGTCAGATGGGTGAATTGGCTTGGATCAGCGCCATCAATAATGGCACCGCTTCGATCAATCAATTTATGTTTGTCATTGTTTTGCAACAGGGCGATTGGCACGCGCTCACGAAGGGTGATATGAACCGTGCCGGGAAGGCGGCGCTCAATAATGGCATCTTCAACCCAGCCAATCTGGCTGATATTGCGATGTAGATTTTGCAAATCAATGCCAAGGATTGGCGCACCGATTTGCAAATCCAACGCTGCCAACAGGCGCGATTGCGGCGTATGGGCGCGGCCACGAACCTGAATATCGGTCAACACCAATCCGGCATTCCCGCTCATTGTCAAAAGATCATTGGTCAGCTTTTCACGATCGAGCATCGCCATACCAATCGTGCTTGCTGTTGCAATGGCGAAAAGCGATAAAAAGCCAATCTTGATCTTGCGCCACAAGCTGATCTGCGGCGACAAGCTGTGCGGCTGGGATTGAGGTTTGATCCATCCAATCAGTCGTCGCATTGTGCAATCTCCAATAGATGATTCACCAATTCTTCACCTGACATGCCAACAAAGCGTGCCTGTTCGGGCACAAGCGATGTTGCCGTCATGCCCGGCTGGGTATTCACCTCAAGCATGAATAGCTGGTCATTTTTATCATCCCAGCGATAATCGGCGCGGATGATGCCGCGGCACCCAAGCTGGCGATAGGCATGTTCGGCCCAAAGACAGGCTTTTAGGCTAACTGGCTCGGGAATATCGGCAGGCAGAATATGTTTTGATCCACCAACCGCATATTTTGCGTCAAAATCGTAAAATTCGCGCTCGGAAGTGATTTCGGTAACGCAAAGTGCGGTGCCATCAAGAACCGAAACGGTTAATTCGCGGCCGGGGATATAAGGCTCGCAAATCAGTTGCGTATGCGCAGGCCACGTGTTGCGGGCAGGTGGGCGCGCTTTGGCATCTGGCACAATCACCACGCCAAAACTCGATCCGTCATTGCGCGGCTTGATCACATGTGCACCGGTGCTGTTTTCAGGATAGACATGGCTATCTTCGACCAAGGCCAAGGTTGGTGGCACCAAAATACCGGCACCGGCAAGAAGTGTTTTCGCCAACAGCTTGTCCATGGCAATGGCCGATGCGGTCAGACCGCTATGGGTATAGGGGATATTCATGATATTCAGCAGACCCTGAATATTGCCATCCTCACCGATCTGCCCATGAAGCGCATTAAAGGCGCGTGACGGGTTTAGCTCCTTCAGTTTGGCAGCAATGTCGCGGTCAACCTCAACCTCGATCGCATCCCAGCCGGCATTGCGTGCGGCTTGCCCGCAAAAGCTTGCCGAAACGCGGCTAACCGCGGCTTCAGATGTCCATCCGCCCATCAAAACGGCGACGCGGTCACGATTATCGGTCATTCGGTTGCCCCCTCGGTCTGGCTGCGTCCAATGCGGCGAATTTCCCATCTTAGTGATGGGCCGCCACCGGCAAGCACACGCCTACGAACCGTCTCGCCAAGCGTTTCGATATCGTCGGCTGTTGCGGTGCCGGTATTGATTAGGAAATTGCAGTGTTTTTCCGACACTTGCGCGCCGCCAATGCGAAGCCCGCGACAGCCTGCCTTTTCGATTTCCTGCCATGCCTTACCGCCATCAGGATTGGCAAAGGTACTGCCGCCGGTTCGGACGCCGCGTGGTTGCGCTTCGCCGCGACTGGCAATGATGTCTTTCATTCGCACCTTGATGCCAGCCGGATCACCGTCATGCCCTTGTAATTCGGCAGAGGTGAAAATCCAATCGGCTGGCGCGTCGCTATGGCGATAGGCCATGCCCATCGCGCTTGGCGTGGCGGTAACAGGCTTGCCAGAACGGTCAAACCCATGCGCAAGGCTTGTTACATCTTTAAATTCGCTTCCATAGGCACCAGCATTCATCCGCAGGCCGCCGCCAATCGTTCCTGGAATGCCAATCAGAAACTCCAAACCGGCAATGCCGGCCTTTTGTGCATAGCGCGCCACATCGGCATCGGTTGCGCCGGTTTGGGCAATGATGCGCGTACCGTCATGGCGGATGGCATTCAGATGGGTGCCAAGCTTGATCACGACACCAGCAACACCGCCATCACGAACCAGCAAATTCGATCCGGCGCCAACGGCAATTAGCGGAATATCATCGGGGCAATCGGCCAGAAAAGTGGCAAGATCCTGTTCATCAAGCGGGCTGAACAGAATATCGGCAGGCCCGCCAACGCCAAACCAAGTATGGCGTGCCATCAAATCATTTGGCGTATAGCTGCCGCACACCTTTGGAAGCCGGTCAAGGATTGAGGTCATGCGCTCTCTCCTGCCAATTTATCTAATTCATGCGGCAAGGCGGCGGCCCATGCGGTGATATCGCCAGCGCCAAGACAAATCACCACATCACCCGATGATGTTCGTGCGGCAATTTCGGCGGCCAGCGTGTCAGGCCCATCAAGGCCGGCAGCGGCTTTGTGCCCATGGTCGCGTAATCCGGCAACCAAGGATGCCTTGTCAGCGCCGTCAATCGGGGCTTCGCCAGCAGCATAGATATCGGCCACCAAAACTTCGTCAGCATCATTGAAACAGCTGCAGAAATCGGCAAATAGATCGGCAAGGCGGCTATAGCGGTGCGGTTGAACAACGGCGATCAACTTGTGATTGCCACTAAGCATTCTTCCCGCTTTCAATGCGGCCTTTATTTCAACCGGATGATGGCCGTAATCATCAATGATGGTGACGCCATTGCTGACGCCTTTGGTTTCAAACCTACGGCCAACCCCGCCAAATTCGGCCAATGCGCCAAGAATGCGTGATGCATCAATATTCATTTCCAACGCCACACCAATCGCCGCAAGGCAATTTTGCACATTATGATCGCCAAGCATCGGGAACCGAACATTTTGCAGGGCGGCACTATCGCCCTGAATACGGTCAGATAGCTGGACATCAAACAGCATGGCGCCCTGATCAACGCGAAGATTGATGGCCCGCACATCGGCATTGGCGCTCATGCCATAGGTGATGATCCGGCGGTCTTTGATGCCTGACAAAAGGCGCTGAACTGATGGGTGATCGATGCAGAGGGTGGCAAAGCCATAAAAGGGGATCGAAGCAACGAAATTCAAAAAGGCGGCTTCCAGCGCTTCAAAACTGCCATGATGATCAAGATGTTCGGGGTCAATATTGGTGACCACGGCAACGGTTGGTTTCAGCTTGGCAAAAGATCCGTCGCTTTCATCGGCTTCGACCACCATCCAGCTTCCTTTGCCAAGGCGCGCATTGCTGCCCCATCCGGTGATGATGCCGCCATTGATAACGGTCGGGTCAATTTCGGCGCTGTTTAGCAAGGTGGCAACAAGGCTTGTTGTTGTGGTTTTGCCATGCGTTCCGGCAACGGCGATAGACCAACGAAGCCGCATCAATTCACCAAGCATTTCGGCGCGATGCACGATTGGCAGGAATTTGGCGCGGGCGGCAACAACTTCGGGATTGTCAGGCTTGATCGCGGTTGAAATCACCACCAAGGCCGCATTGTCGATATTTTCCGCAGCTTGACCGGTGATAACCGGAATACCCTTGTCGCGTAGCCGTCTGACATTGGCATTATCCGACATGTCACTTCCCTGAACAGCATAGCCAAGCTCGAACAGAATCTCGGCGATCCCGCTCATGCCGATGCCGCCAATGCCGGTGAAATGCATGGTGCCGATGGATAGTGGCAATTCACTCATGCGACAGCTCCTAAATGTGGTGCGTTGCGTTTGGTGATCAGCCCCTCGGCAAGATCGGCGATATCACTGGCGGCTTGTGGGCTTGCCAAGCTGGTGGCATTGGCGGCCATCTTGCCAAGCTCGGCAGGGGCTTCAAAAAGCTGCATGATGCGTGTTGCCAGAAAGGCAGGGCTGATCGTGGCTTCGTCAAGGCAATAGCCGCCGCCTGCCTGTTCCATTTGCAGGGCGTTGGCTTTTTGGTGGTCATCCATCGCGCTTGGCAAAGGCAGCATCAATGAGGCGCGGCCGGTTGCGGCAAGTTCGGCAATTGATGATGCCCCGGATCGGCTGATCACAAGATCACTTTTGGCCAAAAGATCAGGCATGTTGGTGAAAAATGGTTTGACTGATGCGGCGATATCCAAGGCACGATAACGCGCCTTTAGATCATCAATCTGTTCGGGGCGGGCTTGTTGATAGATTTTGATATTATCGCGCAATGGCGGGTCAATCATTTCCAGCGCATCCGGCACAAGTGTGCCAAGAATGATTGCGCCTTGCGATCCGCCAAGAACGCTAAGAACCAGCGTATCACCAGCACAGCTAGGCCGCCGTTTGGCAAAAAAGGCGGTGCGAACCGGCATGCCAGTAATATGGGTTGCCACGCCATCAGGCAGGTTTTTTGTTTGCGGCCAGCTTAGCGCGATGAGCCGCGCCCGGGCGGCAAGGGCGTGATTGGCGCGTCCAAGATAGGCATTTTGTTCATGCACCATTACCGGCACGCCGAAAAGACGCGCAATCAAAAGCGGTGCAAAAGATGGATAGCCGCCAAAGCCAATCATCACCATTGGTGGGCGAAGCCCAATATGCCATAGGCAGGATAACGCCCCCATGCCAAGTTTGGTAAGCGCCATGATCCGGCGGAAAATGCCCGATTGAAACGGCGAGGCGGCGCTGATCACATGAAGACGAACTGGCAGCTTTTCGATATCGGCCAAAAGTGCCGCGCCGCGTTTGTCGGTAAACAGACAGGTCTGATAGCCCTTGGCGTTCATCGCTTCGGCAACGGCAAGCGCCGGAAAAATATGGCCGCCTGTGCCCCCTGCGGCAAGATAGATGATGCCCGCGCTCA
This sequence comes from Candidatus Puniceispirillum sp., assembly GCA_017859295.1. GTDB lineage: Bacteria > Pseudomonadota > Alphaproteobacteria > Puniceispirillales > Puniceispirillaceae > UBA3439. The sequence continues at coordinate 8,926 of JAFMNI010000027.1, read as the reverse complement.
TGACCGGCCTCCATCGGCAAAGTGATCAATCGTGGTGCGTTTGCGGGTCAGGGCAAGGATTAACCCCATGGTCAGACTGCTGGCCAGCAAGGATGAACCGCCATAGCTAATAAAGGGTAGGGTCATGCCTTTGGTCGGGATCAGATTGACCGATGATGCCATATGAATACTGGCCTGAACGCCAAATTGCATGACCAGACTGGCCGTGGCGATCAGACAGAAAAGCCCTTCACCCGACAGGGCGCGGGCAAAACCGCGAATGATCACAAATCCATATAGCCCTAATAAGGCCAGACAAGCGATGGCGCCATATTCCTCGGCAGCAACGGCAAAGATGAAATCGGAATGGGCGTCAGGCAGATGCAGCTTGACCACGCCATCACCCGGTCCAACGCCAAAATAGCCGCCTTCGGCAAAGCTTTCTTTGGCGCGTTCAACCTGCCATGACCCGCCTTCAAAGAATTTATCAACACGAAGCTGAACATGCGACAGGTTCAAATAGGCAAGATAAAACCCAACGGGTGCCATACCGGCAGCCCCAAGGACAAACAACATTGGCATGCCCGCAAGGAACATCTGAAAGCCCCATGTCATCAAGATCAAAGCAGTCATGCCGATATCGGGCTGCGCGACGAGAATGCCAACAATGATTGCGGCCAGACCTGACGCATAGGCCCAGCCTGGGAAATCCTGCCCCTCACGCCAAAGCGTCAGCAACCATGCCGAAACAATGGCAAATAGAGGTTTTGCCAATTCAGATGGCTGTAAGGTAAAGCCTGCAACCGATATCCATCTTGTTGCACCTTTGATTTCACTGCCGGCAACAATGGCAAGGATCATCAACCCAATCACCAGAACAAGCCCGACAAGCGACAAGGCGCGAATGGGGCGCGGTTCAAGCATTGAAACCAACAGCATGATCAGCAATGCCGGTGCAAGATAGATAAGCTGGCGCACGATGAAATGCTGGGATGATAGATTGATCAGGCTTGCCACCGCAGGGCTGGCGGCCATTACCAAAATCACGCCAAGGGTCATCAGCAGCAAGGCACTGGCCAAAAGCCATTTATCAACAGTCCACCACCAGATGCCAACAAGCGAACGATCGGTACGATCAAGCATGATTGCCTCCTTCGGTGGTGGCACAAAGATTTTGGGCAAGCGCGGCAAAGGCATCGCCGCGCGCACCAAAGCTGGTAAATTGATCAAATGACGCTGCTGCCGGTGCCAAAAGAATGGTGCCGCCGTCAATGGCTGCGCTGGCATCATCGAATGCGGCGCGTGTTGCTTTTTCCAGATCACCACAAATCGCGGCTGGGCATTGTCCATCAAGGCTTTTGGCAAATTCGGCCGCAGCCGTGCCAATCAGATAGGCTTTTTTGACAGCGCCAAGATATTGCATTGCCGGTGCCAGCCCGTCCTGTTTGGCAAGACCGCCAGCCACCCAATAAATATCATCAAAGGCCGACAATGCCTTTGCCGCGGCAACGCCGTTGGTGGCTTTTGAATCATTCACAAACTGGATTTTACCGCAGCGAGCAACGGTTTGCAGGCGATGCGGCAGGCTGGAATAGCTTTTGAAGCCGCGATTGATCATCGCCATGTCCAGCCCAAGCGCGGCAAGTGCAAAGGCTGCGGCAGCGGCGTTTTCGGCATTATGCAATCCGGCAAGCGACGCTGAATGACGCTGTGCATCGGGGGCGCGATCAGGGCTGGCAATCATGGTTTTGATTCCGCGCTTGCGGGTTGCGGTGGCAAGCGCTTTCACATGCTCATCACCATCGCCGATAATCGCTAGGCAATCTGCCCCAAGCCGGTCAAGAACCACGGCCTTGGCCGCGATATAACCATTCATGCCGCCATGCCGGTCAAGGTGATCGGGGCTGATATTCAGCAGGATCGAAATATCGGGTGCCAATGATGGGGTGGTTTCCAACTGATAAGAGGATAGTTCAAGAACAAGAACGCCATCTTTGCCCGGATCATCAAGCGAGCAGGCTGGATCACCAAGATTGCCGCCAATCGCATGAGCGCGTCCGGCGGTTGCAAGGCAATGGCCGATCAGCGCCGTTGTCGTTGATTTACCATTGGTGCCAGTGACCACAACAAGTTTGGCTTGTGGTTTTGCCCGCAAGGCGAGTTCAACTTCGCTGATCACGTCAATCTGAAGGCTATTGGCATGGGCCGCTGCAGGATGCGGCTTTGGATGAAGATGCGGGATGCCCGGGCTGATCACCATTGCCGCCATATCCTGCCACGGCCAGTCGCGCCAATCGGTCATCTGAATTGCCGGAAGATCCTGCTGGTGTTTTCCATCATCAAAGGCAACGACATGCGCGCCGGCTGCCCGCAATGCGGCAACTGCGGCAATACCGGATCCGCCAAGGCCCAAGACCCCGACTGTCTGTCCGTTCATGTCATGTGGAACCAGCATTCAGACCATTCCCCTAACGCAGCTTTAGCGATGACAGGCCAGCCACAGCCAGCACCACCGCAATGATCCAGAAACGAATGACGATTGTTGGCTCGGCCCAGCCTTTTTTCTCAAAATGATGATGCAGCGGTGCCATCAGGAAAATCCGCTTGCCGGTCAATTTGAACGAGGCCACCTGCAAGATAACCGACAGGGTTTCAACAACGAACAGGCCGCCCGTAATGGCCAGCACCAACTCGTGACGCGTCGCCACCGCAATCGCACCCAAAGTGCCACCAAGCGCAAGCGATCCAGTATCGCCCATAAATACCCGCGCGGGTGGGGCGTTAAACCATAAAAAGCCAAGACCGGCACCGATTAAGGCACCGCACATTACCGCCAGATCACCCGTGCCCGGAACAAAATTGATCTGAAGATAGGTGGCGAAATTATAATTTCCGGCAAGATAGGCGATCAGCGCAAAACAGCCCGCGACGATCATCACCGGCACAATGGCAAGCCCATCCAAACCATCGGTGAGATTCACCGCATTTGACGCGCCAACGATAACCATCATTGCAAAAGGCACATAAAATATCCCCATGGCGAGCAGCGTGTCTTTGAAAAATGGCACGGCAACGCCATAGCGAAGCTGTTCGGGTGATAATTCGATGAAAATCAAAGTGGCGAAAAAGGCGATCACAAGCTGTAACAGCATTTTCATGCGCGCTGACATGCCATTATGCGACCGTTTGCGCAGCTTCATCCAATCATCAAGGCTGCCAATCGCACCAAAGCTAAGCGCGATCAAAAGAACCGGCCATAAATAGGGGTTGGAAAGTGGCATCCATAAAAGTGTTGAAACGGCAAAGGCAATCAGGATCAACAGCCCGCCCATTGTTGGCGTGCCGATTTTGGTAAGAAGATGCGATTGTGGCCCGTCATCACGGATTGGCTGGCCCTCGGCCTGATGCGTTTTCAGCCAGCGGATAAAAGCAGGACCGCAGATCAGGGCAATCAACAGAGCTGTGATTGTCGCCCCGCCAGTCCGGAAGGTAATATAGCGGAACAGGTTAAAGGGCTGAAAATGATCAGATAAAGGAACAAGCAGGTCAGGCAGCATGGCTGTTCCCTCCATTCCTGGATGATGTATCGGATGATGATGCAGTTTCGAAATTGGCAAGAATGGCATCGCGAACGCGCCATGATCCCGACCCAAGTGATCCTTTGATAAAGATGATGTCACCATCTTCAACGGCATCTTCGAGTATCTGCACCGCAGCGTTTGTATCGGGTGCGGCGATGGCGGCAATGGCGTCATCCAGCCCACCAAGTGCATCATGCATGGCCGATCCCAAGGCAATGACAAGCCGTGGCAACAGGCCATTGATTTGCGGCATCAGCGCGGCATGTTCGGTTGCGGTGGCATCGCCCAATTCGCGCATTTCGCTGAGAATCATGATTGTTGGCGCTGTTGCTGTCATGCTGGCAAAGGCAGCGGCCATTGATGCTGGGCTGGCATTATAGCTGTCATCAATCAGCGTGATCCTGCAATCTTGATAGCGGCCAGATAAACGCCCGCCGCGCCCCTTTGGTGTTGGACAGCTGGCAAGCCGCGCCACCGCGTCATCAACCGACAAGCCAAGCGCGTCGATACATGCCAGAACACCAAGCGCATTTTGCGCCCAATGGATGCCATGCATTTGCATTTCAAAGCGCAATTCACGCCCCGCAATTTCGGCATGGACTGTCATGCCATCTTCATGCTGGCGTGCCTCAAACAGACAAAATTCGGCATCATCCTTGCGGCCAAAACTGATAATGCGCCCTGCGCCTGCCTTGGTTGCCGCGCTGGCAAGCTGGTCATAGAACGGGTCGTCAATATTCAAGACGGCTGTGCCGCCAGCAGACAAGCCTTGAAAAATTTCGGCCTTGGCTTTGGCGATATCATCAAGGCTGTCAAAAAAGCCGCCATGCGTGCTGGCAATCCGCGTAATCAAGGCAATGTCGGGGCGCGCCAGTGCGGTCAAAGCGGCAATTTCACCAGCAGCATTCATGCCCATTTCCTGAACGGCAAAATCGCAATCTGCGGCAAGAGTGGCAAGGGTGATTGGCACGCCGATATGGTTGTTAAAGCTGCGCTGGCTAGCATGGGTTTTGCCAAAAGCGGCAAGAGCATGCGCCAACATATCTTTGCTGCCAGTTTTGCCGACCGAACCCGTGATGCCAACCATTTTGCCGGCAAAGCGGTTTCGGCCAACCAGCCCAAGACGCGCCAGCGCGTCAAGCGGATCATCAACAATGATCTGCGCAATCGGGGCATCCGCGTTTGGGCGGCTAACAAGACACGCCGCCACGCCAGCATCGGCGGCCTTGGTAATGAAATCATGCCCATCTTGCTTGTCACCAACAAGCGCGACAAACAGATCACCCGATTTGCAATGACGGCTATCAATTTCAATGGCTGAAATCGAACCGCAAGCAAAAGCTGGGTCAAATAATGCGCCGCCGCATCCGGCAAGCAAATCGTCACATGTCCATAGCGGTGCCGTCATTGCAAGGCCTCCCGCATGGTTCGGATTTTGTTATTGGCAACTGACGCATCGTCAAATGGCAAGGTTTCATTGCCAATCAATTGGCCGGTTTCATGACCCTTGCCAGCAATTAGCAACACATCGCCAGCAACAAGATTGCCAAGTGCGCTGGCAATGGCTTTGTCACGCGGCACAATTTCGGTGGCCTTATCACAAGATTGCAAAATGGCACTGCGAATGCTGGCAGGGTCTTCGCTTCGTGGGTTGTCATCGGTGATGATGACTTCATCGGCAATTTTACAGGCAACCTTGCCCATCATTGCGCGTTTGCCCGGATCACGATCGCCGCCACAGCCAAAAAGCACAACAAGCTTGCCACTGGCCTCAGGGCGCAAAGCGCCAAGCGCTGCGGCAAGCGCATCAGGCGTATGGGCATAATCAACAACGACACGCGCCCCTGCGGGATGACCATGGATCGTTTGCATGCGGCCCGGTGCGGCTTTTAGATATGGTAAAGCACCAAGCGCATCATGAAGCGGCAAACCGCCAAGATGCGCCATAACCGCGGCGGTCAGGGCATTAATCGCCTGAAATGTGCCGGAAAGTGCCAGTGGAATATCCCATGTCTGATCTTGGTAGACGACCTTCATATCAAGACCGTCACCCGATGGGGTGATGGATAGGATGCGGAAATCAGCATCTTCAGCATAGCCAAAGGTTTTGATGACAATGGCACGGTCTTGCAAACTGTCGATGATGGCCGCGCTAAATTGATCGTCAAGATTGATGATGGCCGCGCCGCCTTCGCTAAGAAGATCGGTAAATAGCCGGTTTTTGGCGGCAAAATAACGATCCATATCAATATGATGGTCAAGATGGTCACGGCTAAGATTGGTGAAGGCGGCAATATGGATATTCAGCCCATCAAGACGATGCTGTTCAAGGCCGTGACTGCTTGCCTCAAGCGCAAGATGCGTGACACCGGCCTTGGTCAGGGGTGCCAATGTTGCATGAAGGCTGATGCTGTCCGGTGTGGTCAGGGGCGGCAGGCTTAACAGCGCCCCATCCGATTTGATCATATCGGTGCCGGTGATGCCAAGCGTGCCAACCGCAATGGCTTGCCATGTGGCGCGCTGCCATAGCTGGCGCAAAAATTCGGTGGTCGATGTTTTGCCATTTGTGCCGGTAACAGCGGCAACCATGCCAGGTTGTGACGGCCAGTGAATGGCGGCCATTTTGGCCATGACGCGGCGTGGGTTTTCGCATTGCAGGATCGGAATTGCCGCCTGTTGCGCCAGCTTGGCAATGTCTTTTGCCAGTGGCGTCATGCTGGTCACAATCGCTGCCGCGCCAGCCGTGATGGCATCACCAATAAAGTCACGACCATCACGATGGCTGCCAGCAAGCGCAAAAAACAGATTGCCAGCCGTAACGCGTTGTGAGTCAATCGCAAGACCGGTCACCATAATGGCACCGGTTTGATCGGGGATGTCGATCAGATCATGACATAGATCAGTAAGATGCAAGTGTTGCCTCCTCATTACCAATCGTGAAGTCAAGCAGCAGTTTTTGGCGAATTAGCGGCGATTTTTCGTCAACAGGAAGAACCCCAAGCATTGGTGCAATCTGTTCGACAATCCGGCGAATGGCCGGTGCGACAACCCAACCAGCGGTTGCATAACCGTGTGAATGCTTCTGTCCTTTGGGTTCGTCAACAAGAATGACAATCACATAGCGCGGGTCATGCACGGGGAAGGTGGCAACAAATGTGGCAAGATTGGCCTTTTTATTATAGCCGCCAATTTGAATTTTTTCGGCTGTACCGGTTTTGCCGCCAACCATATATCCGCGGGCTTCGGCAAAATTGCCGGTGCCATCTTCATGCGAGATAACCAGCCGCATCATTGACCGCACGGCACGCGCTGTTTGTTCGGAAAAGACGCGAAGGCGCAAGGAGCTGTCACCGGTTTGGCGTTTTAGCAAGGTTGGCTGAATCCACTGACCATTGCCTGATGCGGCGGCAACCGCGCTGGCAAGATGGGCTGGTGAAATCGAAATGCCATGCCCATAGGAAACGGTAACTGTCGTTGTGCGGTGCCAGCGTTTTGGCGAAAGTGGGCGTGAGATTTCGGGCAGTTCAAGCTCTAGCCGATCAAGCAGCCCAAGCTTGTCCATAAAGGCACGCTGGGTTTCGGCGCCAATGGCCTCGGCCATTCTTGCCGATCCGATATTTGACGAATAGATCAGAATTTCAGGCACATTCAATGGTTTGTTATGCGGGTGGTAATCGGTGATGGTAAAACGTGAAACCCGCATTGGCTTTGACACTTCAAAACGCTGGTTGGTTGTCGCCGCACCAGATTCAAGCGCGATGGCAGTGTTCAGCACCTTGAAGGTAGACCCCATTTCATACAGGCCTTTGGTGGCGCGATTGAAACGCATATCATCACTGGCAAGCGCAAATTGATTGGGGTTGAAGTCGGGAAGCGACGCGACCGCCAGCATTTCACCGCTTTTGATATCAAGCAAAATACCTGCCCCACCAATGGCTTCGAACTTGTCAATCTGCTGTTGAATTTCGCGCCGGATCACTGCCTGCAAGCCAAGATCAATTGACAAGGTGACATCTTCGCCTGCCGCCAGCTTGGCGTTCAGTGACTTTTCGATTCCGGCAATGCCAATATTGTCAGTGTCGACATGGCCAAGAATATGCGCCGCAGCATGTTCGCGCGGGTAAACGCGAACCGCGCCCTTGGCGAAATAGACCCCCGGAATTCCCAGTTGCAGAATTTGCGCATGACGCTTTGGCGGCAATTGCCGGTCAAGCTCGACATAGCGGGTTTTCTTGGTCAGTAATTTGATCAGGCTGGCATGGTCATGATGGTTCAAGAAGGGTGCTAATTTGGCCGCCGCATCGCGCGCATCCATAATTTCGCTTGGATCGGCGTGAAGAACGGTAATGGGCAGATTGCCAGCCAGTAACCGGCCCTTGCGGTCAAGAATGCGGCCGCGTTCGATGGTGATGGCGGCGGCGCTTTGGGCAAGGCGGGTGCTGGCGCTGGCATCCGCAAGACCAACGATCCGCACACCAATGGTGATGAAAATCCCAAGGGCAACAAGACAGCCAATCATTAAACGCCCTTCGGCGATACGGCGCGAACGCGCCGGATCGGGGCGAGGCGGCAAAATCAGCTGCCGTAATTTCTGCAGCGGCGCATTCATTCGGCCTGATCTTTCTTTTGAGGCTGAATTACAGGGTTAAAAACGATTTTCTTGAGGCCGGTTTGGCCAAATTCAATGCGCATCGGAATGGCATCAAGCGGCAAAATCCGGTCTTGTCCGATGGGCGTCATCTGCAACAGATCGCCCGAAAGCGTCATTACGCGCTCGGGGCGTGACAGATAGGCCCATTCGGCCTCGAGAACGGCGATATCGCGTTTGGTGTCGGCAATGCGAAGCTCAAGCTGTTGCAGCCGATCCTGACGTTCGTCAATACCGGTTTTGACCTGATATAGGGTGGTTCCTAAGCCAACCAAGATAAGCGCGCTGAGCAGAATTAACCGCATTGCTTTGACTCCTTATGCGATCTGGTGGCTTGATTTGCGGTCGAATAGGGCGCTGCGGCCATGCCAAGAGGCGGCGCGTCGGTGCGGCGGGCAATGCGTAATTTCGCTGACCGTGCGCGGCTGTTTTGATTGCGCTCATCTTCAATTGGCAGAATGGCCTTGCGGCTCAGAATTTCAAAGCTGGGCGCAGGGCCGTCAATCACCGGCCGGTGCCGTGATGGCCTCGATGCGTGCTGGCCGCGGCTTGCCAAAAAGCGTTTGACGATGCGGTCTTCAAGCGAATGAAAAGAAACCACCGCCAAAATACCGCCCGGGCGCAGTAGGCGCTCAACCGCCTCAAGCCCAGCGGTCAATTCGTCAAGTTCGCGATTGACGAAAATGCGCAAGGCCTGAAAGCTGCGCGTTGCCGGATC
>JAFMNI010000175.1 GCA_017859295.1 Candidatus Puniceispirillum sp. | reverse complement strand
GGTAAGATAGATGAACGCTTTTACGTTACGGCCATTTGTCATTTATTTTTTGACAAACACATTGTCACTGCTTGGCACATGGATTCAAAAAGTGGGTCTTGGCTGGCTGACGTGGCAGATTACCGAATCCACTTTCTGGACAAGTTTTGTGTCGATTGCTTTGATGGCACCGGTTGGCATCATTGGGCCATTTATTGCTGTTTATGCCGAAAGCTGGGATATGCGGCGCGCCTTTCTGATTACAAAAATCCTGATGATGCTTGTCAGTTTCGTGATCTTTGCCCTGCAATATTTTGACCTGCATAATCTGCATAGTTTGATTATAACATCGCTTGCCCTTGGCCTGCTCAGTGCTGTTCATCACCCAATTCGGCTGGTGTTTATCTCGATTGTGGTGCCGCGCCCTTACCTTGCCAGTGCCATCGGGTTGAATTCGGTTTCATGGAACATGTCACGCGTTGTTGGCCCGGGGCTGTCCGGCTTTGCGATTGCGATCCTTGGCCTTGCAACCACATTTGGAATTGCGTTTATTCTTTATGCGCCGCTGATCGTGGCCTTGGCGCTATTGCCACTTGAACCGCGTGCCAAGGCAAAGCCAAATGCCGACCGGTTTTTTCAAAAATTGCGAGATGGCGGCAAGGTGGCTTTGCAAACACCAATTATTTTTACCGCTCTATGTATGGTGGCCTTGAATAGCTTTCTGGTTCGCGGTGTTTTGGAAATTCAGCCTGCGATCATTGGCCAGATTCTTGGCGGCGAAAGTCAGGCCTTAGCGACAGCTACGGCCGCTGCTGGTGTTGGCGCTTTGCTGTCGTCAGGCTGGATTGGGCTTGGCAAATTGTCACCAGATTTTATCCAGCGTTGCTTATGGCCAATGCTTGCCATCGGCATTATCGGAACGGCCTGTCTAAATCTGACAAGCACGATCATTCCGATGAGTTTGATTTTTGTGCTAACCGGCTTCACCGCCACGGTTGCGGGCATTGGTGCACAGACATTGATCCAGCTTAAGGTGGAAGAAGATTACCGTGCACGGGTTATGACTTGGTGGTCGAGTGTTTCGTTTGGTAGCCTAACAGTTGGCGGGATCCTCATCGGGTTTTTTGGCGACCTGATGCCCATTGGAGATGGGATTCTCTTGGTAATGATACCAGGAGGGTTGCTCGCCATTTTGGTTCTGGTCAAATTGCCGTTGTCGCGCTGGACAGCCTGACATGCTACCACCTCTTCGCTGGTTGCCTGTGCAGCAAATAGCAATGGTAAAATCTTTTAGGGGCAAGCCTTGTTTGAACGTATGATTGACGCGTAAGACGGGTGTAAAAGCGATTGCAAATCCATTAGCCGGTGGGCAATTGAGGTGCTTTAGGCAGCACATAATTATCAGGGAGATACGGCGGTTGAGGAAAAGTGATCCAGTTTCAATCTGGGATATTACCGCAGCTGAAACTGAGCCAAATCAAACTAGTGCCGTCGGGGGGAAGGTTGATGTCGCTATTGTTGGTGGTGGGTTTACCGGCCTTTCAACCGCTTTGCATTGTGCCGAAAAAGGCCTTTCATGTCATGTTATCGAAGCTAATCATATTGGGTTTGGCGGGTCAGGACGCAATGTTGGTCTGGTGAACGCTGCAGCTTGGCTACCGCCACAGGATATTCTCAAAATACTGGGTGAAGATTATGGCAACCGATTCATAAATCGGTTTAGTAGTGCGCCAGAGTATGTATTTTCTCTGATTGAAAAGCACCAGATTCAATGCAACCCAACCCGAACTGGAACGATTCATGCTGCGGATGGGCCAGACGGGCTTGATGATTTGATTGCGCGCAAGGCAGCATGGGATAGGCTTGGTGAGCCGGTTGATTTGTTGTCGCGTGATGAGGCAGCATCACATATTGGCAGTACGGCTTTTTATGGAGCTCTTCTTGATCACCGTGCTGGAACTATTAATCCGATGGGCTATTGCCGTGGTCTTGCCCGAGCGGCGCTTGCGGCTGGTGCTTTGATAAGTACGGGTACGACCGTGAAAGAATTAAAGCACGAGGCTGGTCTATGGCAGGTGGTTACAAACAAGGGTGCGCTGATGGCGCGTCATGTTATTCTAGGAACCAATGCCTACACTGATGAATTATGGCCCGGGCTAAAACATAGTTTTACTATGATTCATTATTTTCAACTTGCCACAAGCCGGATGAGTGACCGGATTAAACATATTTTGCCATATCGGCAGGGGCTATGGGATACCGGAAAAATAATGTTAAGTCTTCGACGCGACCATACGGACCGGCTGATTATAGGCTCGATGGGACATTTGATGGGTTCGCATCATGGTGGAGTCTCATACCGATGGGCACAAAAACAGCTTGATCGCATTTTTCCTGATCTTGGGCCTGTTATGTTTGACGAGGCATGGAATGGCCAGATTGCGATGACACCGGATCACTTGCCTTATATATACAAGCTTGCGGATAACCTCTTCACGCCAATTGGCTTCAATGGCCGTGGCATTACAACCGGAACGGTTTTTGGTCAGGCGCTTGCGGGACTGTTAACTGGTGATTGTGCGACTACATTGCCGATCCCAGTATCGACAATGCGTCGAGTTAGATCTGCGCCTGTGATGTCCCGCTTTTATAAGCTGGCCTTTGCTGCCAACCAATGGATCAAAAGTTTCTAATAGGCTGACGTTATAGCCAATCTGGATGCGATGAAAACGGTCCTTCAACCTACTAAGCTTTGCCATCTATGCTGATGGTGTGCAACTTGGTACAGCTGGCACTCGCTAACGTGCAGAAAAATAGTCCAATGGATGCGCTAGCTTGTTTGTTCGACCTCAAACTCACCAGTCATAATTTTTTCAAATTTTTCGAAAAACGCCTTAGACAGTTTTTTGGCTGTGCTGGTAATCAGGCGGCCGCCAAGCTGGGCGATTTTGCCGCCGGTTTCCGCTTTTGCGCTGTAATGAAGAATGGTGGTCTCACCATCTTCGGTCAAGGTTACATCAGCGCCGCCCTTGGCAAAACCGGCAAGACCGCCTTCGCCTTCGCCCGACAGGCTAAATCCATCTGGTGCCTTAGATTGGTCAAGTATGACCGTGCCGTTGAATTTGGCTTTTACCGGCCCGATTTTCAACGTGACCTTGGCAACAAGCTTGGTATCGGATTCGCGTTCAAGTGATTCGCATCCCGGAATACAGGCTTTGAGGATTGCGATATCATTCAACGCCGCATAGACCTCGGCACGAGGGGCAGGGATCGTAATCTCGTCAGCGATTTCCATTATAAATATCCTTGGCGATGATCGACGTTGATGATTGGCGGTGATGCGCGCAGTCAAATCACAATGTAGGCCGACTAAATCGTGACTTCAACAAAGAAACGGATAAACTACCCCTTGTGGTTAGGCCCTTTGGCAAGCAAGGACAAAGCGG
>JAFMNI010000026.1:1967-16387 GCA_017859295.1 Candidatus Puniceispirillum sp. | reverse complement strand
TTTTCGTCAATGTGAATAGGTAGTTAGCCAAAAGCCGCCGCTGTGGATAAACCCTATATCAAACCCAGAAAATAATTGATCCAGTAATGGCCTGATGGGGTTAAGGCGCCCCAGCTGATGACCAGCAACCCAATCACAAACCAATATAGATTGCGGCGCAGCAAATATTTGGCTGATGCTGAATTGCGGAGGGCGGGCTGTGCCGCCATATCAAGATCCGACAAAAGGGTAATCAATTCGAGGATATGTTTCCGGTTTTGTCCAATGTCATCTTCAAGCCGATCAAGCCGCTGATCGAATGCCTGAAAAAGCAGCTGATCACCACCGCGAGGGCTGACATCAGCATTTGCCATGCTCATAGGCGATGATGGGGCAAATGGCCGATCCGACCGTTTGGGACGGTGGAAAAACTGAAAGTCTTCACCGGTCGCCATTTCACCGGTCGCCATATCTGCAGTCGCCATATCATCATTAGCTAGCAAATTTTGGTTGAAAGCGTCTGGCGCGTCATCTTCATGCCCACCAGCCAAACCAGCAGAATTTGCGGTCGGCATGGCAGCAGGTTGAAATAAAGGGTCGGCAGCAATGTCCACCGGCGACATTTCAGCAAGGCTACGTTTCGCCGCTTCAATTTGTTCTTTTAATTCTATAATCGAGACTTGCTGGCCCATCAATCCCCACCCTGCACTGGCATAATACCAAAACAACACCAAAAGGTTGCAAAAATCCTGCCAAGCTAGCGTCTATCATATTGCCTAAAAAGGAACGCAAGAACCAGTCTTGTTAGCTCATACCCAATGAAACCAGCAAATTTAAAGCTGCTTTAACCGCTAGCAGTCACCGCCCGAAAGACACTAAGCCAATGATTGGTTGTATAGCCTTTGTGATAACGACTGTGATTTACCGGCATTGCTAGCCAATCCCGCGGATCATAGCCATCTTCCGGTGCGTCCAATTCTTCGTCGGACACCAGACGGCGCCGCGGCTCACGCGCCGGCGCGCCTAAATCCTTTTGAATTTGTAAAAGATCATTCATCATCACACCGTTTAAAACGGCATGAAAAATCCAAATGTTAGCTTCGTATGATCAGAGGCTTAGACCGATTACTGGTGCAAAGCCCTTATTGATCTTGATCGATATTGCCAACCAGCGGTGCCCGTGCAATCCATCCCCCACCAAGCAATTGATCGGGATTGGCACCATCATAAATTGCCGCAGCCTGACCGGCGGCAATGCCGAATTGCGCCTCATCCAGCCGAACCACAACAGTCGTTGCACCGCCATCTTCATGGCAAAGTACGCGCGCCGGCATCGCCGGTGCTGTATTGCGTAACCGCGCAAAAATCGGGGTGTTATCGCGAGGTGCGCCATTGATCCAATTAACATCACCTAAATGAACCTCGACACAGGCAAGCGCCTTTTGCGGGCCGACAATCACCTGATTTGACGCTGCATCAATGGCGACAACATAAAGCGGGCCATCCGCCTCATCCGCACCTGCCCGCCCGCCAATACCAAGGCCGCGGCGTTGGCCAATCGTGTAATCAATCACCCCGTTATGACGACCAAGAACCGTGCCATCAATATGCACGATATCCCCTGCATCAACCGCACCGGGCCGCAACCGGCGAACAACATCGCCATAACGCCCGTTTGGTACAAAGCAGATATCCTGACTATCTGGCTTTTCCGAGACGGTAAGCCCGAATTTACGCGCCAGATTGCGCGTTTCATCCTTATCAAGACCGCCAAGCGGAAACCGCAGATAATCCAATTGTTCAGCCGTTGTGGCAAACAGGAAATAGGACTGGTCTTTTGCTGGATCGGCACCGCGAAGCAAACGCGGGCCATCATCACCAACAATGCGCTGGACATAATGCCCAGTGGCAAGGCAATCGGCTTCGAGGTCACGCGCGGTTTTTAACAGATCGGTAAATTTCACCGTCTGGTTACAACGTACACAGGGGATTGGCGTTTCACCGCGAAGATAGCTATCGGCAAAATCCTGCATGACCTGATCGTGAAACCGGTTTTCGTAATCAAGCACATAATGCGGAATGCCAAGACGTCCGGCAACCGTGCGGGCGTCATGGATATCAACACCAGCACAGCATGCGCCCTTGGTCTGTACCGCAACCCCATGATCATAGAGCTGCAAGGTAATGCCAATCACATCGAAACCCTGCTCATGAAGCAAGGCAGCCGTCACCGATGAATCAACCCCACCAGACATGGCAACAACAACGCGTGTTTCGGCAGGCGGTTTGGCAAAGCCAAGCGCATTCAGACCAGCTAAGACGCTGTCCTTTGCTTTGGTTTTTGCTGCTTGCACCGCCATAATCAGCCCTACATATCTTCTGGAATCGTTACACGCAAACCATCAAGCGCATCCGACATTTCAATCTGGCATCCAAGGCGCGATGTCTGCGCAAGGCCAAATGCCAGATCAAGCATATCCACCTCATCTTCACCCGGTGCGCCGGTTTTGGCAAACCAGTCGGCATCAACAATGACATGACAGGTTGCACAAGACAGGCAACCGCCGCATGTTCCCTCAATGCCAAGTCCGGCATCACGCCCAGCTTCCATGACAGTGACACCATTTTCAACAGTGACATTATGTTCCGAGCCATCCGGCTTGGTAAAAATAATATTCGGCATTTCGGGCGACTCCTTATTTCACCTGTCTTTATCGCGATTGCCCTTTATTTGCAAATCCCGCTGAATTTGCAAATTCAAATTTGGCAGATCAAATTATGCGGGTTGCTTGTACAGTTGCAAAAACACATCTGCAAGCATTTCAAAGTCGCTTTGGGTAGTTGCCCATCCGCCTGAGATGCGAATGGCCTCGCCAGCGCGTGGCCCTGCACCCATCGACTCCAGCACATGGCTTGGTTTGACCTTGCCCGACGAACAGGCCGAACCGGCGCTAATCGCAACACCGGCAATGTCAAATGCCATCACCATTGTTTCAGCCGCTTTTCCCAATGCGGCAATACAGCTGGTATTGCCAAGCCGTGGCGCATCACGGCCAAAAACCGCGATCCCGCTTCGCTGATCCAGCATGCGGCGTTCAAAATCATCGCGCCATTTCGCCATTGTCTGATAATGACTAATATCGCCAAGCGCATCATCTGCCGCACCGCCAAAACCGGCAATGCCAACCAGATTTTCAGTGCCAGCCCGCCGCCCCTGTTCCTGACCGCCGCCACGAAGCAGGCTGGAAAGCCTGCACCCCGGGCGCACCAGCAACGCACCAACACCAGACGGGCCACCAATCTTATGCGCTGACAGGCTGGCATAGCTGATTTTCGATGCGTCAAAATTGATATGACGTTTGCCAAAAATCTGCACCATATCGCTGTGCAAGGCAATATTTGCACTTTTTGCCATTGCGGCAATTTCGTCCATTGGCTGGATAACACCCGTTTCATTATTGGCAGCCATGATCGAGATGAGTGTTCGCGGCTTGGCCGCATCATCAATGCCAGCCATGACTGTTGCCAGCATATCCAGATCAACAACCCCATTTTCATCAACGGCGATCTGATGACAATTTTGATGCGCATGTCGCACCGAGTCATGTTCGATCCTACTCGTGATCACATGATCATATTGTGCCATCACAAGATTATTCGCCTCGGTACCGCCGCTGGTAAACACCACATCGGCGGCGCGGCAACCGGCAAGCATTGCCACTGCACTGCGCGCGGTTTCAACAATCAGACGGGCATTGCGCCCAAAGCCATGAACCGATGATGGGTTTGCTGGCGGCCCCATCGCATCCTGCATGGCCGTGATGGCAGCAGCACGCAATGGCGTTGTTGCATTATTATCAAGATAGATTGGCGTCTTACGCATCATTGATGACCAGCTTCACCAAACAACCTAGCTGACCGGCTTTGGCTTGGTTTTGCGTGGTGCCTTTTTCGGTGCGGCTGTTGCTGCCGCACTGGTCAGCCTGTCTTCAAGATCGCTAAGGCGTGCGCGCTGGCTTTGCACCTCGTCAACAAGCGCTCTGATCGTGCGCTCACGCGGATCAAGATCAATACCCGATTGAACACCATAGGCCATAAAGCTTGTATCGGCTTCGGCCTTGGTTGTGGTTTTGCTCATCTGACGTGCGGGCACGCCAACAACGGTTGCCGCTTCGGGAACATCTTTTGTCACCACCGAATTGCCACCCACCCGCGCACAGCGATGAACCGTGATCGGGCCAAGAATTTGCGCGCCGGCACCAACAATCACATAATCGCCAAGCGTTGGATGGCGTTTCGCCGCACGCTGTTTGTCTGAATCAACCGCTGGCATCACCCCGCCAAGTGTTACATCGTGATAGAGCGTGACATCACGGCCAATTTCGGCTGTTTCCCCAATGACCGTTCCCATGCCATGATCAACAAAGAAACCGGGGCCGATTTTTGCTGCGGGGTGAATTTCGATGCCTGTTAGTACGCGCGCAATCTGCATGATCAGCCGCGCAATGAACCGAAGCCGCATCCGCCATAAAATATGCGACAAACGATAGGCCAGCATAACTTGAAAGCTTGGATATAGAAAGACCGCCGCCAGCCGATTGCTGGCTGCCGGATCGCGTTCCATGATCGCATTTAAGTCACGGCGTAAATTTGCAAACATATGTTTCAATCCAGTGTTGGCTTTGGTGGAATAAAAATGGCTGACGCGTGATTTTTCAGTCAAGATCATCGACAGCAAACAGATTTAGACCGGTTTGTTACCAGCAAATCACACATTCGCGCACATTAGGTGTGAAAGCTCGCTTGGCGTGTCCTACATATTACGATATAAGCCCTGATTACGATAGTGCAAGATGAACGGAAAAAACTTATGCCCGAGGTTATCATAAACGGCCCCGATGGACGATTGGAATGCCGCTACATGCCAAGTGAGGTGCCTGATGCACCGACCGCGCTAATACTGCACCCAGAGCCTGATAAGGGCGGCACGATGAATAACCGTGTCACCTATTCGCTGTATAAGCATTTCCAAGCGCGTGGCTTTGCCGTGCTTCGGTTCAATTTTCGAGGTGTTGGCCGCAGTCAGGGCGAATATGACAATGGCGAAGGCGAATTGTCAGATGCGGCAACCGCAATGGATTGGCTGCAGGCGCAAAACCCTGCATCACGCCAATGCTGGATTGCCGGATTTTCTTTTGGCGCATGGATCGGCATGCAATTGATGATGCGTCGCCCAGAAATTCGCGGTTTTATTTCGGTAACGCCGCCAGCATTGACCCATGATTTTTCATTTCTGGCACCATGTCCCGCGTCTGGCCTGATTGTGCATGGTGAACAGGATGAACAGGTACCACCCGATGCCATTCACAAGCTGGTTGATCGTCTTTCAATTCAAAAGGGCGTTACAATCGATATTGATATTGTTCCCGGTGCCAATCATTTCTTTACCGATCATCTTGATCCGATGATCGAACGCGTTGGCACCTATCTTGATACCGCATTGACCGAGCCGGATTTTGATCCGCTGGCCTAGCCTGAAACATCAACCGCCAACGCGCCGCTTCATCGGTGCGCTGGCTTTGACATTTTGACAATCTGGATCGAAGATGAATTATAAATCGAACCTAATCCAACAATTTAGCGAGCGTGGCTATATTCATCAGGCCACCGATATTGACGCTCTTGACGCGCTGGCGGCCGATCATGCGATCCCGACCTATATCGGTTTTGATTGCACCGCTGACAGCCTTCATGTTGGCTCGCTTGTGCAAATCATGATGCTTCGCATCTTGCAGCGGTGCGGCCATAAACCAATCGTTTTGATGGGCGGCGGCACAACCAAGGTTGGCGACCCATCGGGCAAGGATACCGCCCGCCCGCTATTGTCGGATCAGGATATCGAAATTAACAAAAACGGCATCAAAAGCGTTTTTGAAAAATATCTGACTTTTGGTGACGGCCCATCCGATGCTTTGATGGTTGATAATGCCGATTGGCTCGACAGCCTTCATTATATCCGGTTCCTGCGCGATTACGGGCCACATTTCTCGATCAATCGCATGATGGGCATGGAATCGGTGAAATTGCGGCTTGAACGTGAACAGCCCTTATCCTTTCTTGAGTTCAACTATGCCATTTTACAAGCCTATGATTTTCTGGAATTGCGCCGCCGCTATGGCTGCCAATTGCAGATGGGCGGATCAGACCAATGGGGCAATATTGTCACCGGCATTGATTTGACCCGCCGCGTTGATGGTCAGGAAATCTATGGTCTGACGTCGCCGCTGATCACCACATCATCGGGTGCAAAAATGGGCAAATCGGCCAATGGCGCAATCTGGCTGAATGACGCGAAATTATCTAGTTTCGATTTCTGGCAGTTCTGGCGCAATACCGAAGATTCAGACGTTGCGCGCTTTCTTGGCCTATTTACCGAATTGCCAATGGACGAGGTTCGCAAATTAGGCGCGCTTGAAGGCGCAGAGATCAATGAAGCCAAAATCATCCTTGCTGATGAGGCAACCCAGCTTTGCCACGGCATCGACGCTGCCGAAAAGGCCAAAGCGACCGCGCAAACCACCTTTGGCGATAAAGGCATGAGTGATGGCCTTCATCAGGTGACGATCAATTCAACCGACGCTGCAAGCCTTAGCGTTATCGCAGCTTTGAACATGGTCGGCTTTGCCAAATCGAATGGCGAGGCAAGACGCTTGATCCGCGGCGGCGGAGCAAAGCTAAATGACAACGCCATCACCGATGAAGACGCCATGATCAGCCTTGCTGATTTCCAAGATGGTAAGCTGAAAATGTCGGCTGGCAAAAAACGACACGCGCTCATTATTTTATCATAGATCAATCGTCCCAGATTAGCGGTAAATCACGCAGCTTTTCCGGCGGCCTATTGCGCTGGTGCTGGTGCAGTTTCGCCTTCGCCAAACAGGCGTTTTTCTTCTCGACCTAACCAGTTCGGCGAAAATAGATCACGCAACAGGCCAGGGGCAATTGATGACACTGGATTGACCGCTGTTTTCATATCATCCGATGTGCCAGTCACGGTAAATTGGCTAACAAAGACGCCGCTCTTATCCATGCCTGCGATAAAATCACCCAGCAAAGGTACTTTGCCAAGAAGCTTGCTGATCTGATTCACCGGCACCAAATTGCCACTCACATCCACCTTTTTGGTGGCACGATCATAAACCCCAAGCATGGTGACGCCAACAGCCTCACCGCTGGCTTTCATGCTGACAATCTTTACCGTCGGGCCGCGCGTTTCTAAAACCGCCTCACCGCGCCGAAACGCGGTGCCATCACCCTCGACAAGCGAATAGAGACCCGCAAGGCTAAGCACCGAAAACGCCCGCAAGGCTCTTGGCGCTTCGACAATCCTGAATTTTGCCAATTCGATTTTGGTGTCAAAAGATTTGAACTTATTATCTTTGAAAATATTCGTCAGACGCAATTGGCCACCACGAACCGTATCCGTCACTTTCAATCCAGATAATACGCGGCCAGCATTTTTGGACTCGATCACCAATTTGGGATCAGTCTTTGTTTTTGCATCAAAGCTCAGATTGACTTCACCGCCACCAATCAGGCCAGTGCCGGTAATCCTGTCGCCATTTACCCCAAACCCCATCTCCAGATCGGCTTCGGTAATCAATGGCGTTCCATCAACAAGCATGGTTCCCAGAAATTGGGCTTTGCCCATGCCGTCACTTGTGCGATTACCCGATAACTGACCCGATAGGGCAATTTCGTTATCAACAACAATTTGATCAGCGGTAAAATCAAAGATCAGTGTTTCACCACCACTGACCCCTTCATTACGACGAAGCGGCACTAGATTTACCAGTCGCGCTGTTGCGCCAACTTTCCATGATGATTCGGCATTGCGCTCGATAATCAAATCTCGAATATCATTTCCCGGCCAGGCAACGCGTTCGAAAAAGGCGGCCTGAATTTTGGCCGTTGTGTCAAAGGCGATTTGGCCTTGGGCTGACAAGCTGCCAGCGGCCACATCGATATTTTGCAATGACGCCACTTCACCCTTGCGAAGCAAGATGGTCATTGTTGCGCGGCCGTCCTCGGCTGGTAATTTTGCCCAGTTCAATTTCGGCACATTGATTGACGCGCTGCCGAGATCAACCGTCATTCCAATTTTTGCCTCGCCCATTGATGGGTCGCCAGAATAGACAATTTTACCGCCAATCGATCCAGCGATATCAAGGTCAAATATCTTGGCAATCGCCGAGGCAAGCAAGGCCGATGGCGGGGTTTGACCAACCAGTTCGACATGGCGTTTTTGGTGATCAATTTCGAGGCTGAATTCGCTTGGCGCGCCATAGACAGTCGCCGTGCCGGTAATCTGGCTATTATCAGCCGATATATTCATCACAAGCTCGGCATCATCAACATTCATCTGGTTTGGCAGATTGCGGAACGAACCATTGCTGATTGTGGCATCAAGTTTCTGGATACGATTGGCTAGTGACGCCGATTTACCAAGCGGCAAAGCAGCTTCAAGGCTGAATTCAATTTCACCATCAGCTTTGATTTTGCTGAAATCAAAACTGCCATATTGTGACAAGCCAGCTTGACGCGCCAAATCCATCGCGGTGTTGGCTTCGCCTTTAGCATTCAGTGAAATCACCGCGTTTTTCTGGATATCTTCAAGCACCGGTTCAATGACAATTCGGCCACGCTGCACGGCAATATCGTCAATACGTCCGGTTAGAAAACTGGCAGTAAACGCATCATTATTCCAATAAAGATCAGCATCAACATCGGTGATGGCTGTCGCGCCTTTGGCCCAGATCAATTCGGCGTTGCGCAATTTAAGATCGCCTTCGACATCATAGAGTTTACGCACCCCTTTTGCCGCGCCAAGATCCGCCGCAAATGACAGCTTAGAGTCTCGAACCCGTCCGGCCGGAATATTTTCCGCCACCCATGATGCTGTTTCAGGCGCAGCCCATTGTGGCCATAATGCTGAAAATAATACCACATCCATATCCGTTACATTCAAATCCAGCTGTAAATCACGAAGCGTCCAGCCATCGCCAATTTCAGCGCGGCCACCAAGATTAAACTTTCCAGCGCTTCCCATATCGAATGCCAGATTTTCCAGAGTCGCCACATCGCCGCGAAGCATTGATTTTAATTGCCCCGATGCCAAATTGACCGACCGTTCATAACCGTCGAGAAGCATTGACCCATCGGTCATTTCAAGATCGACAAGAACATCCTGAATCTGTCCACCTTTGCCAACATTCATGCCCAATGCGCCGCCAATCGTTGCGACAAGTCGTTTATATTGACCGCTGGCAAAATTTGCCCGAACACCGGCAAATTGGCTTTCAAGGCCAAGCCTAGATAATGTCAAAGCGCTGGTTTCAGATTGAAAAGCACCTTGAAATTCAGCTTTGACAAATTTGAATTGGCCGCCGCTAAAACGTTGCCGCAAAGTCTGTTTCAAATCAGCCGCCACCGGATCAGGCCAGCCATCGAGCAATGATTGAATCGGCAGATTATTGGCCTCGATCATGCCCTTTACATTGGCAGATGGGGCATGGAACTGGGTCACCGCACCATTAAAAGATAATCGCCGCTGATCGGCAAAATTCAATGTCGCTTTGCTAATCATTAAACTGTCGCTTGGTCGGCTGTAGGAAAACACCAGATCAGCCGTATCAAAAGCTGCATCGCGGCCAAAACCCGGAATGCCAAGCATGCCATCAACCAGCGCAACATCGGCATTCAGCTTGGTCAATAAATCGTCTTTCATCTCAAGGCCAAGATGCCCTGATAAAACGCCGATCTGGCGCAAGGCGACAGGAAGCCGGTCAATATAACCGCTGATATCGGCTGTGTTCAGATCAGACACGCTCATATCAAACGCAAAAGAATCGCTTCCGGGCCAGCCATCAAATGACAGGGTGAAACTGCCCGCAGCCGCATCATCGCTTGCCAGCCGTCGCGCCCGCAGGCTGCCGGCAACAGTGCCATCATCACCGGAGGTCACATCAATATTGATATCGGCGAAAACCAGCTTTGGCAAAGCGCCAGTTTCATGCGAAAGCGACAGACGATCAGTTTCAATCGCAATCAATTTCACCCCGCCAAGGCGGTTTTGACTGGCACCCAATCTTGGTTTGTCGGCTTCAAGCTGGTTTGATTGTTTGGCGAGCTGATCGAGAAAAATAATGGCTGGCGAACTGGACCAGCCTGACGCGTTCTTCACAAGATCAAGCTTGATCCCACGCAGCAAAATCGTTTCTGGCCGGCCGTCAAACAGACTTGTCAGGCCAAAGCCGATTTCGACATTCGGCAGGTCGATCTGGTCACGCTCAAGATTAATGACAATATTTTCTGCGCCAAGCTGAAGCGGGTGGCGCGATAATGCAAAATGAAGCCGCGCATCCCCAACCGAGGCCGAGCCATTGCCAACCATACGCGACAATTCGGTTTCAAGAAGACGGCGAAGGCCACCAGCTTGGTTCACATAAACATAACCAGCCAGGAAAATCATCGTTGCCAGCAACAAGACAATGATCACAAAAGTCTTGAAAATGCCTATTGCGGTGAAATGTCGATCAGCAAACACGCCGCACCCTCTATCGCTTTAAATCTTGCTTTTGTGTACCATGCCCAACACTGGCTGTCTTGCGATCTGGCAGAAAAATATTATCTATCATCAACAAGACCTCAAACAAACAAAGCGCGCTGTTATTTCAGCGCCAGTGCAAATGATTAGGACATTTTATGCTTGCGATTGGTGATTATGCCCCCACTTTGTCGATTCCAACCGATACCGACATGTTTTCATTAGCCGAACAAGGTGGCAAAAAAGTGGTCGTGTTCTTCTTTCCGCGTGCCGACACCCCGGGATGCACCAAAGAAGCCGAACAATTTTCCGCCCTTCACGATGAATTTACCGCGCAAAATACCGTGGTGATTGGTGTTTCCAAAGACAAACCAGCCAAACAGGCAAAATTTCGCGCCAAATATGGCCTGACCTGTCTATTGGGCGCCGATCACGAAACCAGCTTTTGCGAAGAATTTGGCGTTTGGGTTGAAAAATCAATGTATGGCAAAACATATATGGGCATTCAACGTGCCAGTTTTATCATCGACAGTGATGGTAAGATTGCCGCCATATGGCCAAAGGTAAAGGTTGCTAGTCATGCGGCCGATGTTCTGGAGAGATTGAAAGCGCTTTAATCATGCCAGACGCATCAAAGAAAACGCTCAGCGGCGCGATATCTGACGTGCTTTGCATTTCGGATGCACGCCAAAAAGCCACGGCAACGCGCCATCTTGTTGCCGCGTGGAAAGATGCCACGCTTGCGCTTGGCAACCAGCCGCCGCCAGATCGGCCGGGTCGGCCTGACCGCCCATTATTGCGCCCCCCGCGTGAGGTGCCACGGCGGCGGATCACCCAATCGGCCTCGGGCCGGATCGCACTTCTTCATGCCATTGCCCATATCGAGTTAAATGCGGTTGATCTGGCTCTGGATATGGCCAGCCGCTTTACCAAGACGGAGCTTCCGGTGGATTTTTATCATGACTGGCTTGGCGTTGCCGATGACGAGGCACGACATTTTCTGATGTTAAGTGACCGGCTTGCTGATCTAGACGCGACCTATGGCGATTTGCCAGCACATGACGGCCTATGGCAGGCCGCTGATGCCACCAAGCATGATCTTTTGGCGCGACTGGCGATTGCACCGCTTGTGCTTGAGGCGCGCGGGCTTGATGTGACGCCAACCATGATCGACCGGTTGAAATCGGTTGGTGATGACGAAACGGCGCAAGCGCTTGCCATCATCATGACCGATGAAATTACGCATGTATCGGTTGGAAAACGATGGTTCGACTATATGTGCGGTATGGATCGTCTTGATCCGGTCAGCACATGGCATAGCCTTGTTAAGCGTTATTTTCACGGCGACTTAAAACCGCCATTTAATATCGCAGCCCGTAATGCGGCGCGTTTTTCAGCGGCGTTTTATGGCCCGCTTGCCACAAGAGATGATTTGGTGGCATCACCCAAAAAAAGGCCTAACGCCTAACGTTGATTGCCAACACGCGCGGCAAGGCTGGCCTCGATAAAATCATCAAGATCGCCGTCAAGAACACCCTGCGCATTGCCCTTTTCAACATTGGTTCGCAAATCCTTTACCATCTGATAAGGATGCAGAACATAAGACCGGATCTGGTTTCCCCAGCCAATATCGGTTTTGCTTGACGCAGCATCATTCGCCGCATCTTCACGGCGTTGCAATTCCAATTCGTAAAGACGGGCTTTTAGCATGTTAAAGGCGGTTGCCCGATTGCGATGCTGCGACCGGTCATTCTGACATTGAACAACAATATTTGTTGGTAAATGGGTAATGCGGATTGCTGAGTCGGTTTTGTTGACATGCTGGCCACCGGCACCGGATGCGCGGTAAGTGTCAATCCGCAAATCCTTATCTTCGATTTCAATTTCAATATTATCGTCAACAACCGGATAGACCCAAACACTGGCAAAGCTTGTATGGCGGCGCGCCGAGCTATCAAAAGGTGAAATCCGAACCAAACGGTGAACGCCTGATTCAGTTTTCATCCAGCCATAGGCATTTTCGCCATCAATCCGCATCGTGACCGATTTGATACCAGCTTCTTCACCTGCGCTTTCCTCGATGATTTGCAATTTAAAACCGCGCGCCTCGCTCCACCGGCTATACATGCGCATCAGCATCAATGCCCAGTCCTGCGCCTCGGTTCCACCAGCACCAGCGTGAACTTCAATAAAACAGTCATTCGCATCAGCCTCGCCCGATAGCAGGCTTTCAAGCTGGCGTTTTTCGGCAATTGCCACAAGTTTGGTTAATGATGCTTCGGCATCATCAATGATTTCCTCATCACCTTCGGCCGTACCAAGCTCAAGCAACTCGATCGCATCATCCATTTCCAATTGCAGTGCATCAATAACCGCCAATTGACGTTCAAGACGGTTTTTTTCGCGCATGGTTTCTTGTGCGCTGGCTTGATCATTCCAAAAGTCACCATCGGAAATCACGCTTTCAAGGTTGGCAAGCTGCGCCTTGGCATCATCATATTTGATATGTTTGCAAAGCAGATCAATTGCCGTTTTGATAATGTCTATTTTTGCGGTGGTTTCGGCCTGCATGGTATCGGAGTCCAGCCTGCAATGAAGGAAACAAGGGATGCTTGTACCTAACGCGCCGGGGGGTATTGTGGCAAGCCTCAATTCTTATCTGGCGGCAAGATAGCGCCTAGTAAAGCCCCTGTGTCGCCAATGTGCCGCCCGTTGTTGTCGCCTGACCATCCATGCCGGGGGCAACATCAATCAACACCCCACCCGGCCGCTGGCCGGGTTTAAAAATCTCCAAAATCGCTTGCTGGTCTTTTGGCAAAACACGTTCGCCCGTTTCGGCATGAACCGGAATGACCTGAATATCATTTGGTCGCCGGAACGGAATCACCGGCTTGTCAATTTGCGACCGCATCAGAAAATCGCCAAAAATCGGTACCGCCACTGTTGAACCGGTTTCACGTTTGCCAAGCGGACGCGGCCGGTCATAACCGATGAAAACGCCAATCGCCAGATCAGGTGTAAAGCCGATAAACCAACCATTTGTATTGTCATTGGTGGTTCCAGTCTTGCCAGCGACAACCAGATCCAGATCATTGATCGACCGACCGGTACCACGTTTAATGACACCTTCTAACATTGACACCATCTGAAAAGCCGATGCCGGATCAGTTAGCTGTTCACGCGTATCAGGCAATGTTGGAATTGGTTGATTTGACCAGCCATCTGGTGCCACGCAGGAACCACAATCACGCGCATCATGGCGGTAAATGGTTTTGCCATGGCGGTCTTGAATCCGGTCAATCAGGCTTGGGGTAATTTTCCGCCCGCCATTCACAAGCATGCCATAAGCAGATGTCAGCCGAAGCAGGGTCGTTTCGCCAGCGCCAAGCGACATTGATAAAAATGGGGGTAAATCATCGTTCAGGCCAAAGCGTTTTGCATAGTCCTGAACCCGATCCATGCCAATTGTCATCGCCAAGCGTGCGGTCATCAGATTTCGTGATTTTTCGATACCAACCCGCATGATTGATGGGCCATAGAAACGCTTGGTATAGTTTGCCGGTTTCCATTTCGGTTTGCCCGGCCCCTGATCCACCACCAAGGGCGCATCAAGAATGCGCGTTGTCGGGCTATAGCCAGCATCAAGTGCCGCAAGATAAACAAAAGGTTTAAAAGCTGATCCGGGCTGGCGCACCGCTTGAACGGCGCGGTTAAATTCTGACTCAGCGTAATTATAACCGCCACTCATCGCCAGTAAACGGCCGGTATGCGGATCAAGCGCAACAATCGCGCCTTCAACATCGGGGCGTTGTCCCAATGCAAAATGATTTGGCGC
>JAFMNI010000026.1:0-1507 GCA_017859295.1 Candidatus Puniceispirillum sp. | reverse complement strand
CGCACTTCTTCGGTAAAATAAGGCGCTTCGGCAGCGTCAAATCCGCTTTGTCCGATCATCCGCAGCGGCACTGCCTTTGCCGCATCAGCTTCATTTTGCGAGATATAGCCGTTTTGCTGCATTTCATCCAAAACCCAGTTGCGCCGGATGGTTGCCGCGCGAAGATTGCGAACCGGATGATAGTTATTTGGCGCTTTTGGCAGCGCAGCAAGATAGGCAATTTCCGGCAATTCCAATTGACCAAGCGATTTATCAAAATAATTCAACGCCGCCGCCGCAACGCCGTAACTGCCACGCCCAAGATAAATTTCGTTCAGATAAAGCGCCAAAATCTGATCTTTGCTAAAAGCGCGTTCCATCCGAAGTGACAGGATTGCTTCTTTGATTTTGCGTTCAATCGAAACTTCATTTGTCAGCAGGAAATTCTTGGTAACCTGCTGGGTGATCGTCGAGGCACCAACCGGTCGCCGGCCTTTGCCATAATTGACGATATTGGTCACAATTGCCCGCGCCAAAGCGCGCAAATCAATGCCAAAATGATTGTAAAATGCTTTGTCTTCAGCCGAAATAAAAGCATGGATCAAGCGTGGCGGGATGGCCTCAACCGGCACAAAAAGCCGCTTTTCACTGGCATATTCGGCCAGCAACGCCCCGTTGCCAGCATGAATGCGGGTCACAACAGGCGGTTCATAATTGGCAAGCTGCTGATAATCAGGAAGATCTTTTCCATAGGTCCAGAAAACCCAAAGGATGCCAGCGCCAGCAAGCAAGCACATCAGGAAAACAAAGGATAATGTAATCGAAATAAATCTTAACATGATTCTGACAATATAGCCGAAGTTGGGCGTAGATATGGCAATCCAGCCCTTTTCTTCATTTTGATACGCGTCTTTTTAACGGGTAACAGCCTTTTTTTCATGGTTTTGCCGCCATATCGATGATGCGCCACCAGCCTTTATATTTTGGGACCATATTCATTCAGGTAAACAAGGATGGCCTTTGTTAGCCGTTTCGACAAATCCTGCCGGTAGGATTTCTCATTCAAATTCGCCTCGTCTTGCCGGTTTGATAAAAAGCCCATCTCGACAAGCACCGACGGCATGTCAGGCGCTTTCAAAACAGCAAAACCGGCAAACCGATGCCCGCGCTTATCCCCCCCGGGCAAATCGCGAATCTGTTGCAAGATTGCCGCAGCAAACCGCGCCGATTGATTCATTGACTCGCGTTGGAACATCCGCACCAGCGCCCCCGCTGCCTCGGGATCTTCGGCGGACAAATCCGGCCCACCAATCAAATCGGCGCTATTTTCCTGACGCGCCAAAGCGGCCGCTTCTTTGTCAGAGGCTTTGTCTGACAGGCTAAACACCGAAATGCCCCGCGCCGATGATCTTGGCGCCGAATCAGCATGAAGCGAAATGAACAAATCGGCCTGATTTTGCCGCGCCAGCCGGATGCGCTGGCGAAGCCGCAAAAACCGGTCGTCATCACGCGCCAAAATCGGGGTTAT
>JAFMNI010000174.1 GCA_017859295.1 Candidatus Puniceispirillum sp. | reverse complement strand
TACAGCATCGCAATCGTCTGCGGCATTCAAATGAAACGTGATAATTGAGAGAGAGCAAATGGCTGTTTCCACACCCCATATTTGGGAAGATGATATTTATAACGCTTTCAAGAAAGCTGGCATCAGCCAGGTTCCCTATGTTCCCGATGCCGGTCATGCGCATTTAATCCGGCGGGTTCATGATGATCCTGATATGACGCCAATTGTGCTAACCACCGAAGAAGAAGGCATTGCATCTTCTTGCGGTGCATGGCTTGGCGGCAAGAAATCGGTGCTTTTGATGCAATCAAGCGGCGTTGGCAATTGCGTCAACATGCTTAGCCTTGTCACCAATTGCAATTTTCCTTTTGTCACGATTGTTAGCATGCGCGGCGAATATGGCGAGTTTAATTCATGGCAGGTACCAATGGCGCGTGCCACGCCAACCAGCTTTGAAATGATGGGGATCGAAGTGATGCGTTGTAACAGCCCTGACGAAGTTGGGCCGACGGTAGACGCCGCACTTTACGCCGCTTTTGCCAGTGAACAGAAAATCGCAATTCTATTGTCGCAGCGCCTTATTGGCCGCAAGGAGTGGTAGAGATGTCAGAAATAGTAACAATTGAACGCCGTGCGGCGGTAGAGCATTTGCTGCAAAATCGTGACGATATGCTTGTTGTTTGCGGCCTTGGCTCGTCAACCTATGATGTCTATGCCGCTGGCGACCATCATGCCAATTTCTATTTATGGGGCGCGATGGGCGGTGCTGTTATGATCGGTCTTGGCCTTGCCATTGCCGAACCTGACCGGCAAGTCATGGTCATCACCGGCGATGGTGAAGCCTTAATGGGGGTCGGCGCACTTGCCACGGTTGCAGCGCAAAAGCCAAATAATCTTAGCATTGTTGTTCTGGACAATGGGCATTTTGGCGAAACCGGCATGCAGAAAAGCCATACATCACATGGTGTCGATCTTGCCGAGATTGCCACTGGATGTGGGTTTGTTGGTTGTCAGACCATATATAATTATGATGTTCTTGATGCTTTCACCAATAAACCAAACGATCCAACTGGCCCGCGTTTGGCCGTGGTGAAGATTACCACCGACAATCCGCCGCGTGCCTTGCCAAATGTTGACGGAATCTATGTCAAGACACGGCTTCGGCAATGGCTTGGCCACCAGCCCTGCTAGGCAGCAAATAAACTTGCCTTTGGCATGGCCTGATCAGATCAAATTTGCTACAGCTGCTACGTCGTCGGTTTAAACATTGCCCTTGACGTTGCTTACGGCTGGCTGTGTTTTTGCTGGCATGCCATCTTTAAGCTGGCAAGATATCGAATATTAAAGTGCAAGGTGCGATCATGGAAAAGAACCAGCAAAAACAATCTAATCGCTACATCAATGATTTGCGCCGAATGGATTATCTCCATGGCCAAGTCAAAAATGTTCGATCACGGCTTTTGCCCTTTGTCATCGCGGCCATCTTTTTAATCATAGCTGGCATCTATGGCAGCTTAAGCCTGGACGTCGCCAGTGAAAATATTGTGATGCTGGTTGCAGCGGCAATTATCGGAGGCTACATGGCGCTAAATATTGGCGCAAATGATGTTGCCAATAATATGGGGCCAGCGGTTGGCGGTAAAGTGTTAACGGTTACCGCTGCCGTTGTGATTGCCGCGGTTTGCGAGAGCGCCGGTGCTATTCTGGCTGGTGGCGATGTCGTGCAGACAGTGGCCAAAGGCATCATTAACCCGGGCGATGGCGTTACCGCGACCGATTTTCGAAATCTGATGCTCAGCGCCCTATTTGCCGCCGCGCTATGGATTAATCTAGCAACCTTTTTAAATGCGCCAGTTTCAACCACCCATTCGATTGTTGGCGGGGTTATGGGGGCAGGTATTGCTGGTGCTGGCTTTGGTTTGGTCAATTGGGTAACCATGTCAAAAATTGCTGCAAGCTGGGTTATTTCGCCTGTTTTTGGCGGAATTGTTGCCGCTGGCCTATTGTTATTTATCAAGGTCAAGATTTTTAATGTCGAAGACCGCAAACAAGCGGCGCGGCGCTGGGTGCCGATTTTGATTGGTTTGATGGCAAGCGCCTTTGCTGCCTATATGGCAATGAAGGGGCTGAAAAAAATCTGGAAACCATCAACGATAGAGATGTACGCTTATTCAATTACTGCATTTTTTATCGGATGGCTTTTGTCGGTTCCCTATATTGCCAAACGCGCCGAATCAATCACCAACCGCAAAAAGCAAATCTATACACTGTTTAATCTGCCACTGGTTATTGGTGTTTCGCTGTTATGTTTTGCCCATGGCGCGAATGACGTTGCAAATGCCGTTGGTCCTTTGGCCGCGATTGTGTCCACCTTTAGTTCGGCTGGTGTTGCCGAAAAAGTCGCAATTCCCCTTTGGGTGATGATTATTGGCGCGGCTGGCCTAGCTCTTGGCCTGCTGTTATTCGGGCCAAAATTGATCAATACAGTTGGTGAAAAAATTACCCGCCTAAATGCGCCTCGCGCCTATTGCGTTGCGCTCGCTTCAGCTGTGACTGTGCTGATTGCGACGACATTGGGTTTGCCTGTCAGTTCAACCCATATTGCGATTGGTGCTATTTTCGGCGTTGGGTTTCTTCGTGAGTTTATTGAAAACCCCGACAAAAAGCGCCTAAAGCCAAGTCACAAGCTGAACGCGACCGCTTTTGACGCTTTTCAAAACGTCAATATCAGACTGCGACGCAAACTGGTAAGGCGGCAATTTGTGCTGTCGATTGGAGCGGCATGGGTCATCACCGTGCCAGCATCGGCCACGCTAGCAGCTATGCTTTTTTATGTTTTGCAGTTTTTAGTATCAGCGGTTTAATCGCGGCAAACTGGTTAATCACCAGCCGGAAATCTTCACGATCAGTTACCCGCGGCGCATCGTCTAGCAATGCCCAATGGCGTTCGCGTTTTGGCTGTTCGGGCCAGTCATCAAATTGCTTTGACACCAGCATTGGATAATAGGTCACTGCAACCTGTTTGACGGCGCCATTATCGGATTTGGTCACCACATGGGTCATTGGAAAATCTGTCAGGATACGACCTTTGATTCCCGCCTCTTCAAAGGCTTCACGCTTGCACCCCTTTTTATGGCTTTCATCTGGCTTTAGGTTGCCCTTTGGCAAAATCCAACGCCCACGCCGCTGGGATGTGACAAACATAATGGCAATGTTATCGCCGCTAATATCAAACGGTATGACACCAATTTTATGATCCATAGACGGATTTCCTGTTTCGGTAATTTAATGGCGCGCAATGAAACTGCATAATGACACACTGGCCTGACTTCAATTAGCTGGATGTTCTATTCATAAAACAAATTGTTACAACTAAACAATGTTAGTTTTCATCATGCCGCGCAATTGAGACGCCAACAAGGGCCACCAATCAAGATCGCATAAACACATCATAGCGAACCGATTTACCAATGATCTGATGTGATGCTGGCGGGATATCGGCCATTGGTGCGGCCTTGGCTGGCCATTTCA
>JAFMNI010000173.1 GCA_017859295.1 Candidatus Puniceispirillum sp. | reverse complement strand
ACCCCGGGCATGACGTTGCACAAAATGCCATTGTTTGCATGGGCCATGTTGATCACTGCGTTTTTGCTATTGCTTGCGGTTCCGGTTCTGGCTGGTGCGATCACCATGCTGTTGACCGACCGTAATTTTGGCACAACCTTCTTTATCCCAGAAGGCGGCGGTGACCCGATCTTGTTCCTGCATCTGTTCTGGTTCTTTGGCCATCCCGAAGTTTACATCATGATTCTGCCGGCCTTTGGCATTGTCAGCCACATCATTTCGACCTTTTCGAAAAAGCCGGTATTTGGCTATCTTGGAATGGCCTATGCGATGGTGGCAATTGGTGTCGTCGGTTTTGTGGTCTGGGCGCATCATATGTATACGGTCGGCCTTAGCGTCGATACGCGGGCCTATTTCACCGCAGCGACAATGGTTATTGCCGTACCAACTGGCGTAAAAATCTTTTCATGGATTGCCACCATGTGGGGCGGTTCAATTACCTTCCGCGTTCCAATGTTGTGGGCGATTGGCTTTATCTTCTTGTTCACCGTTGGTGGTGTAACCGGTGTAGTTTTGTCAAATGCCGGCTTGGATGTGGTTTTGCATAACACCTATTATGTGATCGCCCATTTCCATTATGTGCTGTCACTTGGTGCGGTGTTTGGCTTGTTTGCCGGTTTCTATTACTGGTTCTCAAAAATGACCGGTTACGAATATTCTGAAGGTCTTGCCAAGCTGCATTTCTACGTCACCTTTATCGGCGTGAATTTGACCTTCTTCCCGATGCATTTCCTTGGTCTTGCTGGTATGCCGCGTCGTTATATCGACTATCCAGATGCGTTTGCTGGCTGGAACATGGTTGCGTCAATCGGATCTTACATTGGTGCTGCTGGTGCGATCTTGTTCTTGGTCGTGATCATCGAGGCCTTTGTTGCCAAGCGTCGTGCCGAAGCCAATCCATATGGCGAAGGCGCAACCACGCTGGAATGGCAGGTCGCATCTCCACCGCCTTATCACACCTTTGACGAATTGCCGAAGGTCAAGTAAGGCAGGGCAATAGCCCGCATTTGAAAGGCATTTTGATGGCAGTTACATCAAATCAGCAATTGATCATTGACACCGACGGCTTATTTGAGCCGTCGGTTGCCGATTTTTGGTCGCTGCTGAAACCACGGGTCATGAGCCTGGTTGTTTTTACCGGGTTTGCTGGCATGTATGTTGCGCCCGGTGCGTTGCACCCGTTGGTGTTTGCGATCTCGCTTTTTGCCATTGCTGCGGGGGCTGGTGCCTCGGGAGCGATCAATCAATGGTATGACCGCGATATTGACGCGGTCATGACCCGCACCAAAACGCGCCCGATCCCTGCCGGTGTTATGGCACCCGCCGAAGCCCTGACAATGGGCTTGGTGATTTCGGCGCTTTCGGTTCTGCTTCTTGGTCTTGCTGCCAACTGGCTTGCCGCCGGTTTGCTTGCTTTTACCATTTTCTTTTATGCTGTTGTCTATACTGTCTGGTTAAAGCGCAGCACGCCGCAAAATATCGTTATTGGAGGGGCTGCTGGTGCCTTGCCGCCAGTCATCGGCTGGGCCGCGGTTACCGGCAGTTTGTCAATCGAGCCGTTGCTGCTTTTTGCGATCATCTTTATGTGGACGCCGCCGCATTTCTGGGCTTTGGCGTTGGTAAAGAATGACGATTACAAGGCCGCCAATATCCCAATGTTGCCAGTGGTTGCTGGATCACTTGAGACGCGCCGGCAGATTGTGATCTATGCTGTTTTGTTGGCACCGCTTGCGGTTGTGCCATCATTTATTGGCATGGCGTCGGTTGGCTATGGCGTTATTGCCGCGCTTGCTGGCTTGCTGTTTGTGGCGATGAGCCTGCAGCTTTTCAAAACTGGCGATCATAAACATGCGATGCGGCTGTTTGCCTATTCAATCATGTATTTATTCCTGCTGTTTTTAGGGCTGGTCATTGACCATGCGGTTCTTGGCTATTTGGCGGGGGCTGCCTAATGGAGCGTCGTCGTCAGCCAAAGACCGGAGCCGAAATGCAGCAGATGCGTAAAAAGCGTAATCTGGCGCTGGTTGGGGTGATTGCCGGACTGGTTGTATTGTTTTACGTCCTGACCTTGGTCAAGATTGGCGGGGCGACATGATTGCGTCCGGCAACAATATTTCGCCGAATGGCAACCGCCGCACCTTGGCTATTCTTGGTGCCTTGGTGTTTGGCATGGTTGGATTATCTTATGCATCGGTTCCGCTTTATGAATTGTTCTGCAAAGTCACCGGCTATGGTGGCACAACGCAGGTCGCCGACAGCGGGTCTAACCAGATTGTCATGGGGCATCCGGTTGATGTGCGGTTTGATGCCAATGTGAATCCGGCGCTAAATTGGCAATTTGTTGCCGTTGACCGCAAAGTGACATTGAATCCGGGTGAGGAGGTGGTGATTAATTACCGCGCCACCAACCTTGGTGATACGCCAAGCACCGGAACATCTACCTTTAATGTGACGCCTGTAAAGGCGGGTCCATTTTTTATGAAGCTCGACTGCTTTTGTTTTATCGAACAAACATTGCAGCCTGGTGAATCAGTCGACATGCCGGTACGGTTTTTTGTCGATCCAGAAATTGTGACGGATGAAAATGCGCGTGATATTCAGGAAATTACCCTGTCATACACATTTTTTCCGGCACTCGGGGGCAACTCGGCGAAGAGTGGCAGTCAATAATCGAGGAGAGGTGGCTTGGTAAAAACATTGCCAGCCAGATTTTGAGGAGACGAACATGAGTGGTGCAAATAAACACCCCTATCATCTAGTAGAAGCAAGCCCATGGCCCGCAGTTGGGTCGGCCGCCGCCTTTACCGCGGCGATTGGTGGCGTCATGTATATGCATGAGGTTGCCTATGGCGTTGCCGTTTTGGGACTTGGATTTGCGCTGGTTCTGGCAACCATGTTCATGTGGTGGCGCGACATTGTTCGTGAAGCCGAATATCAAGGGCATCACACACCGATCGTTCAGATTGGTATGCGCTATGGCATGATGCTGTTTATCGCCTCAGAAGTAATGTTCTTTGTCGCATTTTTCTGGGCGTTTTTTGACCGCGCGATTTACCCGAATGATGGGGTATGGCCGCCAGAAGGCATCACCACTTTTGACCCGTTTGATCTGCCATTGATCAATACGCTGGTGCTGCTTTTGTCGGGCTGTACCGTGACATGGGCGCATCATGCGTTACAGCATGGAAACCGCAAGGATTTCATGACCGGTCTGGCATTGACCGTTGCACTTGGTGCAATTTTCACCGGTTTGCAGGCACTTGAATATAGCCATGCGTCATTTGGCTTTACCGATGGCATCTATCCATCAGTCTTTTACATGGCAACCGGTTTTCATGGCTTTCATGTTCTTGTTGGCACCCTGTTCTTGGCGGTTTGCTGGCTGCGGGGTCGGGCTGGCCATTTCACCGCTGACCAGCATTTCGGTTTTGAGGCTGCGGCTTGGTACTGGCATTTCGTTGACGTTGTCTGGTTGTTCCTGTTTGC
>JAFMNI010000172.1 GCA_017859295.1 Candidatus Puniceispirillum sp. | reverse complement strand
CCTATCGCGACAGGATTATGGCTTGTGTCAATCCGGATCATGGTTTTACCCCGCTTATGACGTTATATCTGACCGAAACAACCGATCCAGATGATGTTGCCGCGGCGGCCAAATCGGGCTTGATCAATGCGGTCAAGCTGTATCCGGCAGGGGCAACCACCAATTCAGCATCGGGCGTTCGCGATCTTGACAAGGTCATCGCCGTTCTGGAAAAAATGGCCGAAATTGGCCTGCCGCTTTGTGTTCATGGCGAAGTGACCGATCCGCAAATTGATATTTTTGATCGTGAAGCGGTGTTTATCGAAACCGTTCTCGATCCTTTGCGGCGGCGTGTGCCTGATTTACGGGTTGTGCTGGAACATGTAACCACCAGTGATGGTGTTGATTATGTCCTTTCTGGCGGTGTCAATATTGCCGCCACAATCACAACGCATCATCTGTTTATCAATCGTAATCACATTCTGGCTGGTGGCATTCGCCCGCATTATTATTGCCTGCCAGTCGCCAAGCGTGAAAGCCACCGCCGCGCCCTGATTGCGGCGGCCATTTCCGGTGATGGCAGTTTCTTTCTTGGTACCGACAGTGCGCCGCATCTGGACACTGCCAAGCTGATGGCTTGTGGCTGTGCTGGTATCTATACCGCGCCAAACACCATGTCGTGTCTTGCGCATATTTTTGAAGCTGAAGATGCGCTTGATCAGCTGGAAGGCTTTACCTCACTGCATGGCCCGAGATTTTATCGCCTGCCGGTTAATGAAGACCGGATCACCTTGGTTAAACAGGATGTGCCGGTTATCTATCCGGAAAGCCGCGCGACGCCTGATGGACCATTGACGATTTTTGATTGTGGCACGCCGCTTTACTGGGCGGTTCAGGATGCTGATTAAACTGGCTGGATGCCGGCTGGCCTAATGCGGGCTGGTATTTTCACTCTTTACCCTCCGCTTTGCGGGTGATTTATCATGTCACTTTGGGGATGGGCTATAGTTTGGTCTCGCGGCCGCCAGCATTTGGCCGAAGCGATTTTTTGGCGCGTGCCTCACGCTGGGTGATATAGACGGTCGAGGCAAAAATAATTGCCCCGCCAATCCATGTCCAAAGGCCCGGCCATTCGCTAAAGATCAACCATGCCAAAATAACCGCAAATGGCAATTTGATGAATTCAAGCGGTTGCAAAGCGGTAATGTCAACAAGCCGGTAAGCGCGAGTAAAACATAAATGTGCAATCGTTCCGGCAAGCGCCATCGCCCATAAATAGCCCCAACTTTCAAGGCTTGGCCATTGCCAAACACCAAGCGCCGGTATCAATGCCAACGGCGCTTGCATTGCCACCATCCATGTCACAATGGCTTCGGGTGTTTCGGTTGCGGTTAGTTTTTTTACGATCAGCGACGCCATTGCAATTGATAAGGCACTGGCAAGCGCCATCATCGCGCCAACCGAAATTTCGGTAAAGCCTGGTTGCAAGATGATCAATGTTCCCAAAAACCCAACAGCGATAGCCGCGATCCGGCGCGCGCGAATGATTTCACCAAGAAATAACACTGCGCCAATGGTAACAAACAAAGGGCCGGTAAAACTAAGCGCGGTCATTTGCGCCAGCGGAATTAATGTAAGGGCGGTAAAGCCGCAAAACATGCCACCAAAATTAATCACCGCGCGCAGGAAAAACAGCTTTGGCTTTTGCATGCGGATGCTTGACCAGCCAACGCGCATGATCAGCGGCACTAACAAAACCACCGCCAGCGCATTGCGGAAAAACACCACCTCGATCACGGGCAGATCGGCCGCAGATAGCCGGATGAAAATCCCCATGCAGGTAAACATGAACAGCGCAACAATCATCAAGATTGTGGCGCGCATTTGCGGCGGTAAATTTTGAAAGGCCAAAGACAAATTCATAGGCAGTGACGACCAACATGATTGAGGGTGACAGCAAGCCTGTTTTAACCACGATGGCGTGTTGCCAGATTATTGTCAGATTATTGTCAGCCTAGGCGCGAAACGAAATCAGCGTCAAAGGAAATCAACGTCAAAGGACATCATTTCAAATCGTTATTGATCACTAGCCCGCCATTTTGGCGGCGGCCCATTCATCCAGCGCTTTGACATAGTCGGCATATTCATCTCGAACCGATGGATGGGCGCATAATGCCGTTTGATAGGCTTTTATCGATGTAGGTAGGGTCAGGTCAAACCCAAGCACGCCTTGCAAACAATCAAGGATAGCAAAGCTTGGCGCAAATCCGCAATCGGCAAGGCTAAGTTCGGTTCCGGTCAAAAGCGGTGATGGCGTCCGGATCTCGGCAAGCTGGTGAAAGCGGCGCTCTAGAAGGGCGGCATTTTCGGCAATGAAATCAGCATTGCGATTCGCCGGGCTCACCTGTCCAAAATAGGCACGAAGCAGCGGTTCGATGCGGGTGTCGTGAAACCGTGACAAGGCGCGTGCCATTGCGCGTTCTTTGATAGCTTCAGGAAGCATTGCCGGTTCGGGTGCCAGTTCATTTAAATATTCGGCAATGGCATCTGACTCGCCAAGGGTAAAACCATCATGCACCAAGGCTGGAATCGTGCCTGATGGCACAATCTTGCAATAGGCTGGACTGCCATAGCCATCGGGCGGGGCGAGGCTTGTCCATTCAAGCCCTTTATGGCGAAGCAAAATGCGGGTTTTGCAGCCATAGCTGCTTATCGCAAGGTCATAAAGCACAAGCATGAAACGGCTCCGGTAAATTTGAAAAAAGGCAATGGTAAGGGTAAAAAAAAGAGGCATAACTGCCTCTCTTTTCATATTTGATATGTTTGCAGGCTAGTTGGCAAGCTGCCATTTACGGCCAAGATCGGCAAAAAAGCCACGCTCGGTCTTCAGCGCAATCCATGTGTTCACATAATTGATCCAAACCTGATCGGCTTGTGGCAACAGCATGGCAATTGGGGTTGGTGCCTTTGGCGCTGAAACCGGAACGACCATCATTTCTGGATATTTCGCAACCAGCTTATAGGCCTCAACATTTGATGTGATATGCGCATCGGCGCGGCCGGCTAGCACTTCTTGGAAATCGCGTGCAGGGGCTTCGACAATTTTATATTTCGCATTTGGGAAGAATTGCTTGACCTGTTTTTCTTGGGTTGTGCCAAGCGTCGCGGCAACGGTAACAGATGCCTTGTCAAGATCGGCCCAATCGGTGAATTTGTCAGCATTCTTTTTCAATGTCAGCGGTACGGTTGCCAATGAAAAATAGCTGTTTGAATAGCCAGCGGCTTTGGCGCGGCTTGGTGAAATCGAGGCAGAACCGGTCATGTGGTATTTGCCTGATGTGACACCGCTTACCAATGTTTT
The DNA here is from genome assembly GCA_017859295.1 of Candidatus Puniceispirillum sp. Lineage (GTDB taxonomy): Bacteria > Pseudomonadota > Alphaproteobacteria > Puniceispirillales > Puniceispirillaceae > UBA3439. Next base: position 187 of record JAFMNI010000172.1, on the reverse strand, counting down.
CCAATCAGTTGGCACAAACTCGACCTTTACCCCCAGATCCTTTGCAAGCTCGGTCATGACGTCAATATCATAGCCGGTATAGCTGTTTGTTGCTGTGTCTTTCATGGTCATTGGGTTCCAGTCGCCAGTCGTGCCAACCTTTAGCACGCCGTCAGACAGGATTTCATTCAGTACGCTTGCCGCATGA
>JAFMNI010000171.1 GCA_017859295.1 Candidatus Puniceispirillum sp. | reverse complement strand
CTTGCAGCAATTCGGCAACCTTATGCGCCACTAAGGGGGTTTCTTCAGATGGCTTTAAAATAAAGGCATTCCCTGCGGCTAATGCGGGCGCTGACTTCCAGCAGGCAATCTGCATTGGATAATTCCATGCGCCAATGCCAGCGCAAACCCCAAGCGGCACCCGCACGCTATAGCCAATGGCCTTGTCCCATTTGTTGAAATCACCATTTTGCGCGGTGATACAGGCGGCAAAATAGTCAAACGCATCGGTTCCTGATGGCACATCGCCGCTGACAGCTTCGCTAAATACCTTGCCAACATCGCGCACTTCAAGATGCGCTAATTCGTCATTTGCCTCGCGCATCAGATTGGCGGCTTTATGCAGAATTTTGGCGCGGTCAAATGCATCGGTTTTGGCCCATGAAATCTGGGCTTGGCTGGCAATCGCAACTGCTTCATCCAGCATTGCATCGCTTGCCGGTTCGATATGGGCAATCACTTCGCCTGTTGCCGGATACCGCTTTTCGATGATTGGCAGATTGCTTTTTACGGGCTTGCCGCCAATGAGTGACTGACAGATTTGCATGCGCGATTCCTCCGCCTTCTTGGTCGGCCAATTTACCGATCGACACAAGGGATGACTTTGTTTCTTTCGATGCCTAACATAGTCCAAAGAATTTAAAAAAGCATTTGATCTTGCCGGTGAATCAGTCAGGCTTGATCAGATGTCAGGTTTTGATGCCGTTTGGCGGCGGCGATTGGGGGTAATCATGTCTGAAATCATTGTTGATATTGATGAGGCACGCCGTGATCTTGCGGCGATTTTTCGCTGGACGGCACGCGAGTCGATGCATGAAGGCATTGCCAATCATTTTTCCTATGCCATATCGGATGATGGGCAGCAATTTTTAATGAATCCTTACGGCGTGCATTTTTCCAAAATGAGGGCAAGTGACCTGCTGCTTCTCGATGCACGCAAAACGCCGTCTGGTTATGGGCAAAAGGTTGATCCAACCGCATGGTGGATTCATGGTGCAATGCATCGCAATAATCCGCAGGCGCGCTGTATCGTGCATTTGCATTCGCATTATGCCACTGCGCTTAGTGCACTCAAAGACCCAACTTTGCTGCCGGTAGATCAAACCAGTTGCCGTTTCTTTAATCGTGTTGCGGTGGATTCCGGGTTTGATGGCATGGGGCTGGATGACGAGGCCGAAAGGCTATCAACCATTCTTGGTAATAAACGGCTGGTGATGATGGGCAATCACGGTTTTATGACTGTTGCCGAATCGCCAGCACTTGCTTTTGATTTAGCCTATTATTACGAGCGAGCTTGTCGGACTTATTTAACTGCAAAAGGGTCTGGGTTAGAGCTGTCTGTCCTGTCGAATGAAATTGCTGAGAAAACTGCAAAACAATGGGAAGTCCAGGATCAAACAGTTGATCAGCACCTCGCTGCAATTCGAAGAATCTTGGATGATGAAGATCCTGAATACAGACACTGAGGTATGAAATGATCTAAAAACGGTAAGTTGAAAAGGTGCCGTTTTGCAGAATTAAATAAAAAAAGGCTGTTATTGATGCAAGAAATGTCGCATGCTGAACATAACAAAATAGTCGGGGTACCGTTCTATTTTACTAGAAAAACAATTCAATAAAATCCTTGGGAGGGTTATGATGAGAAAATTACTTATTGCGTCAGCAGTAGCTGTGGGAACCATGTTAGGGGTCTCTGGGCAGGCGTCTGCGGCATGTGGTACTGTCTCGATTGCTGAAATGAATTGGGCATCGGCACAGCTGATGGCCAATGTGGATAAGATAATTCTTGAGTCCGGTTATGGCTGTAAGGTAGACATCGTACCTGGCGATACAATGCCAACCTTTACTTCAATGAATGAAAAAGGCCAACCAGATGTAGCCGGTGAGCTGTGGGTCAATGCTGTTGCCACCCCGCTGGATGCTGCAAAAGCCGAGGGGCGTCTCCATACTGTTTCAGAAGGGCCGATTACTGGGTTGGGAGAAGGCTGGTGGTTGCTACCGCATACCATGAAGAAGCACCCAGAGCTAAAAACTGTTGTCGATGTTCTGAATCGTCCGGACCTGTTTCCGCACCCTGAAGACCCATCAAAAGGTGGCTTCCATACATGTCCGTCGGGTTGGGGCTGTCAGCTGGCAAATGCAAACTTATTCCGTGCCTTTGAAATGGAGAAAAAAGGCTGGCGTCTGGTTGATCCAGGTTCAGCGGCTGGTCTCGATGCGTCGATCGCAAAAGCGTCGGATCGGGGTGAGAACTGGTTTGGATATTACTGGTCGCCAACATCAGTTGTTGGTAAATACAGCCTGTCAATGCTCGACTTTGGTATTCCATTTGCGGGTAGCGAAAATTGGGACAGTTGCATCGTCAAACCAGAACAGGAATGTGCCAATCCGAAGCCATCAGCATGGACAAAGTCAGAGGTTCATACTGTAATCACAGATAGCTTCAAAAAGCGTGTGGGTCCGGCTGGCGACTACTTTGCAAAGCGTATTTTTCCTGGTCCTGTAATGAACGCGACTTTGGCTTACATGGCTGACCAGCAGGCAACTGGTGAAGATGCTGCCATCGAGTTCTTGACTAAGCACGCTGATGTCTGGACTAACTGGGTTAGCGCAGATGTTGCTAAGAAGGTCAAAGCGGGCCTGTAGGATCACTTGTTAGTGTGTCAACATATCGCCTGCCGGTTTTTGTCGGCAGGCGTTTTTTTCACAAAAAGGTAGTGTTATGGAATTTTTTAGCGAGTTTCCTGAGCTAGGCCGTGGTGATTTGCGTGATTTTAAGAAGGCTGTCGATTTTGGATTTCGTAGCTTCTCGCGCGCCTACGGTGAGGGTATAGAAAACTTTTTTGACCCTTTATTGCAATTCATGATTTGGTTCGAGAGACTGTTAATTAACTCGCCTTGGCCAATTATTCTTTTAGTAATCGCTGGCTTGGCTTGGCTTGGCTCACGGAGCTGGAAACTGGTTCTAGGGTCAGTTATTTGTTTCATAATTATTGGCTATTTTGGCATGTGGGAAAACACCATGGCCACATTAGCTATAATTTCGGTGGCCACTTTAGTTTGTATCGGCGTAGGCATTCCTCTTGGGATTTGGATGGCCAAATCAAACCGCGTTCAATCAATTATCACCCCTATTCTTGATGTAATGCAGACTATACCAAGCTTTGTTTATCTGATCCCTGTTGTGATGCTTTTGGGCATTGGCAAGGTGCCTGGGCTGATTGCGGTATGTATTTATGCTGCCCCACCAATTGTGCGCCTGACCAATCTTGGCATCCGGCTTGTTGATGAAGAAGTGTTGGAGGCGGCTGATGCTTTCGGTGCCAATTACAAACAACGGCTTTGGGGGGTTCAGATCCCGTTAGCGCTGCCGAATATATTTGCTGGTGTGAACCAGACAATTATGATGGCGCTTGCGATGGTTGTGATTGCCTCAATGATCGGTGTTCGTGGACTTGGGGTTCCGGTTTTGCAGGCGGTTTCGAACCAGTATCTTGCGCTTGGTTTGATGAACGGCTTGGCCATTGTTGCTATTGCCATCATCTTTGACCGTGTTT
>JAFMNI010000170.1 GCA_017859295.1 Candidatus Puniceispirillum sp. | reverse complement strand
GTGTCATAGAGGCGGCGATTCGCATATTTGCGGATGACCACTTGATTTGCGGCTTGTTTTGGCGTCATAAACATCTCGGAAATGGCGTGAAGCAACATGGCTAGCAAATGTTTGCCAAAGACGCAATGTTGCAGTGCAAAATAATTTTTTGCACTATAGCTCTTAATTCCTGACAAATCAAATGCAGTGCAGCAAAGGGAGGTCAAGGCCGGATGTATGATGATATCGCCGAATTTAAACGGTTTTATCAAACCAGGCTTGGGCAGAATGTCGCTGATCTCATGCGCCGTCAGCTTGACCTGTTCTGGCATGCCGGATCACCCCTGTCATCGGCCTTTTTAGGATATGCCCAGCCTTTTCTTGATTCAAATCAGCCAATACCGCTTGGGCTTATGCCAGCGCGCCGTGGTGCGGCGTCTTGGCCACAATCATCATCGGTTCGCAATTGCCTTGTCGATCCGCTAAATCTGCCGCTTCCCGATGTTCATCTTGACCGTTTATTGTTGGTTCATGCTTTGGAATTTGAACATGATCCCGGGCAATGTCTTGATGAATGCTGGCGGGTTCTTGATGGTGCCGGACGATTGCTGGTGGTTGTGCCAAATCGCAGCGGGCTTTGGGCCAAGGCTGAACGTACGCCGTTTGGGCATGGTCGTCCCTATTCCGGCCGCCAGCTTCGCCGATTATTGCAGCGACATGGATTTATCCCGCACCAAACCCACCGAATTGCATTTATGCCGCCTTTGGCGGGCTCGTTTTTTCAGCGTTTTGCCCCAGCGATTGAACGAATCGGCAGCCGCTGGTGGCCAGCGATGGGCGGTGTTCTTCTTGTCGAGGCTGATAAAATGCTCTATGCACCTTCGGGAAAGACAAGTAGACTGCAACGCCGTGATACGGCGACTACGCCTGTCTTGGTGGGGCAATCTCGCGGGGCGTTGTCGCCAAAAATTTGAATCGCGGCCGCGGCCATATCTGGCTGAAAACCGCATAGCATGGCCTTGATCGAAGGATATTGGTTTAGAAGGCTGGGAACATTGGGTATGAGTGAAGATCTGAACCAATTGCGAAATGCCATCGATAATCTTGATAATGAGATTTTACAGGCCTTGGCCAAGCGCATGAAATTATCTGATCAGGTGATTGCTGCCAAAAACGGTGCCGTGGCCTTTCGCCCGGGGCGTGAGGCAACCTTGGTGCGCCAGCTTGTGATCAATAGCAAGGCCGATGGCCATGATTTATCACCATCGGTTATTCTAGGTGTGTGGCGACAGATTATGGCCGCCAGCCTAAGCCGGCAAAATGGCGATCTGGCCTTTGCTGTCCATGATATGGTGATGCCCGCCGCCGCATGGCATATGGGAAGCGCGCTTGTGGCAACAAGCTTTGACCAAATGACGCCGCTATTAGATGCGGTCGCCTCAGGGCAATGCCGGTACGGGTTGGTTCCTGCCAATCATGACGTTGAGGCGCTTTTAGGCGCGCTGGATCAGCACCAGCATCTTTCGATCATCGCCCGCACCCCACTTTATGATATGCCATCATTGCATCCTGCCTATATTATCGCCGATTACTTGCCAGACCCGTCGGGTGATGACATAAGCCTTTACGCTGTGCCAGCGGCAGATGGTTTTACCCTGACAATGATTGATGGCCATCATGGCAATAACGCCGTGGTCGATGCGCCAGCCAATCTGCCGCGCGACGCCCGCCTTGTTGGAATCTATGCACGCTAGACCCCTAACAAAGCTTGATGGCTGAACAGCAAAGATATGGAATGAAAGCAGAAGAATGACAGTGATTTACGACAAGGTAGCGGTGATTGGCATGGGGCTGATTGGCGCGTCGATTGCGCTTGCGGCGCGGCGCGGCGGGCTTGCGACAACGATTATTGGCAGTGACCAATCGCCCGAAGTGGCGACAGCGGTTGCGCGTCTCCAGCTTGTTGATTTATTCGAGGCGGATGCGGTGCGTGCGGTTGCTGATGCCGATCTTGTCATTCTGGCGGTGCCGGTTGGCGCGGTTGGCAGAATCGCCGAACAAATTTTGCCTCACATGAAATCGGGCGCGGTGCTAACCGATACCGGATCAACCAAAAGGTCGGTTGTTCGTGATGTTGCCCCGCATTTGCGCGATGATATTATCTGGTTGCCATCGCATCCGCTTGCCGGAACCGAACATTCAGGGCCGGGTGCCGGATTTGAATCGCTTTTTGATGAACGCTATTGGATTATTCTGCCGCTTGACGCTGATGAAGCCGATATTGTGCGGTTTGAATCCTTTATCACCGGTCTTGGTTCGGTGACCGAGCGGATGAGCCCTGATTACCATGACAAGGTGTTAGCGCTCACCTCGCATTTGCCGCATTTGATTGCCTATACGATTGTTGGCACTGCTGTCGATCTGGAAACACAGCTTAAAAATGATGTGATCCGCTTTTCGGCGTCAGGATTTCGCGATTTTACCCGCATTGCCGCGTCTGATCCGGTGATGTGGCGTGATGTGTTTTTGAATAATGACACAGCGGTTCTTGAGATGCTGCAGCGTTTTTCCGAGGATCTTAGCTATCTTCAACGTGCCATTCGCTGGCAAGAAGGTGACAAGCTGGAAGCATTATTTTCGCGCACCCGCGAAATCCGGCGATCAATCATTGATGCGGGTCAGGATTAGATTGGCCATTGGCTCGGTTAGATATTTTGCATATTCGCGGGCTAAAAGCCGGATGATTGGCGGGGTTTTCCACCAGATATCCAGATCAAGATCATTGGGGCTGACCGGCCAGTAAGACAGTGCAATATCGGGTAATGTTCGGGTGAAAATGGCTTTGGCGCGGGGCATATGATAATTCGCCGTAACCAATTGCAATGATGTGAACCCGTTTTCCTGCGCCCATTTGCCGGCGGCAACCGCATTTCCTCTTGTATCGCCTGCCTGAAATTCCAGCGTGACGCAGCATGCAAGAAGGGCTGTTTCACGCGGGTCTAAATTCAATTCATCGGCAAGAATGGCTTTGCTGACCCCTTGCCCGACACCCGATACCAAAAGTGCTTTGCCGGTACCGCTTTGCAACAGATTAAGCCCATCGGCAAGCCGTTGCTGGCCGCCTGTAATCACAACAATGCCGTCGGTCGTAGTGGCAGTGGTAGTAATGGTGGGGGGTGCTGGTTTGGGAAGGGTAAGAACAAAATGCTGAAGGCCAGCCACAAAAAAGGCGCATCCAAGAAGCATGACGATCAATAATGATTTTGCCGCCATCTTGGTCTGTGCCAATGAAACTGTTTCAAACCGCATCATAAGGCTATTGATAATATGAATTCGGGCGAAATGGCTAGCCAAATTCGCGATTGGGCTATTTGTGCAAAATCTTGCTTGCAGTAGAAACAAATTAGAAAAAGCTAAACAAAGAGGCTGCTATGCTGCTGACCTGCCCGCAATGCGAAACGATTTTCCGCGTCGATCGTCTTCGCCTGCATCCGGCAGGACAGCCCGTTCATTGCATGATTTGTGATCATATTTGGACAGCGCGGCTTGTAACCAGTGGCGACCGGCAAGACATGCCGAATTTTGCGTCATATCTTCACAAATTCCGTTTGCCGGTGATTGCGGTTTTGATTTGCGCTGGGT
>JAFMNI010000169.1 GCA_017859295.1 Candidatus Puniceispirillum sp. | reverse complement strand
ATTTTTTTGAAAGAAAGGGTTTTCGCGGCGAAAAAGAATTTATTTTCCACTTAGGCAAAGTCACCGCAAAAATTTGTAATCTTTTGAAAATTGATGCAATGGCGCGGTGGCATGACGGTCTTGCCAGCTTCTTTGCCGATCACCTGAATAATTTCATTCAAACAGCTTTAACCAAACAACTTTATCCAAATCGCTTTATCCGACTAAATTTATCCAAATAATTTTATCCAAATAATTTGCCAGGATTCAAAATATGTTTTGGATCAAAGGTAGCCTTTATATCGGCCATAACATCAACTGAACCGCCCATTTCGGCGCGAAGATAGGCGGTTTTGCCCTGTCCGATACCATGCTCGCCAGTGCAGGTGCCGCCAAGCGCAATTGCGCGTTCGGTCAGGCGGCTTGAAAAGGCCCCAATTTTTGCCTGCATTTCGGTGTCATCAGGCATGGCAAGTGGCAGAACATGGAAATTGCCATCGCCAACATGCCCAAGAATGGGGGCGGTTAGATCATGCGCCGCGATATCGGCAATTGTGTCTTCAACACATTCGGCCAACCGCGAAATCGGAACACAGACATCAGTTGCAAAGCCAGTGCCGCCCGGAAGAAGTGCATAGCCTGCCCATAGCGCGTCATGGCGTGCTTTCCACAGCTTTTGCCGTTTATCCGCATCGCTAGACCAGAAAAAAGGCCGTGGCGAATAATCGGCACAAATTTCGGCAAAGCGGGTTGCGTCATCATGAACCGCACTGGGGCTGCCGTGAAATTCAACAAGCAATAGCGGCTCTTCCGGCAAATCAAGTTTGGAATAGGCGTTGCAGGCGCGGACTTGCAACGGGTCGAGCATTTCAATACGCGCAACCGGAATGCCAAGCTGTATGGTTTCGATCACCGCGTCACAGGCATTGCGGATGGTTGGAAATGAACAAATGCCACCAGCGATCATTTCAGGGATGCCATGCAAACGAAGCGTTAATTCGGTAATGATGCCAAGCGTGCCTTCCGAGCCGATAAAAAGCCGCGTTAAATCATAGCCCGCGGCCGATTTGCGTGACCGCCCACCGGTTTTGATTACGCGCCCATCGGCCAGCACCACTTCAAGCCCCAAAACATTATCTTTCATCGTGCCATAACGTACCGCATTGGTGCCGGATGCGCGCGTTGCCGCCATGCCGCCAATGCTGGCATTTGCGCCTGGATCAATCGGAAAAAACAGGCCGCTATCGCGAAGATGCTGATTCAACCCTTCGCGGGTCACACCCGGCTGCACGATCACATCAAGATCAGCCTGATGAACAGCAAGCACCGAGTCAAAATGCGACATATCAATCGAGATGCCGCCGAAAGGGGCGTTCACATGACCTTCAAGCGATGATCCCGTCCCAAAGGCAATGGCCGGACAGCCGCATTCATGGCAGATCTTCAAGATTGACGAAACTTCGTCGGTGTTTTTTGCAAAGACCACGGCGTCAGGTGGCTGGTTGGCAATCCATGTTGTGGTATGACCATGCTGCTCCCTAACTGATGCAGAGGTTGACAAGCGGTCTCTAAATATCTGTTTTAAAATGCTTATTGCTTGGTTGATATTTTGCTGTTCAAACACAGTGATTGCCCTGAAAAAAGTGATTGGCCGAATGGTGCAGACGCATTACCCAGGTAATGGTGATAAGCATATCACGGAGTTCAAAAAGCGCAAAAGCGCACAAAATCATGCAAGCCAGTCAGTAAAGCCAATGATCCATTTTTGAAAAAATTGGCAGTCTTTGAAAACTAGTTTAAAGTTTTTGATGAAATTGCATTGGGCTGTTCATTTGGCCGTTTCACCACAAAATGCCGTCGAGCAGATCCGGCTTGGATCATAATCTGGAATTGATAATCGGGAACACAACATGGCTTTTTTTGAGTCACAGGGGCATCAGCTCTATTTTGAGGAATATGGCAGTGGCGAGGCCGCGGTCTTTTTGCATGAATTTGGCGGTGATATTCGTAGCTGGCAACAGCAAATGGCCTATTTTTCGGCGCATTATCGCTGCATCGCTTTGTCATGCAGGGGCTATCCACCATCCGACGTGCCAAGTGACCAAGTCGATTATGGCTGGCAGAAAACGCTTGATGATGTGGTGGTGCTTCTTGACAGGCTTGGCATTGAAAAAGCGCATTTTGTCGGGCTTAGCATGGGGGCTTTTACCGGCCTGATGATGTGTTTGCAGCATCCTGACCGTATGCTGTCATTGGTTGCGGCAAGTGGTGGTTCGGGCGCGTTTCCGGCTGGACGCGATCAGTTTATTAACAAATGTATGACGCTTGCTGATGCGGCGATGGCTGCTGATTTAATGCCAGCCGATCACATGGCCTATGGTCATAACCGCATCCAGCTTCGTGAAAAGAATTACGCGGCTTGGTTAACTTTCTACGAACAGCTTTCCGAACATCCGGGCATTGGCGCTGGTCTAACGCAAAAGATGGTACAGGCAGCGCGGCCAAGCCTACATGATTTTGAGGCTGAATTCGCCGCGGTCAAAACGCCGGTTTTGCTGATGGTTGGTGATGAGGATGATCCGTGCCTTGATACGAATCTATGGTTAAAGCGGGTGATGCCGCGTGCCGGATTATCGATCTGGCCAAAATCGGGGCATTTGCTGAATCTAGAAGACCCGCAGCGGTTTAATGCCGAATCTGCGACCTTCTTCGATCAGGTGAAAGCCGATAACTGGCCTGACCGCAATGAATTGCTGGCGCGGCATGCTGCGCCGGACACGGCTATTTTTTAACCTGTGTTGCGACAAAGGCGCGAATCCGTTCGGCCAGTCCGGGCGTGGCAGCCGATCGCACAAGCGCGGCAAGATCATGGTCAAGCCCGCGATCATCACGCGTTGCGGCAAGAAGGGCGGTTTTAGCATCATCGCCAAGATTGCCAGCATCAATGGTCAGCTTGTCGATATGGCTAGCCCAATCTTCAGCTGGCTGGATATCGGTTAGAAAGCCTATTTTCAGCGCGTCATCAGCGGTAAAAATGCGCGATGTTTCCAGCAAATCAAACGCGGCGTCAGCGCCAATTAGGCGGGCAAGACGGCGCGTGCCAAGAACGATGTCAAATTGCAGGCCGGGCATGCGAAAACTGGCGTCGGGGGTGGCAATGCGTTTTCGGCAAGATGCCACAATATCGGCAGCGGCACCAAAACAGCGCCCCTGAACAAGCGCCACACTGGTCATCGGCAATTGATAGATCATTTGCAGCAATTGTTCGACCCGAACAAACCGATATAGCAAATCAGCATCGCTTTGCTGATCAAGCCCGCTAAGGTCAAATCCGGCCGAAAAGGCGCGGCCTTCACCAGCAAAGACCACGAGATCTGAGCCACGATCACGCGCCGCGATCAAACCGTCAATCAGCCCCTCAATCATGGCGGCATTCACCGCGTTCAACCGGTCAGGCCGGTTTAGACGAAGCCATGTAACTGATCCTTTATGTTCAATAATAACAGGTTTTTGTGATATGGTTTGTGTCATATTACTTTGTCCTATTTCCCAAGCCAGTCAGCGATGATTTCATCATTATGGGCGCCAAGCGCCGGTGGTGGCTGCATGCGGCCTGTGTCAACACCGGTAATTGCAATCGGAAAGGCAACGCTGTTGGTCTTGGC
>JAFMNI010000025.1 GCA_017859295.1 Candidatus Puniceispirillum sp. | reverse complement strand
ACCATAATTGGTCGCAGATAATTGCAGGCAAAAGTGGCATTTCGCGCATCGAAGGCTTTGATGTGTCTGATATTTCTTGCCAAATTGCTGGTCAAGTGCCAGGGGCGGATGCCATTGGCGGTCTTAATCTTGATGATTGGATTGACCCGCGCGAACAACGCAAACAAGATCGTTTTATCCAGCTTGGACTTGTCGCTGCTTGTCAGGCCATTGAGGATTCGGACTGGAAGCCGCAAGATCGTGTGTCGCAGAACCGTACCGGCGTTATGATCGGATCGGGCATTGGCGGCCTTGAGTCAATCGTCAAAACTGACCAGCTTATGAACGAAAAAGGGCCGCGGCGGATCAGCCCGTTCTTTATTCCGTCGGCGCTGATCAATCTTATTTCTGGTCATGTATCCATCCGCTATGGTTTTCGCGGGCCTAATCATGCTGTTGTGACGGCCTGTTCAACGGGCGCGCATGCCATTGGTGATGCGGCGCGCATGGTCGCGCTTGATGATGCCGATGTTATGGTCGCTGGCGGTGCCGAGGCAGCGGTTTGCCGTATCGGCATGGCGGGATTTGCCGCTGCACGCGCTTTATCGACAAGCTATAATGACACGCCCGAAGTGGCGTCGCGCCCTTGGGACAAAGGCCGCGATGGGTTTGTTATGGGCGAGGGTGCGGGTATTGTTGTTCTTGAAGAACTGGAACATGCCAAGGCGCGCGGTGCAAAAATCTATGGCGAGATCAAAGGCTATGGCATGTCGGGTGACGCGCATCATATTACCGCACCTGCCGAAGATGGCGATGGTGGTTTCCGTGCGATGCAGGCGGCGTTAAAGCGCGCCGGACTTGCACCAAGTGATATTGATTATGTGAATGCACATGGCACATCAACCCCGCTTGGCGATCTGATCGAAGCCAAAGCGGTTGCACGGCTTCTTGGTGATGCAGCGGCAAATGTGTCGATTTCTTCGACAAAAAGCGCGACTGGCCATCTGCTGGGTGCAGCCGGTGCGATCGAAGCCATTTATGCAATCAAAACAGTGCAAACTGGCGATTTACCGCCAACATTGAATTTGAATGATCCGGAAGATCAGGTTGCTGATTTTGATCTTGTGCCGTTAAAGTCGCGCCACCGCAAAGTGCGTAACGCGATGTCAAATTCATTTGGCTTTGGCGGCACGAATGCATCGCTTATCATGGGTGAGGTTACCTGATGTCTTCGCCTGCCGTCCGGATATTATCCCGGTCGGCGATCATGATTGTGCTGCTTGGCTGCATCATTTCTGCCGGTGTTTATATCTGGCATGACCGAATGCTGCATGCAGCTGGCCCTCATCAGCAGGATGTTTTGGTGATTGTCGAGCCCGGCGATGGGCATCAAGTGCTACGCTCAGCATTGAATCGCGCTGGGGTGATCCATCAAATTTACCATTATGACGCGGCGCGCTTGCTTGCTGGCAATCGGTTTTTGCCAAAGGCTGGTGAATTTTTGCTGCCAGCAAAATCCAGCCTTAGCCAAATCATGTCAATTATTCATCAAGGCTTTAGCTATCAACGCCGCCTGACGATTGTCGAAGGTTTGCGAAGCGCTGATATCGTTCAGATCATCACTGATTTACCGCATTTGACGGGCACGATCGAAACCATGCCGGATGAGGGGAGTTTGCGCCCCGAAACCTATTTCTACACTTATGCTACCGCGCGTGATGACTTGATTAACAGGATGCAGCAGACCCAGCAAATTGCCCTTGCCGAAGCATGGATTGATCAGGCTAAAAATCTGCCTTACAAAACCCCGCAAGACGCGCTGATCATGGCATCAATCATCGAAAAAGAAGCGTCGGTTAATGCTGACCGGCGTCTTGTGGCGGCGGTATTGGTGAACCGGCTGAAACGCGGCATGCGGCTGCAATCTGATCCAACGGTGCTGTATGAGGCGGCGGCCAGCCCGCAATCGCCAATTCCGATTACAAAAACCCATCTGAAAACAAAAACACCGTGGAATACATATGTCATCAAAGGCTTGCCGAAAACGCCAATCTGTAACCCGGGTAAAGAGTCACTTAATGCAGCGTTAAATCCGGCTGATAGTGATTATCTCTATTTCGTCTCTGATGGCAAAGGTGGGTTACGATTTGCGAAAACACTGGACGTGCATAACCGCAATGTAAGATTATTCAGAAAATTTGAAGCGGCAGCGAAAAAGGACAAGGCACAATGAGCAAAAACGCATCACCAGCCTCTGATCATCAAAATGGTCTTGGCGGCCGAAGAGGGCTGATGCTTGTGCTGTCATCACCATCTGGCGCGGGAAAAACCTCAATTTCACGGCGGCTTCTGGCCGAAGATGATGATCTGGAATTGTCGGTTTCGGCGACAACACGAAAGCGGCGTCCGGGCGAGGTTGAAGGCAAGGATTATCATTTTGTCACTGCCGATGATTTTCATCTGATGATCAATAATCGCGAGATGCTGGAATATGCAAAGGTGTTTGATCATTATTATGGCACGCCTTCCGCGCCGGTAATGGCTGCGCTTGGCGAAGGGCGCGATGTGCTGTTTGATATTGATTGGCAAGGCACTCAGCAGCTTGCCGATGCAAGCCGCGAAGATTTGGTGTCGGTATTTATTCTGCCGCCATCAACGCGCGATCTGGAAAAACGGTTGTTAAGCCGCGCCCAAGATAGTGCTGACGTTGTTGCGTCGCGAATGGCCAAAGCGTCGGATGAAATCAGTCATTATCGTGAATATGATTATATCTTGGTCAATGCTGATCTTGATCAGGCCGTCAAAGAGGTTCGGGCGATTTTGCAGGCCGAACGGCTGCGCCGAGATCGGCAGATTGGCCTAACCGATTTTGTAAAACGGCTTCGCGCTGGCTATTAGGCGGTTTGTTTTACGGCTGCCTCGGCCAGCAGTGCCAGCTTGCAAAATGCTTCGATATCAATCTCTTGCGGTCTTTTTTCTGGGTCGATTCCAGCCGCATTCAACAGCGTCTCACCGCCAATTTTTTTCAGCGAGCTTCGCAGCATCTTGCGGCGCTGACCAAAAGCAATGCGGGTGATATCTTCAAGCGCCTTTTGGCTGCAGGGATAGCGTGGCGCGTCCAGCGGCACGATCTGTACAATTGATGAGGTGATTTTTGGCGCTGGCACAAAGGCCGATGCTGGCACGTCAAATAAAATCTCGCTATCGGCAAGCCAGCCGGTCAGAACGCTAAGCCGTCCATAGGCAGTGTCGCCGGGCTTGGCGGTGATGCGTTCGGCCACTTCGCGCTGAAACATCAAGGTCATTGACGCAAAGGCGTTGGCATGACCAAGCCAGCTGATCAGCAATGTTGTGGCGATATTATATGGCAAATTGGCAATGATTCGCCGTGGCGCGTCGCCCATCTCCCAGATCGCACTGGTCATGGCATCAGCTTCGATCAGGCTAAGGCGTGAACCGGCGGCGCTGGTCAATCCGGCAAGAACATCGGCGGCGCGGCGATCTTTTTCAATGGCGATCACATGATCGGCACCTTCAAGAAGCAGGGCGCGGGTTAATCCGCCCGGACCCGGGCCAATCTCGATCGTTGTTCCCGATAAAGTGCCAGCCGAACGCGCAATCCTGCGAGTCAGATTCAGGTCAAACAGGAAATTCTGCCCAAGCGATTTCCGCGCGCGCATATCCATTGAATCAACAAGCTGGCGCAAGGGCTGTAAAGCCTCGATCCGCTCGACCATCTGTTGCTTATCAGTCATCTATTCCAATCATTGATCCATTTATCCGGATCATCTTGTGCTGGGGGTAATCGGGCATTAACCCGCCTTCTGGTTCTGGCGGTTATCCGCGAAATTGCGCGCCATTTTGATTGCCGCGATCAGGCTGTCAGCACGGGCAATGCCGCGGCCGGCAATATCAAGTCCAGTGCCGTGATCTGGCGATGTTCGGATGAAATCAAGGCCAAGTGTCACATTAACTCCACCAAAAAAATCAATTGTTTTCAGTGGAATAAGAACTTGATCATGATACATGCCCAAAACCGCATCATAGGTTTTGCGCGCTTCGCTGTGAAATAAAGTATCGGCTGGATGCGGTCCTGTCGCATTGATTCCCGCGGCCTGAAGCTTGGTAATCGCAGGTAGGATAATTTGGGTGTCTTCATTCCCCATATTGCCGTTTTCACCAGCATGCGGGTTGAGGCCGCAAACCGCAATATGCGGATTAGCAATGCCGAAATTGGCCTTTAGACAGGCATGAAGCAGCTGGCATTTTTCGATGATCAGCGCTGTTGAAATGGCGGCGGGAACTTTGTTTAGCGCGATATGGATGGTCGCAGGCACAACCCGCAATTCATCACAAGCAAGCATCATAAGCGGCGCACCAGCAACAGGTTTTGATAGGCTGGCGAGAAATTCAGTATGGCCAGGATAGGCAAAGCCAGCATCATAAAGGCTTGATTTCTGTATGGGGTTGGTCACGATCCCGGCGGCGGTTCCTGATTGGCTCCAAAACGCGGCTTGCCGTATGGCGTCGATGACCTGCGGCGCGTTAGCCGGATCAGGGGTGCCAGCAACGGGCGTTGTTTTCCATGAAACGGGGATGACATGCAGATCTTGGCTGGTGCTGTCAAAAGACGCCGGATCGTTAATTTCCCGAATCTTGGCGGTGATGCCAAGTGACGCTGCCATTTGCGCGATTTGCGCTGGCTGTTCAATCAGGCAAATATCGCTGATCCCACCTTGCCATGCTTTTAGCGCAATTTCAGACCCAATACCTGCAGGTTCGCCGGGGGTGATAAGCAAAGGGCGGTTTGTCATCGGATTATGAATTGGTTTCGATAATTGCTGAACGACGCAGCCGCAGCAGATAGCGTTCGGCAAGCGATGCGAAAATCTTGTCAAATTCAACCTGCAATACCTCGTCACGTGGCGGCAGGGTGATTTTTGGCGATATGCGATCGCACAGCATGAAAACACTGATGCCTTCAGTGAATGACAGGGGCTTGCTTGGAACGCCGGCTTTCAGGTCATTGACCAAAGCCTGCAAGGGGCGGTTGAAAGAGCCAAGGTTGATATTCTTGATTAACCCTTGAATGCCTGAACCATAGCTTTGGTTCAGCGCTACAAGACCGTCACAGCTATTAATCGATGCGGTGTCTCGCTCAAGCTTTGCTGCAGCTTCCAGCTTGTCAGCATTGCTGGCATCCTTAGCAAGCGGATAAACCGCCCGTGCAAGGGTGATCATATCCTGACTTGGATCGGCAACGCCATCCTGACGACGGCCTTCATTGCGAATCAAAATAACCAGCCCATCACGTTGAATTGGTGCGCTGACCGCGCCAATCTTGGTCATTTTCACCTGATCTTGAATATCATCAGGCAATTGATCAAGCATAACCCAGCCAAGCTGGCCGCCATTTGTGGTGGCTCCTGATGCGGAATATTGTTTGGCAATGGCGTTGAAGTTAGCGCCGTTATTCACTGCCTTGATAATTTCATTGGCCAGAACAAGGGTGCGGTCAAGCGGGCGATTTGGTTCGGGAAGAAGAATGATTTCGCTTAGCTTGACTTGTGGCTGTCTTGCGTTGGCTTCGATGCGGCTAAGCGCCTTGTCGACAATCGTGTCTAATTCAGCAAATTTGGTTTGAAATTTGAACCGGATGACCTCGCCCCATACGATATCGGTGATGAATTTTTGTTGGATATTGCTGCTATCAATACCTTGTTCGCGCAGACTTTGCGAACCGGTCTTGCCATTTGCCGCAAAATTCTCGTCAACCAGCTTGCGGGCGGTTTCACGGCTTCTTTGGGCAAGGGTCGGGTCAAGCGCAGCGGCGGCATCCAGTTTCAAGATTTCGTCAATCAGCATCTGGGTTGCATCTTGTTTGATCTGGGCGCGATTTTCCACGGTATCTTCCAGATTCGTTACCATGCGTAAAAAGGCGGCGCGCTGGTCAACCTGATAATTAGTAATGGCCTTGCCATTTACCTTGGCAACAATTTCCAGCGCAGCATTGGCTTGCGACATGCCGGTGCCCAGCATAAATAGCACGCAAAAGGCAGACATCAGGTTTGTTTTTTTCAGCATCGCAATCATGGTTTCTAATTTGTCCAAGACGTTACAGATTGAGGGAGGCAAAGCCCGCCGGATCGCATCAATTTTTACCACTATAAATCAGCTTTCATCGGTTCGGGCAAGGATAATGGCACCAATCAAAGAGATGGCAATTGCCGGTGTCCAGGCCGCAACCGACATTGGCACTTGCAAGGATGATCCCAAAATTTGCATGAAATAGCTGAAGATGAAAATCACAATTGCCAGAAACACGCCGCGCAGAAACAACCGGCTTCGCCGACCGCGCGAAACATTGGTCAAGGTCACGCGCGCTGCAAGCATGGCAATGCCAATCATCAATAATGGCACTGATAGGGTCTTATAAAGGTGAAACCGATATTCGCTTGCCGGAATTCCTGCCCGTTCAAGCGCGTCGATAAAGCCCGGTAACAGATAGACCGAAATTGATTGGGGGCGAAGGCCGGATTGTCGCAGATCAAGTGCATCAAGTCCGGTTGGTAAAAGCAAATTGCCAAGATCGGTCTTTTGCCCATCGGTCTGCCATCGTGACGCCCGATCCAGCATCCAGCCCTTATCGGTCAATTGCATGCTGCTGGCTTTATACAGCGCTTTCATGTGGATATTGTCATGGTAGAGATAAATGACCGGATTAATAATGCTTGCCGTTTCGGCATTTAAGGCGTCACCGCGAATAATCAATTTTCCGCTTTCCAGCTTATCGCGAAGCCATATCCCACTGGTTGAGACCGAAAAATTACTGTCTGATTCACCAAAAACTTTGGCCATTTGCGCCTCATGGCGTTTCGATGTAACGGCTCCGATGGGGTTGATTACGGTGACAAGAAGCATGCCGATGATAAAGGCTGAAAACAGCGCTGGCCCTAAAGCGGCCCAGACCGATTGACCGAAACCACGAACCGCAACAAATTCATTACTGCGGTTCCATGATGAAAAACACAGTATCGCCCCTGCCAACATGGCAAAGGGCAGGATCATTTCAATGACTGCTGGCAAGTTTAACAGCGCCATTTTGAGG
Source organism: Candidatus Puniceispirillum sp. (assembly GCA_017859295.1). Classification (GTDB taxonomy): domain Bacteria; phylum Pseudomonadota; class Alphaproteobacteria; order Puniceispirillales; family Puniceispirillaceae; genus UBA3439. Next base: position 9,983 of record JAFMNI010000025.1, on the reverse strand, counting down.
AAATTAATATCGGGCGGGGGAGATGTTAAAACACTTACGCGGCGGACAAGTTCGACCGTTTGAATTAGGCTGATGATCGAGGCGAGGCCGAGAAGGCAAAGCGTGATCCAGCCGACAAAACGCAAGGCGAAATAGCGAAACAGGGTTCCAAATGGCGCAAATTGGCTCATGTCAGCGCCTCATTTTGCCCTGTTGCATCGATCGTTTCACGCGGTTGGCGAAGCAGCCAAAATGCGATGATGATTGGCGCTAAAACGCTTAGATGGATAAAGGGCCAAAGATTGGCATTATTGGTTACCCAGCCGCGCGATATCACCACGGCTATAATCACCAAAACACAACCGCCGATATTCAGACTTGCCCGTCTTGTCCATAAATCGCGCCTGATCTGGCCGCGTAAAATAATTGCGGCTGACAATAGGGCAAGGCCTAGCCCTAGCCACGGCGATGCAATGCGGTAATGGCCTTCGGCATGCCGCTGAAGATAATATTGCGGAGACTGGGCGGCATCCGGCGACAGCAAATTGCTGATGCTGTCTTCATTGATATCGATTGTTGCGCGTTCGGTTTGTTGGCTGCTGTTGCGGGTGATGGTTACTGAATGCGTATCAAACAGCAAGACAGCACCACTTTGGCCTTCGGCATTACGCTCGGAACGTTCGCCATTTTGCAAAATCAGGGTTGGGATGCCGTTACGTTCGATAAATTCACCCGATTGCGCGGTCATTGTGATGATCCGGTCGGCGATGCGGGCATCATGGATGAACAGATCGCGCATGATATCATCATCAGCACGCGACCCGATGAACATGGTCATGTCATCGACAACCTCGATAAACACGCCGTCGCGAAGCAGAATTGTTGGAATGCTGTTTCGCAATTTGAATTGTAGATCTTTATAAACGCCAAAAGATGTTGGCAAAATATAGACAGTATTTACCGCCAGAAAGGCCGTTAGCAAAACACCAAGCGCGATTGGCGCCTTGGCAAGCTGCAGCGGGCTAAGGCCAATTGATTGCATCACCAATAATTCACGATCGGCAAGAATGCGGCTAAACACCCAATTTACGGCAATAAATCCGGAAATCGGAATGGCGATCATTAGCCATAGCGGCATGGATGCAACCGACATTACTAGGAAGTCACCAACTGCCGCGCCGCGATTCACCACCAATTCAAGAATGCGGATTGTTTGAAACAGCCAAATGATCCCAACAAGCACTAATGTCAGTGCCAGCGTGGTTCGTAAAAGCTGATTGAAAATATACAGATTAAACTGCATACAAGACCCCATCCATTGCCAGTGGTTTCAATAGCACAAATGGCCATATAATGGCAAAACCTATAGCATGACCAAAACGGTCGGATTGACAGTCACGGCCGCTGCCTGTTCTAACTAGATAAACCAATAGTTCGGAGACGACAAAACAATGCCTGTTAAATTACAGCTAAGCTTCGCAAAAACCGCGCCAAAGGGCGATTTCACCACGATTTGTTTGATTGGCAAAAATGGGGAAATTATTCCGCATCTTGAAAAGGATGTTGCCGCCTATCTGATTGCGGCGATGGCCACAGCACAATTTACCGGTAAATCTGGCAAAAGCTTGGTGATTTATGCTGATCAAAACAGCTATTTGCTGATCGGAACGGGTGACAAGCTGGCGGCGGGTACCGAGGCCGAAAATTTAGGCGGAAAGCTGTTTTCGGCGTTGAATGGAACCGCGTCAAAGCGCGGCTGGCTTCCTGATCATAAATTGGATGATGCTGTTTTGACTGATATTTGTTTTGGTGCAAATTTGGCGTCTTATCATTTTGACAGCTATTTCACGGATAAGGGCAAAGATGATGTCAGCGTTCAGCTTGCTGTTGGTGGTGATGCGTTGAATGCCGACAGTGCCTTGATCAAAGACCGACAGGCGCTTGCCAATGGTGTGTTTTTGGCGCGTGATCTTGTGTTTGAACCAGCTAATAAATTGTTTCCAGCTGAATTTGCGTCACGCTGTTCGGCGCTTAGCGCGCTTGGTCTTGAGGTCGAAATCCTTGACGAAGCGGCGATGGAAAAGCTGGGAATGGGTGCCCTTTTGGGGGTCGGGCAGGGTAGCCGGCGCGATTCCTTCATGGTGGTGATGAATTGGAAAGGCGGCGGTGATGAAGCGCCCTTTGCCCTTGTTGGAAAGGGCGTCACCTTTGATACGGGCGGCATTTCGATAAAGCCTGCCAAAGGCATGGAAGATATGAAATGGGATATGGGCGGCGCGGCGGCAGTAACTGGCGCAATGTGTGCCATTGCTGGCCGGAAACTGGCAAAAAATGTTGTTGGCGTCATTGGCCTTGTTGAAAACATGCCTGATGGTAACGCCCAGCGTCCGGGTGATGTTGTGACCGCAATGTCGGGCAAGACCATTGAAGTGATTAATACCGATGCTGAGGGCCGGTTGGTTTTGGCCGATGCGCTGCATTACACTGAAACCCGCTTTAAACCCGAGGCAATGGTTAATTTGGCAACATTGACCGGCGCAATCATCGGGTCGCTTGGCAAGGAATATGGCGGGCTGTTTGCCAATAGTGATGATCTGGCCAAACAACTGGTCGCTGCAGGCGAGGCCACCTCCGAAGGGCTTTGGCAGATGCCGATGGGGCCAGCCTATGATCGCATGCTGAAATCGCATATTGCCGATATGAAAAATATCGGTGGGCCTTATGGCGGTGCGATCACAGCTGCCTGCTTCCTGGCAAGGTTTGTCGAGAAAACCCCATGGGCGCATCTTGATATCGCTGGCAAGGCATGGTCGGACGCGGCAACTGCCATCGTGCCGAAAGGTGGCACTGGATACGGGGTGCGATTGCTAAACCGGTTAATTGATAATTGGCAGGGTGCCACAATTTTGGAGCAGGCCGATGAGGCTGATGGATAAAAACAAAGCTTATGCGGCAGATTGATTTTTATCAAATAGGTCAAGCCAGATTGGAGCCGGTGCTTTTGATGCTGCTGAAAAAGACACTTGCGGCAAAAAAGAAAGCCTTAATCCTATGTCCGATGCCAGCGGCAAGCGCCCTTGATGACGCGCTTTGGAGTCACGATGCCGGATCATGGATTGCCCATGGTCTGGACGATGCCGATGGTGCTGAGCATTGTCATGTCTGGATTACCACTGATATGGCTGCCAATCGGATAAAGGCGGAATTTCTGTTCTTGCTTCATGGCAGTGTGCCAACAACATGGGACGGCATTGCCCGCAGTTTCTATCTGTTTGACGGGCGCTCGGATGCGCAATTGCAACAGGCGCGCGATCAATGGAAAGAATGGCAGAATCTCGGCGACAGTAAATTGGGCTATTTTTCCCAAAATGCCCAAGGCGGATGGGATAAGATGGCCTAAAGCCGGATCAGTTTGCCGATGGCTTGTAGTCTTTCTGCCATGTAACTGATTTTTGGCTTGTGCCATGGCCGGTGCTTGCCGTATTAAGGCGGCATAGATTCCAGCTTTAAAATCGGCGTGGCTGTGCGCCATGCCCTGTAAAACCAAAGGATGCATAATGGCTCTCGAAAGAACCTTCTCAATCATTAAACCTGATGCGACCCGCCGTAATTTGACCGGCCAGATCAATGCCCGTCTTGAAGCGGCTGGTCTTCGCATTGTTGCGCAAAAGCGGAAACAATTAACCCAAGGCGAAGCCGAAGCTTTTTATGCTGTTCACGCTGAACGCCCATTCTACAACGATCTTGTTGCCTTTATGACATCGGGTCCGGTTGTTGTTCAGGTGCTTGAAGGCGAAAACGCGGTTCTTGCCAATCGTGAAGTCATGGGTGCAACAAACCCGGCTGATGCGGCTGACGGTACAATCCGTAAGGATTTTGCCGAATCAATCGAGGCCAATTCGGTTCACGGTTCAGACAGCCCAGAAAATGCGGCCATCGAAATTGCCTATTTCTTTGCCGGATGTGAAATCACATCATAGACCATCATTGATAATCATTAAAAAAGGCGGGGTTTTGCCCCGCCTTTTTTTTGATCTGGATCAATGCCGATAGGGCATATTCAAAACTAGATCAGCGTTGCCGCCATAATCACCAGCGTCGCGATAATCGCGATGATGCTGATTTTCGCCGCAAACATGAAATTTTGATAGATTTGCAGATGCGCCTTGTCCTGCTTGTCGAGTGATTTTGTATCCATAATTAATGCCTTTTCCCCAAACCGATATCCTAGTGGGCTGATTGACCTGCAACGCCCCATACCGTCATATAAATCATTCTAGATTTATGACCGAATAAGCGAGGCAAATCAACCGGACATTTTGACGATTTTACCGATGCGATGAACCGTCAGGCCAAATCACATTTAGGCCAAATCACACTCAGGCCAAATCACGCAAGGCGCTAAAATATTTTGCATCTCTGTTGGGGCGGCGGCCAGCGTTGTTTCATGCCAAATAACCCGTTCGGGTAACAGCGTCACATTCCGCGCGGCCAAGCTGAGCAAAACAAAAGGATAAATTTGATGCTCAAGCTGAAGGACGCGGCCAGCAAGCACCTTCGCAGTATCGGTTTCTGCAACCGCCAGTGACGCTTGCAGAATTAGCGGCCCGTCATCAAGCGCGGCATTGACCAGATGGATTGATACGCCATGTGTTTTAACGCCAGCATCAATGGCACGTTGATGCGTGTCCAACCCTTTGAAGGCAGGCAATAATGACGGGTGGATGTTAATCAGTTTTCCGGCAAATTGATCAACAAAAACAGACCCTAAAATAGCCATATAACCTGCCAGAAACACATAATCAGCATGGCAATCTTCGATAGCGGATGCGATGGCTGCATCATGCGCAAGGCGGTTGTCAAAATCGCTTCGTTTCACCACTTTGGTTGCAAGCCCCCGCGCTGCGGCAAGGGCAATGCCGTCACAGTCCTTATTGCTGATCACAAGCGCGATGGTGGCATTAATTTGATATTTTTCAATGGCATCAGCAAGGCACAGCATATTGCTGCCACGCCCTGAAATGAGTATGGCAAGCCGGATCATGCCTGCCCAAGCCAGTGGTCGCTATTTTCCAGAATAACAGCATCACCACCATCACGGCTGCCAAGTTTGCCAATTATCAGGGCATCAGGCTCAGGACCATCTTTCAAGGCTTGAAGCACAGCATCGGCCTTATCGGCCTCGACATAGATGATCAGGCCGATCCCACAATTGAATGTGCGCGCCAGTTCAAAAAGTTCCATCCGGCCCTGGTCTCGAAGCCAGCCGAATACCGGCGGTAAAGGTGCGGCAGCGCAGTCAAGTGTGAATGCCAGCGTGTCATCATAGACGCGCGGCGGATTTTCGATTAGACCGCCACCAGTCACATGAACAATGCCATTCACACCACCCGTTGCAAGCGCGGTTGCCGCTGCCTTTTGGTAAATGCGTGTTGGTGCCATCAATTGTGCGCCAAGGCTGCCTTGATCAGGGGCAAAGGGGGCTGGCGCATCAAGTGCGGCACCTGAAATTTCAATGATTTTGCGAACCAGTGAAAAGCCGTTGGAATGAACGCCTGATGAGCGAAGACCAATCGCCACATCGCCCGATTTTGGCTGGCCGGGTGACAATAATGTGCCGCGTTCAGCCGCGCCAATGCAAAAACCGGCAAGATCATAGGTGCCGGCTGGATACATGCCCGGCATTTCGGCTGTTTCACCACCAATCAGGGCACAATCGGCCTCAACACAACCATCGGCAATGCCAGCAATGACTTCAACAGCCATATCGCGTTCCAATTTTCCCGTGGCAAAATAATCGAGGAAAAACAGCGGCATTGCACCTTGAGCCAAAATATCATTTGCACACATGGCAACAAGATCAATGCCAACGCCGCGATGTAATCCGGTGGTTTTGGCAAGCTCCAATTTGGTGCCAACCCCATCGGTGGCTGCAACCAAAATGGGGTCATGGAAACCGGCTGCCTTGGTATCAAACAGACCGCCAAACCCGCCAAGGTCGGTGCTGGCACCTGCGCGTTTTGTTCGCTTGGCATGCGGGGCAATATCACCAATCAGCGCATCACCTTCATCAATATCCACACCAGCGTCGCTATATTTCAGGGATTTAGGTTGTTTTTGTCCGCTAGACATGCTGGCCTCGATGATTAGGAATGATATAAGACTTTAAGTAATTCGGTTTGGCAGTTTCAAAACTGGCAGAGAATCAACCCGCATAATAGGCATTGGACGACATGCTTGCAGCATTTATCTTTCACTTAACCACACTATTTCGCCACCCGTCCAGATTGCTGGTGGTTTTGACACTTGGCCTTGCCATCAGTGAACCGGCTTTGGCGGCCAATAATCGCTGCAATGAGCCGATATTTGGTGTTGCTGGCGTTCGCATTGACCAACGCGCCGAAAATGCGTCAAAAGCGCGCGATATGGGAATTCGCAATGCCGCCGAACGCGCCTTTGCAATTGTTTTGGATCGATTGCTGCCAACCGCCGAAGGTCAGGCGCAATTCATGGCGGCGCATGATCTCGATGATTTTTCCGATTTCACCCATATTGTTGAAGAAAATAATCTGGAGCAACGCTATATCGCAACGCTGGATTTCTGTTTTGACGCGGCACGTCTGCGCCAAGCGATGATCGCTGCCGGATTGCAATGGTCAGAACTGCAGAGCCCGCCCATTCTGGTTGTGCCTGTTTGGAAAGGCCCAGATGGTGCGCGGGCATGGTATCGTGACAATAAATGGCTTGCGGGTTGGTGGGATGCGGTGGCGTCTTACAACGGCCTGTTATCATTGCGCCAGCTTGATCGCAATTTGATCAATGAGCGCCAGTTTCGCGGTGAAGATCTAGCCGATGCCAATCCGGTCAAATTGGCGGCTGCTGCCAGCCTTGTCAAAGCCGAACAGATAATGGTGGTGATGGCCGCCCTCGATTATGATGGTTCAAAGCCCGTAATCACAATCACCGCACGGCTATTTGATAAAAATGGTCAATTGCTGACCGATATTCTCTATGGCGATCAGATGATATTGACCAATCTTGATCAGGACGGTCTTGATGAAATGCGCCGGAAAATCATCGCCAAGATGGATTCAAGCTGGCATATGGCTAATCTGATTGATGGTGCTGTCGCTGATTATTTAACGGTTTTTATGCCCGTGTCGTCGGTCAAGGACTGGGCAAAGCGCCTGACGGCATTGAATGAGGTGGCGGTGATTCAAAGCTATGACATCTTGTCGCTTGATACAAAGGGCGGACAGGTTGTTTTGCGGCTTGTCGGATCGCGCGAAGCCTTGGGTAATGCGCTTGCCGCGCATATGCTAGAGCTTGTCGGTGATGATGGTCGTCTGCTGATCAAAGCCAAGCCGAAAAACAGCTAGGGCGATGGATCAATTGACATGAAACAATTACCGCTTGAATTGCCCTTTCGCCAGGTGGCTGGGCGTGCTGATTTTATTGTCAGTGATTGCAATGCCTTGGCCGTGGCCTCAATCGACCAATGGCCGGATTGGCGGGGCAGTTGTCGGGCCCTAAATCTTGTTGGGCCATCAGGCGCGGGAAAATCGCATCTTGCGGCAATCTGGCAATCGCTTATCGGTGATTGCCATCATTTTGTGCGGTTAGAGGCAGAACAGATGCCGCCCGAACCCGCCTTTTATGTTTTTGACAATATCGAGTCCGATGACAATTGGAATGAAGAAGCCTTATTTCATTTCTTCAATCGCTGTGCGGCTGATCAGGGCGGGTTGCTTTTGCTGTCACAAACGCCCGTTGGGCAAATGGATTGGCAATTGCCCGATTTGCGGTCACGCATGCGGTCGGTGAATATGGCGCGTATTGATTTGCCTGATGATGATTTGCTTTATGCGCTGTTGGATAAATATTTTGCCGATCGGCAAATGCTGGCATCGCCGTCACTGCTGACTTATCTTGTGGGGCGCATGGAACGGTCATTCAGCGCCGTTCAACATATTGCCAGCGCGCTTGATTCCCGATCTATGGCCGAGCGCAAACCATTGTCGGTGCCGCTGGCGCGCGCCATGTTTGATGAATTGCCATAGCTGGGCATCATGGCCATATCTGCCTAGCCGTTATTTTCGATGAGAATGATGCGACCCTTTTTGACGGCAAGGGCAATTTCACCCTGTTTCAGGCGCAATGCCAGATCACCAAAAATTTCGCGCCGCCATCCATTCAATGCGCGGATCGGTGCGTCATCATCACTTGCCAGCAATTCCAATTCTTCGGCTGAGGCAATCAATCTTGGCGCGATATCATGCTTGTCGGTCACATGTTTCAGTAGCACCCGAAGAAGTTCCATCACCGCGGCAGGTGGGCGTTTTGCTGGGCCGCGTTTTTCTGCTTCGGGAAGCGATGATGGCGGCATGGCAGCAACCATGTCCAAAACCTTGCTAATCGGGGCAACCAGCTTGCCATCTTTGCCACCCGGAAAATTGCGGATATTGGCATAATCTTTCCGGTCTTTCGGGTTTGATCCGGCAAGATCAATCAAGGTTTCGTCACGGATTACCCTGTTTCTTGGCAAATCACGACTTTGCGCTTCTCTTTCACGCCATGCTGCCAGATGCATCAGCCGCAATAATGGTGCCGGACGCATATTCCGCACTTTGAGCTTTTGCCATGCGGCATCGGGCGCGGTGACATAAGTCGCCGGATCATTTGATTTGGCATATTCCTCATCAAGCCAATGGCTGCGGTTTTCGGCTTCCAGTCTGCTGCGCATCAGGGGATATAATTTCGCAAGATAGATCACATCATCAAGCGCATAGACAATCTGGCGGTTGCTCAAGGGGCGTTTTGACCAATCGGTAAAGCGTGAAGTTTTATCGATATCATGGTTCAGCATGGCCTTGACCAGCTTGTCATAGCCAACCTGATCGCCAAGCCCGCAAACCATCGCCGCAATCTGGGTATCATAGATTGGTGCGGGCAGACTGCCCATCAGATGCAAAAAGATTTCCATATCCTGATTGCCAGCGTGAAACACTTTGGTGATATTTTGATTGCGCATCAAATCCCAAAGCGGGTTTAAATCAAGATTGGGGGCAAGCGGGTCAATCGCAACAGCATCAACGCCATCGCTGATCTGGATCAGACATAATTGAGGATAATAGGTGCGCTCGCGCAGAAATTCGGTATCGACCGCCAAAAATTTGGCATTTTGATATTGTTTTAAGATGGCGTTCAAATCGTCATTTGTAGCGATAGGGGGTGCTGCCTTTGGCACATTTGCGTCATCGCTGCTCGCTTGGCTGGCATGTCGTTTCATTTATTACCTCGCTTCGTCCCCGATGATATACGGCAAAAAGCACGCTTCTGAAAGGCAAACCTATTGATTTCATCGAATTGCGCTCTTAAATCATAAGTATGACAAAAATTCAAAACCCATCTGAAAAGATCAAAAACGCCACAACAGCTCTCGTGATGTTGTTAGGCGCTCTCGGCCTTGGCAATCAGGCTGTTGCCGCAACGGTGACGCCGCATCGCGCATTTTATGAAATGCAGCTTGGTGTGGCTGACCAGAACTCAAATGTACAAGCCGTCAGTGGCCGATCGGCATTTACGCTTGATCGTGATTGCGATGGATGGCGTTCTAACGAAGAATATCTGATTGAATTTGGTGGCCAAGAAGGAAGCCGTGACCGGATTTTGTCGCGCTTTGAATCGTGGGAATCCGACAAAGGCGATATGTATAGTTTCGAGATCAGCGAAAATAGCAGCTTTGAAGTGGCAAAAGATTTTGGTGGCTTTGCCGAAATAAAATCTGGCGGCGGTGATGCATATTTTTCAATGGCTGATGAGGTGGCGGTGGCTTTACCAGCCGACACTTATTTTCCAATGCGGCATTTGAATGCCATTATTGATAGCGCAAAAAATGGCAAAACCATGCTTGCCGCGTCAGTATTTACCGGTGCCAAGCCTGATGATGCGCTGTTATCGACCAATACGGTTATTGGCGGATGGCGCGGTGAAGAGGCGGCCAT
>JAFMNI010000168.1 GCA_017859295.1 Candidatus Puniceispirillum sp. | reverse complement strand
TCGGACATAAACAAATCAAACAGATCTGTCACCACCCGTTTTGCCTTACTTGTCATCCGGTTCACTTTATAATGCCGCCACATGTTTTTGAATAGAAACCCGCGCAAGGTTTCCAGATCAGCCGCCATGCCCGATGAAAAGCCGATCACTGGCGTTTTGTGATTGCGGATATCATCTGCATGTTTGGCCTGCAATGCCGCCAGATTGCCAGCCGATACGCCAAGCATATCCTCGACAAAAACCGAAATTAACCGGCGCACCAATTCATGGGTGATCCGGCCTAATTCTAAATCGCCATAATTTTTTTCGATATCTAGCAACGCCTTTCCCACCTGTGGCAATGGCCGTATATCGTCAATGTTAAACAGGCCGGCACGAAGCGCATCGTCAAAATCATGTGAAAGATAGGCAATATCATCGGCCAGATTTGCCAATTGCGCCTCGGCTGATGAATGGCGCTCGAGTTGCAAATCCATATTTTTATCAATGGCGATAATGGCGGGGCGAAGCGTGGTGCGATCTTTGATGGCGCCGTGATGTTTTACAACACCTTCAAGCGTTTCCCATGACAGGTTCAAACCGTCGAAACCGGCATAGCGCTGTTCAAGCTGGGTTAATACCCGAACCGTTTGTTCATTATGGTCAAAACCGCCATGATCGGCCATGAGCCGGTCAAGCGCGTCTTCACCAGCATGGCCAAAAGGCGTATGACCCAAATCATGCGCAAGCGCCACGGCTTCGGCCAGATCATCATTCAGCCCAAGCGATCGTGCCATCGATCGTGCGATCTGCGCCACCTCGAGTGAATGGGTCAGACGCGTCCGAAAATAATCGCCCTCATGATAGACAAAGACCTGTGTTTTATGTTTTAGCCGCCGAAATGCGCCTGAATGGATGATGCGGTCACGGTCACGCTGAAATGGTGTACGGCTGGTTGGGGATTGATGTTCCTGCTCATCCAGAAAACGGCCACGGCTTGCCGGCCCATGACAGGCATAGACCGCTAGGGTACGATGTTCGATATTTGCAGTCACATTGCACCTGCTCATTAATGTGCCTTGGCATGATAACCAAAACCGATGGCTGGCAGTGCCATTGGCGGGTATCCCTGCCTAGATTTCCAGATCAATGTAGGCGTTGCCGCAAAAAACCGCAATCGTCACCGAGGGCAATCACGCGTGTTTAATGTATTGGCTTGTCTGTTGACCTTGATTTGCGGTTAATCTAGGGCCATATTCATGCAAGTGAAAAGCAATCAGCAACAGGCAGCCCAATGAGCGATCAAAGCAATCTGGAAACCAGCGCAACCGCCGCGATACAGCCAAACGCTGGCGTATTCGGCCTAAGCTTGTCAGCCGCTGAACGCATTACGCAAATGCTAAGCGACGAACCTGAGGGCAGCTTTTTCCGCGTTGCGGTGCTTGGCGGCGGCTGTTCGGGCTTTCAATATGATTTCAGCATCGATCAAACGCGTAATGATGATGACATCGTATTCACCGCGCATGGGGTGGATGTGGTCGTTGATGACATGTCGATCGAGTTGATTGATCATGCCGAACTGGATTATGTGCAGGATTTGATGGGGTCATATTTTGCCGTGACCAATCCGAACGCAACCGCATCTTGCGGCTGCGGCACGTCTTTTTCTGTTTAACCATCATGCGAATTGCCAGCTGGAATGTGAATTCAATCAAGGCTCGGCTGGATATTGTAACCGGTTGGCTTGCCACTGATCCGTGCGATGTCTTGCTGATTCAAGAAACAAAATCGCAAGATGTGAATTTCCCAATTGATGCGTTTCAGGCGCTGGGGTGGCATGTCGCCTTTCATGGCCAGAAAAGTTACAATGGGGTGGCAATTGCAAGCCGGTTTCCGATGGAAGATATTGTTATGGGGCTGGAAGGCGATGCCGAAGATGAACAGGCACGCTATATGGAAGCCACCATTAATGGCTTTCGGGTGGCAACAATTTATCTGCCGAATGGCAATCCGGCACCCGGCCCTAAATTTGACTATAAACTTGGCTGGATGACGCGTCTTGAGGCGCGCGCTCTTGCTTTGCTAAATGATGAAAAGCCGGTGATTCTTGGTGGTGATTTTAACGTCATTCCCGATGATATCGATTGCTATGATCCCGCTGGCTGGGCCGGTGATGCCCTAACAAGGCCGGAAAGCCGAAGCGCGTTTCGCAGCCTTCTTCACAAAGGCTATGCCGATGCGCTTCGCAGCCTGAATCCAACGGGTGTTTTCTATAGCTATTGGGATTATCAAGCTGGTGCGTGGCAGCGCGATCATGGCGTGCGGATTGATCATTTATTGCTGTCGCCCGAAGCGCTTGACCGGCTCGAAGATGTAGGCATTGATCGGGCACCACGCGGGTTGGAAAAACCATCTGATCATACCCCGATTTGGTGCCAGCTTCGCGCCTAGCCACGAAATTTTCAATCGTCCCAAACAAAAAAGCCGGATCGAACTGACCCGGCTTTTTGCATTTCTGGTTTGGCTTTAGATATCAGCATACATATGGGTTTCGGCCTTGCCGCCCGGATGGGTTAAAGCGCCCTTCTCGGCTGAACCAACGGTTTGTGCATATTTCCAGATGGCACCAGCATTGTAATCGGTACCACGCGGTTTCCATGCTTCACGTCTTTTTGCCAATTCGGCCTCATCAAGATCAACGTCAATCGTTCCTGTTTCAGCGTCGATGGTGATGGTGTCGCCATCTTGCAACAGGCCGATCGGTCCGCCAACAGCCGCCTCAGGTCCAACATGGCCAACACAAAAACCGCGCGTTGCGCCAGAAAAACGACCATCAGTGATCAAAGCAACCGTATCACCAGCGCCCTGACCGTAAAGCGCCGCTGTGGTGGCCAGCATTTCGCGCATGCCCGGACCGCCTTTTGGCCCTTCATAACGGATCACCAGAACATCACCTTCTTGATAGTCACGGCGTTCAACCGCAGCAAAAGCGTCTTCCTCACAATCAAAACAACGGGCTTTGCCGGTGAATTTCAGGTTTTTCATGCCAGCAACCTTAACGATCGCACCTTCAGGGGCAAGATTGCCGCGAAGACCAACAACGCCGCCGGTCGGTGATAATGGCGCATCGGTTGTACGAACAACATCCTGATTGGTCGGGAATGTTACATCGGCCAGATTTTCGGCAATCGTTTTGCCGGTAACAGTGATGCAATCACCATGCAGGAACCCACCATCAAGAAGGGTTTTCATCAAAACTGGAACGCCGCCAATTTCAAACATGTCACGCGCCACATAACGTCCACCCGGTTTTAGATCGGCAATATAGGGGGTTTTCTTGAAAATTTCGGCAACATCATGAAGGTCAAAATCAATACCGCATTCCGATGCCAGTGCAGGCAAATGCAATCCGGCATTGGTTGATCCGCCTGAGGCTGCAACAACGGTTGCCGCATTTTCAAAGGCTTTGCGGGTCAGAATATCACGCGGCCGAAGATTGGCACGCACAAGATCCATCACGATGCGGCCTGAATGATAGGCATATTCATCACGCGACTCGTATGGTGCTGGTGCGCCTGCTGAACCTGGAATGGCAAGGCCAATCGCCTCGGAAACACACGCCATTGTGTTGGCGGTAAACTGGCCGCCACATGACCCTGCGCTTGG
>JAFMNI010000024.1 GCA_017859295.1 Candidatus Puniceispirillum sp. | reverse complement strand
CTTGGCGGCATTGATCGAGCCAGTCTTGGCATTCCGGATGAAGCCGCGCTGGTTACCGCCTTTTGCGCCAAAACCGGCCTTGAACGTCCGGCAAATTGGGACGCGCTCATTGCCTTTCAATGTTTCCGTTTTGCCGCCATCTTACAAGGCGTTCTAAAACGTCACCTTGATGGCAATGCGTCGGCGGATAATGCTGCTTCGGTTGGTGGTCAGGCCAAATTGGTGGCCGGTCTTGGCGAAGATATCCTGTCAGATTATATCGCCAAAAAAGGCTGATTGCGATTAGCGCGACAAGGATTTCATCCAGTCATGAAGCTGCGCACCATCATTGTGATTAGCATCGCATAAACAATCAACAAGATTGAAATGATGCAGGCCACCGCAGCCATGAAACTGGACGCTGTCACCACGCTGGCAAAGCGCCTCTGCCATGATCCATGATTGGTCAATCCAGCCAGATGGCTCGGCACCGCCAACCGCAATATAATAGGCAGGCCCAACCGCCGGCATATGGGTTAAACAATTCCATTTATGCGCCTCGTCTTTGCTAAGACGCACATCTTCATTAACCGCCAGTTCCCGCACCAATTCGGTTTCATAAATGCCCGATAGCGCAGCAATCCCCGCAAGCCGGTTCGCTAATTTTGGGTGATGCGACAAATGAAGCGCAATATGCGCACCGGCCGAATGACCAAACATGATGATCGGCTGATGATGGCCGCCTGCATCAAGCATTTTCATCACCTCGTCAATGCCAGTGCCAAGATGCGTCATCATCTGGGTCATGCTTACCTCGGGGCAAAGCGGGTAATTCATATTGACTAGCCCAAATCCACTTTTTGCCAGATCGGCCATGTGATGATTCATATCGGCCTTATCAAGCGCCCGCCAATAGCCGCCATGAAAATTGATGATGATTGGCCGGTCTTTATGCCCCGGATGAAAATCATAATTCATCAGATGATGCGCACCATAAGCAAGATCAAAACGACCGGTTAATTCAGCTTTGCGGATTGCCGATTGATCAGCCCATGCCGCAAGACAAGCCGCAGTCGCATCGCCAACAGCAACGCGCGGATTGAATTGCGATTCCATGCCGTGATCACGCCAAACCTGCCAGCTCATGATGTTGCCTTTGAATCTTGGCGGCGACCATCTTCAATCAGGGGCGGCTTATGCGCTGTCATCGCAACCGCACCACCGTTCCATTTTTCCACCTCGACAAGACAAGAATGGGCGGCTGGCCCCTGCGCCAATTTTGATGTGCCAAGATCCGGCGTTAAAACATTGGGATTTCCATGATGACAGCTAAGGCCGGACGCGCCTGACGGATCGGGGTCAAACCATGCGCCGGTACTGACGATCAGCACGCCCTGCATCACCTCATCACTGACAATCGCCCCGCAAAGACATGACCCACGATCATTATAAAGCCGCACAATATCGCCATTTTCAATAGCGCGTTCGGCGGCATCTTGCCGGTTGATCTTAACCGGCTCATGGCCGGCAATTTTTGCGTCACGGCTTATGCTGCCATGATCAAGCTGCGAATGAAGTCGCGCGGTTGGCTGGTTTCCAAGAAGATGTAGCCGCGAGCCACGATCAGGGCTGCCAAGCCATTCAGGCGGTACAAACCAGCATGGGTGCGGCGCACAATCATCATAATCAAAACCGGCAATGGTTTGTGAAAAAATCTCAATCTTGCCGCTTGGCGTTGCCAATGGATTGGCCACCGGATCGGCGCGGAAATCAGCAAACATGACATGCGCTGTTGCCGGCGGTGGTAATTTAAACCAGCCATCTTTGCGAAACGCATCATAGCTTGGCAATTCATGGCCTTGCTCGGCTGATGCCTGTTTGGTGACATCATAAAGCCAGCGTTGCCAATCTTCGGCAGAGCGGCCTTCGGTAAAGGCGTTTTCGGCACCCATTTTGGCGGCAATGCCGCGGAAAATTTCATAATCATCACGCGCATCACCAACCGGCGCAATCGCCGCCTGCATCGACACGAAATAATTATCCATTGGCGACATGGCGATATCGGTTCTCTCAAGCGAGGTGGTGCAAGGCAGAATAATATCGGCATGTTTGGCAAGCGCGTTCCAGCACCATTCATGCGCAATGATTGTGTCCGGCTTGCGCCAGCCAGCCAAAAGCCGCGTCAAATCTTGGTGATGGTGAAACGGATTACCACCGGCCCAATAGATCATCTTGATATCGGGATAGCGATAGCGCCCGCCATCATAATCAAATTCATCACCCGGATGAAGAAGCATATCGGCAATGCGGGCAACAGGGATAAAGGTTTTGACATCATTTTTGCCTTGCGGCATCGCGGCAACCGGCAAACGCTGGATATGATTGCCAACCGTATTCACCGCCGAATAGCCAAGCCCAAATCCACCACCGGGCAATCCAATCTGGCCAAGCATGGCCGCTAGCGTAATCCCCGCCCAAAAAGGCTGTTCGCCATGCGCCTGCCGCGTCAATGACCAGCTGAATGACAGCATCGTCCGTGATTTTGCCATGCGGCGGGCAAGCGCTTTGATTGCCTCGGCATCCATTGCGCAGATGGCACCAGCCCATGCAGCATCTTTGACAATGCCGTCAATGGCACCGGTTAGATAGTCGGCAAATTGGTCAAAACCAACACAATAGCGATCAAGAAAGGCACGGTCATGCAAGCCTTCGTCAAACAGCACATGGCAAAGCCCGATCATCAACGCGGCATCACTATTCGGGCGGATCGACAGCCACGCAGCATCGACATCATCAATCATGTCTGAACGAAGCGGCGAGACTGAGATAAATTCAACGCCATTTTTATGCGCTTCTAGAATCGATTCCTTTTGAATATGACGGCCAAGGCCGCCTTGCCCAATCTGCCCGTTTTTCAGCGCCACCCCGCCAAAGGCAACAAATAGCTGGCAATGATCACGAACCGATGTCCAGCTTGTCTGATTATAGATATAATTGCGGAAATGGCCGATCACATGCGGCACAATCACCTCGGCAGCGGCAAAGCTGTAGGTATTGACCGATTTGGTATAGCCACCAAGCGCATTTAAAAACCGGTGCAATTGCCCGGGCGCATGGTGAAACCGGCCAGCGCTTGCCCAGCCATATGATCCGGCATAAATCGCCTCATTCCCATGCGCGGCGATGACACGGTCAAGCTCGGCAGCGACAATCTGATTTGCCTGATCCCAGCTAACCCGCACAAATGGATCAATCCCGCGCCGTTCGGGATGGCTTCCCGGCCCTGACTCAAGCCAGCTTTTCCTAATCATCGGCCCCATGATACGCGATTCATTGTCAATCACATCAACAATGCCTTTGCCAATTTCGCTTGGGTCAGAATCTTCGGCAAAATGGCTAAGGCCGGTCAAACGACCATCCTTGACATGGGCGTGATAGGTTCCCCAATGTGCGCTGGTAAGGCTCATCTTATCGCATTCCTTATTATCATCATTAAGGGCTGGCATTATCGCGGCTCGCCAGCATGGCTTACGCATCAATATGCTAAGAACAATACGCCACTGCTGGTAAAAATCTATCCAAAATCAAACAAGCGCAAAAATAGCGTTGCTGGCATTTATCGTCGCCTTGGCAAGATCTGTATTTTTTTGTTGCCATCGCTGGCAAGAAAACCACATTAATAGTTAACGCATTAATCTTTGTTTTTTCATTACGGCAACCGGATGGCCTTTATGTCAAACCCAGCTTCACCCGATCTTCCCATTTATGAGCTTTATGCTATTCGCTATGCCGCCCGCGATGCGGTACGAAGCGAACATTTTATTGGCGGCGATCCGCATGATGGCCCCATGCCAATGGATTATTTTGTTTGGCTGGCCAAGTCAGATGATCATATTGTGGTGATTGATACCGGTTTTACCGCCGAAATGGCGATCAAGCGCAAGCGCGATTTCATTCAATGCCCGATCCAGACTTTGGCCGATTTCGGTATCGCTGCCGATGCGGTGGATGATGTTGTTCTGACGCATCTTCACTATGATCATTCGGGCAATTTTGACCGGTTTCCGAATGCACAATTCCATCTTCAAGAACAAGAGCTGCAATTTGCCACTGGCCGCTATATGCGCTATCCGCAATTACAACATGCGTTTGAACTGGATGATGTTTGCGGCATTGTTCGGCTTAATTACGCGCAAAAGGTCACTTTTTATGACGGTGATGGTGATTTATCGTCAGGGCTGCGGCTGCACCGAACGGGTGGCCATTCGGCAGGGTTGCAATTTGTTTCGGTTCACACCAAACGCGGCTGGGTTGTTCTGGCATCGGATGCCAGCCATTATTACGAACATATGCAGGATTATCGCCCCTTCACCATTGCCTTTCATGTTGGCGAGATGATGGAAAGCTTTGACCGGCTGAAAAAGGTTGCACCGAGCCCCGATCATATCATTCCAGGACATGATCCAAAGGTGATGGAACGCTATCCTGCTGTTGCTGGCAAACAAGGCTTGATGGTTCGCCTTGATGAGATGCCGAAACAATAATCGCTAGGTGCGGCTATCCCAATAGTCGTTGCCATAATCATGCAGGATTTCATCACCAGCTTTAATATCGGCAAGTGCGGTGAATTCGATAAAGCGATTATCATCATCGGCAATTTGCCATTCGGCATTTGGCGGCGCACCATGATTATAAATCATCCCGCAGCCCAAAACGCAAAGATAGTCGCTTTTCACATCGGGGCTTATGAATAGATAATCATTCAGCCGGTTGATTTCCTGCAAATCATCATCATCAATCACAAGATAGAAACAGCGTTCGATAACGCTGCCTTTTGGCAGATCGACACAAGCAAAAACACCAAGCCCATGAAGCTTTGAATCACGAACCTCGATCAATGCGGTCTGAGCATTGGCTAATTTGGAAGATGATGTCATGAAACTGTCTCCATTTGGGCATTGTATCAGCTTGGGCGCGATTATATTACCCATGATCATAAACAGGTTTGATCAAGATCGTCAGTGCCAAATCATCCGGCCATGATGGGCGGCAAGGGTTTTTTGATAATCCTGTTGCGTTGGGTCGTTTGACCAGCAAAGATAGATCAATCGCATGCGTGGTTTGTCCATTGCGCATTTCAATGTCTTTATTCATTTTTACCGAGGCCGATCAACGTGACAGCGCAATCTTCACCTAATACCCCTTTGCTTTTCACCCCAACAAAATTGCGCGGGCTTGAAATCCGCAACCGCATCATGGCATCGCCAATGTGCCAATATCACTCGGATGATGGTGGCCCAAATGATTGGCATATGATGCATCTTGGCAGGCTTGCCATTGGTGGCTGCGGCATTGTGTTTGGTGAAGAAACCGCAGTCGAACCCGATGGCCGCAAAACCCATTCTTGTGCTGGCCTTTATCATCAAAGTCATATTGCCGCCTATCGCCGCTTGACTGATATGATCAAACAGCATGGTGCGGTTCCGGCAATCCAGCTTGGCCATTCGGGTCGCAAGGGATCATGCCATGGCGCGATTGAAGATTGGCGTCCACTCACCGCCGAAGATGCCAAAGATGGCTTGCCACCATGGCAAATTATGACGCCATCTGCGGCCATAAGCCCGCCCCGCCCCATTCCGCCAAAAGAAATGGATCATGATGATATCAAGCGGGTTATTGAGGCATTTCGAACGGCAACAAAGCGAAGCATTGACGCCGGTTATGACATTGTCGAAATCCATGGCGCGCATGGCTATCTTATCCATCAATTCCTGTCCTCATCGGCCAATCAGCGTGACGATGCCTATGGTGGATCGCTGGAAAACCGTATGCGCTTTGCCATCGAAATTGGCGCGGCGGTTCGCGAAGAATGGCCGCAAGATAAGCCGGTTTTTTTCCGGCTTTCAGCCGTTGATGGCAAGGGCGGCAGTTGGCGATTGTCCGATTCAATTGCCTTGGCAAAGGCGCTTCGTGCGGTTGATATTGATGTTGTCGATGTATCATCTGGCGGCGTGACCGGATCAAGTGACATGCCGATGGTGCCAAGGATTCCGGCATATCAGGCCAGTTTTTCCGGCCGTATCCGGCATGAAGCCAAGATCAAAACCGTTGCCGTTGGCGGCATCACAACCGCCAAGCAGGCCGAAGATATCTTGCAGGCAGGGGATGCAGATATTATCGCCATGGCACGCGAATTATTATGGAATGCCGATTGGCCAGCCCATGCGGCTGAGGCACTTGGCGTTGATGACCCATTTTCCTATCTGCCAACAGGATATGCGCATCGGCTTCGTCTTCGCGAGGCGCAAAAGACAATGGACATCAATCAGGATCAAGATCTCATTGCCAAAAGTCTTCGCTATTTTCTGGATGACAGGGCGTCATCCTGATTATCTATCTGCAACGTCTATTTGATTGGGTTATCACCACCATAGGTCCAAAGATAATGCGGCGGTGTCGGGCCTTTATTGCGCTCTTTGCGACCCGCCTGTTCATGTGCATGCGCAAGCACCCCAACCGAACGTGACAGGCAGAACAGGCCGCGCGCCAAGGCTGGCTCAAAACCCAGCTCGGCATAAATGACGGCCGTAACACCGTCAACATTCATCGGAATGGCTTTGCCTTTTTGCTGATAAAGATAGGCCTCGATCGCCATTGCGATTTCAGCAAAGCTGCCAGTACAGACTTTTTCGGCAACCGCTGTCTCGAGCAAGTTCATCAACCGCACCGATCGCGGATCGGCATTTTTGTGGAACCGGTGACCAAAACCGGGGACAAGCTGGTTGTTCTCGCGAAACACAAGATCAATGGCCGCCTCGCGTGACATTGTGCCAGCATGGTTTTTAACAGCATGGAAAAACTGCATTGCCTGTTCCCCAGCACCGCCATGAACATCGCCAAGCATATTGATTGCCGTTGCCATTGCGTTATTCAATGGCAAACCGCAACTAACCGCCATCCGCGCCGCCGCAATCGATGGTGCCTGCGGGCCATGATCAACCGCCGAGACAAGCGCCGCCTCAAACAAGGCCGCCTGCGCCGCATCGGGTCTTGTGCCGCGCGTCATCAGCCAAACCATTTCGGCAAACCCAATATTGCCGATCAAATCTTCAATCGCAAAGCCGCGAAGCCGAATTTGCCCGGGTGCCATATCGATAATATCGGTTTGCCACCAATCTGCTACATCCGTCATGATGATGATCCTTTCTGTGGTGAATCAGATAGTTCAATGCTGCCAGCCTTTTCATCAAAAAGACCAATGATGCCATCAGCAAAAAGCTGGTCAATTTCGGCTGGTGAAAAACCAAGGCTGGCAAGACATGGCCGTGTATCTGCGCCGATATCTGGCGGGTCACTGCGAAGCGTGGAAATGCGACCATCAAGGCTAATTGGCAAGCTTGGCAAGCGACCCTTGGCGCCATCGGGCATTGATGTTTCAAGAAGATAGCCGCCATCATTTAGATGCGGATCATCAAGCAAGGCTTCGGGATGGGCGATATGCGCAAACGGCAATTCAGCCGCAATCGCTTTTTTCGATATTTCGGCCAAATCCAGACCAGCGACAAGATCGCTCAAGATTGGCAAAAGCCGCGTTCGCGCATCAATGCGCTGGTTATTATTTGCCAGCGTTTCATCAGCGGCAAGATCATCACGGCCAAAAGCATCACAAAATCTCTGCCAATGCCGATCCGAGGTGATGCCCAGAAACACCTTTGCCCCATCGCGCGTGGCAAATTGGTCATAAATCGCCCAAGCCGAAACCCGGGCTGGCATTGGCGGGATCGGTTCATCAGATTGCGCGGCATAGGCAAGATGCTGCCCCATCAGGAACATCGCGCTTTCAAACAAAGCTGATTTGACAAGCTGTCCCTTGCCGGTTGCTTGTCGTTTAAGAAGTGCGGCCTGCACCGCAACAACACCAAAAGTACCACCCATAATATCGACAATTGACGCGCCTGCCCGCAACGGCATGCCCGGCGGGCCGGTCATATAGGCAAGGCCGCTCATCATCTGCACAACCTCATCTAGCGCAATGCGGTTTTCATAATGACCCGGCAAAAACCCTTTTAAGGACAAATAGATCAAGCGCGGAAATTCATCACAAATCTGCGCATAATCAAGCCCAAGCCGCGCCATTGTTCCCGGTCTAAAATTTTCAATCAGAACATCGCTTTCGGCCAAAAGCCGTTTGGCAATCGCAATGCCGCGCGGGTCTTTTAAATTCAGCGCAACGCTTTGTTTATTGCGGTTGAAAAACGGAAAATATCCGGTTCCAAACCCTTTTAACCGCCGTGTAGGATCACCGGTAACAGGCTCGATCCGGATCACCTCAGCGCCAAGATCGGCAAGGATCAAACCCGCAGTTGGCCCCATGACCGTATGGCCAAAATCAAGCACCCGAATACCCGATAATGGCAAGGTGTCCGCTATCATAATGCGGCGCTATCAAGCATTGGCTGCGGTTGAATGCGGATCAGCGCATCAAGCATCAAAACCCCATCAGCCTGCACCAGCACCGGATTGATTTCGGCTTCGGCAATGCGGCGAAGATTGGCAAGCTGGGACAGATTGGCAACCAGATTGGCAAGCGCCTCGAGATCACCCTTTGCCTTGCCACGATAACCGCGAAGCGCGGCAAACCCTTTGACCCCGTCAATCATTTTGCGCGCCGTTGCAAGGCTAACCGGTGCAGGGCGAATGCTGACATCTTTGTAGATTTCAGCAAAAATGCCGCCTGCGCCAACGGTGATGATTGGCCCAACAAGATTATCATGCCGCAAACCGACAAGTGCCTCACCAAGCCCGAATGCCATCTCTTGAAGCAACAGGCCTTCAATGTTGGCGGCAGGGAGATGGCTATTAATGGCTTTTCGCATTTGCGCCACCGCCGCATCAAGCGCATCACCGGTTTCGATTGATAAAACCACGGCTCCATAATCAGTTTTATGCGGCAGATCCGGCGACACAAGCTTGGCAACAAGCGGATAGGCAAGCCCCGCTTTTGCAACAGATGCAGATGCTGGTTGCGCCTTGATTTCTGACAATGGCAAAAATAGCTGGCGCGGCCCCTTCAAACCAAGGCTGGCAAAAATCTGGTTGCCGTCAACTTCATTCAGCACGCCGCCATCACCGCCAATCGCCGCTGCCTTCATCACCGCATCAAGCTGCTGCTGGACGTCTTTCAAATCAATGGCATCATCGCGCTGATCATCCAATGCACTGGATTCGGCAGCAAGCAAAAGGGCAACACTGTCAGCACAGCTTTCAACACTGCCAAAACAAGGAATGCCATTCGCCTCAAGCATCGCCATTGATTGTTTTGCAATTGGCAGCGGAAAGGCAATAACCGGCGCGCCGGCCGGATTTTCCTTGGCCGCATCAATGATTGGCTTTACCGCCAGTTCTGGATTGAATTGTGCTGACGACCCGATCGCTACAACCACAATGCCTGTTTCCGGATCATTGATGAGCTGTGTAATCGCTTTTTTCATGATGTCATATTGCGCACCGGCAAGCGTTACATCGACAAGCTTGCCACTGCCGCACGGAATTTGCTGATCATTGAAAAACATCTTTGAGGCGGGGCTTAATCCGGCAAGGTTAACCCCGCGGATACTCAGCTGATCAACAAGCATGGCACCGCCGCCACCGGTTGTGGTGACAATGGTTGCGCGGCGCGGGCGGGATTTCAATTGCGGCTTTTTCAATAGCAATGCTGGCGCTTCAAACAACGCATCAAACTGGCTGACCTCGGCAATATTATGATGCGCCAGAAAGGCACGAACGGCCTCGGCTTCGCCAGTCATTGCGCCAGTATGCGACACTGACAAAGCCTGACCATCGCTGGATTTTCCCAACATATAAGCCACCACCGGTTTGCCAAGGCGTTTGGCCGTTGCGGCAAAAGCGGCAAAGATTTCCGGATTGCGCATGGTTTCAAGAAACAGCACAAAGCCATCAATTTGATCATCTTCAACCAATCCAAGGCCAAGCGAGCCAACGCAAGATTGCGCCTCATTGCCAAGCGAGATCAGCGCGGCAAACCCGATATTGCGTTCTTGCCCGCGTGAAATCAGCGTGCCAATCAAACTGCCGCTATGCGATAAAACAGCAAGCCGCCCCCGCGGTAATTCATCGGTTTTAAAGGCGGCATTGGTGGTGCAGACAAAACCGTTATTCGTGTTCACCACACCCATCGAATTTGGCCCGATAAGAACCATATCGGCAGCCTTGGCCTTGGCAACAAGCCGCGCTTGGCGTGCCATGCCAGCATCGCCAGCCTCGGCAAATCCATCAGCAAGGATGGAAACAACCCTTACCCCCGCCGCAATGCAATCATCAAGCGCCGCCTCGACCAGATCTGTGCCAACAAGGATATAGGCGTGATCTACCTTTTCCGGAATGGCCGTTACCGACCGATAGGCTTTTTGACCAAGCACCTCATCACGGCGCGGATTTACAATATAGATGTTACCGGCAAAGCCATGTTGCTGGCAAAATTGCAGCGGCCGCGCTGATAGTTTTTTGGCATCGCCCGATACCCCAATCAATGCAACCGATTGCGGCGCGATAAGTGGCTGTGCAAAATCGCCCATGATCATGCGCCATCTTTTGCCGGTTTGGGCGGGCGCTGTGAAAAGCGACGGTCAAAAATACCTTCGGCAATCCGGTTTTTCAGAATCTCGGTTGATCCGCCGGCAATCATCCAGCCGCGCGTGCGGCGCATACAATATTGAACAATATTATCATCGCTGAACCCAAGCGCACCCATGATTTGCAAGGCCTCATTTGCCGCATAGAAACCAGCATCATTACAAGCCAGTTTTGCCAGTGCCGAATCCTGCGCCGATGGCAGGTCATTATCAGCGCGCGTTACCGCCCGCATCAACAATAGCTGTGCTGCCTCAAGCCGCATTTGCATTTCGGCAAATTTCCATTGAAGCCCCTGAAATTCGCAAATATCGCGCCCGAACTGGCGGCGCGTTTTGGCATGGTCACGCGCTTCGTTAAAGGCTTTGCGCCCCACCGCCACGGCGCGCGCCGCATTGCCAAGCCGTTCAATATTGAATCCCGAAATCTGTTTTTTGAATCCGCCTGGCCCAAGTAGAATATTGGCTTTGGGGACGCGGCAATTATCGAAATAAAGCGGTGACCATGATTCACCATTCATATAACGATAGCCCGGGCCAATCTCGAAACCGGCAGTACCTTTTTCGATAAGCGCCGATCCAATGCCCTCGGTTCCGGGGCCAAAGCGAAGATAGATCAAGAACACTTCGGCATCACCACTATTGGTGCCGAAAACTTTGCTTCCATTCACCAGAAAATCATCACCATCAGGCGTTGCCGATGTTTTCAATTCAGTCACTGACGAGCCAGCATCAGGTTCGGACATGCCAACCGACATAACCCCTTTGCCAGCCAGAAGATCAGGCAGAAACCGCGCCAGCTGATCGGCGTTTGCATATTCGGCAAAGGTTCGTATTGCGCCAAAATTTCCGGCCTGCACAACATCGGCACTTCGCGGACAGACCTCGGCAATCGCCTGAATTGCCAGCACCGCATCGGTTAGGCTTCCGCCAATACCGCCCTTGGATTCAGGAATGGTGATTCCAAGCAACCCCATTTCGGCAAACCGCGCCGCAACATCCCATAAATAGCCATCGCTATTGGCCCGATCAACCGCACCGTCGCCAAGTTCATTGACGGCAAATCGTTTCACTGAATCATAAAAAATTTGCTGATCCTGCGTCAGTTCGAAATCCATCTAGCGATCCTCTGCATCGTTAAAAATTGCTGCGCCACTGGTGGCAAGCTGGTTAATCTCATCACGGCTAAAACCAGCTTTGATAAGGCCATCACGCCCCCCTTCGCCAAGCCGCGGCGGCACCATTGCTGCGTGATCACTTGCCGAAGCGGGCGCCAATCCGGCAATCCGTGCTGCGGGCAAGTGCCCAAATTCATCAATCTCGACCCATCCAATCGCTTCGGTTTCGGCAATCTGCGCATCGTCAAATAAATCATTATAATCATGAACCGGCGCATTTAGGATATCGGATTCAGACAGGATTTTGACCCAATGCGCTGTTGGCTTTTGCTGGATATGTGGCGCAACAAGCCGGTTCATCTCACCTGCATTGATAAGGCGGTTTTCGGCTGAATTGAAACGATCATCATCCAACCATTGGGTTGTGCCAAGATGCGCGCATAAGGCAGCAAAATGGGCATCACGGCGTGCATTCAAGCTTAGATAACCATCTTCAGTGGCAAAGGTGCCAACCGGAGCGCCAACAGGCTGCACCGCTGAGCCTTCAAATTTTTCAGCCACAAGTCGCGCTTCTTGAAAGGCCATCGCGCTTTCCAGAAGGCTTGTCTGAACATGGCTTCCACGGCCGGTTGTTGCGCGCCGGTAAAGCGCAGCAAAAACCGCCTGACTAAGATAAAGCCCGGTTGAATAATCAATGGCAAGCATATTGATCCGGCGCGGCAGACCATTGTCATCGCGGTTAATATTCATCAAGCCGGTATAGCCCTGCATCACCGTATCGGTTGCTGGCATATGGCTTTTTGGACCGGTTGCGCCAAATCCGGTTACCGACGCATAAACCACATTTGGATTCACCGCAGCCACAGCCGCATAATCAATGCCAAGACGTTTGGTAACATTCGGCCGGTAATTTTCAATAATCACATCCGCCTTTGCCGCCAGTTTAAACGCCGCGGCGCGGCCATCTGGGCTTTTCATATCAAGCGCAAGGCTTTTCTTGCCGCGATTCAACACAATCGATTCAGCCGAAAAATCACCTTTGCGAAGGCCAAGGCTGCGACACCAGTCGCCATTGCCCTGCGGTTCAACCTTGATGACATCAGCGCCATTGCGGCTTAGCAACAGCCCGCAATAGGGCGCAGCCACACCTTGGGCAAATTCAACAACAAGCAGGCCTTTGAACGCATCATCCATAAGACTGCTCATGCTAGCGGCTCGATTTGTCAAGAAAGGCGGTCACCGCGTCATGATGCTCATCACTGGCATAGCATATTGATTGCGCTTCTGAACCAAGCGCAAACACCGTCTCAAGCGGCAAATCCACCGAACGGTTCAAGATTGATTTTGACAGGGCAACCGCACTTGCCGGACCAAAACAAAGGCTTTTGGCCCATTTGCAGGCATCGTCAAGCAAGGCATCCGCATCGGCAAGACGGTCAGCAAGACCAATCTGTTCAGCCTCATCGGCGGCAATCGTGCGGGCGCTAAAGATCAACTCTTTGGCGCGGGTGGTGCCAACACGGCGCGGCAGAAAATACAGCCCGCCACCATCAGGGATCAAACCACGCCGAAGATAGGTCATTGAAAAGCTTGCCGCGGGCCCCGCCATGATGAAATCACAAGCAAGCGCCAAATCACAACCAAGGCCGGACGCTGCACCATTCACCGCCGCAATAACCGGCTTGTCCATATGATAGATTGTTGAAATCAGCCGATGCGTCTGTTTTTGCCGCTTCCAGCCATTGAACCCAACCTTGCCGCGCGGTGCCTCTAACCGCTCGCGCATCCCGCCAATATCACCGCCAGCGCAAAAACTACTTCCGGCACCGGTTAAAACAACAGCGCCAACAGCATCATCGGCATTGACCGCTTGCAGCGCATCAATCAGCGCATTGCGCATGGCGTCATTGATGGCATTGCGCTTTTCGGCACGGTTTAGGGTCACAATTGCCACCTGATCAAGATGGGTTACATGAATAAGCGAATCTGGATTTGTCATCAGCGGGCTACCTTGGTGATTTCGTGAATCTAGCGCCGTTACAGGCGTCATATCGAGGGTTGGCATAGTTTAATTCAAAGCGATATTGGAAAATAGGTTAAGGTAAAAAAATGCCCTTGTCATTGATCAGATTTATTTAAATGAGACCCATTTTGACCTTGCCGCAGCGCCATTCTATTGAAACAATGATCCCCCCTCGCGGCCAGATTCCTTTGGTGCTGATATGATTCTTATTGAAAAAATTGCCGATTATATTGTTCAAGAACAAACGCGCCAATTCGCGCCAAGCACGATTCATCACGCCAAACGCGCGGTGATCGACTGGTTTGCCGCCATGTATCCGGGATCGGTTCAAGAGCCAAACCCGATGTTGCGCGCCGCCTTTATCGAGGCTGGCGACCCCCAACAATCAATTGTGTTCCCAACAGGTGATTATACAACGATCAAAACCGCGGCCTTTTTGAATGGCGCTAGCGCCCATACATCTGAATTTGACGATATTTTCCGTGATGGCGGGCTGCATCCGGGCTGTGCAACCATTGCCGCTGCGCTTGCTGTTGCGCAAAAACATGATTTGTCGGGCGAAACATTCCTGCGTGCGGTGATCGCCGGATATGAGGTTAGCAGCCGCATTAGCGCCGCGATGGGTCGTGATCATTATCGCTTTTGGCACACAACCGCCACCATCGCCACCTTTGGCGCGGCGGCGGCTGCCTGCCTGCTTTTGGGGTTGAACCGTAACCAAACAGCGCATGCGCTGGCAACCTCGGCAACGCTTGCCGCTGGGCTGCAACAGGCGTTCCGGTCGGATGGCATGAGCAAACCGCTTCATGCCGCGCATGCTGCCGAAACTGGCGTTATGGCCACCATCGCCGCCAGCAAAGGCGTCACTGGTGCGCTTAATGTTCTTGAAGGGCCTGCGGGTATGGGCGCTGCGATGAGTGGCAATGCTGATTGGCGCAAAGCCACTTCCGGCCTTGGCGAGATTTATAATATCGAGGCCATCACCTTTAAAAATCATGGCTGTTGCGGCCATACTTTTGCGGCCATTGACGGATTGCTGTTCATCATGCAGGACGCGCAAATCACCTCAGATGACATTGCCAATATTGCCATCGCCACCTATGGCCCAGCGGTTTCAATCACCGACAGGGTGGATCCCAAAACACCGCAAGAATGCAAATTTTCGATGCAATATGTCCTTGCCCATGCCGCATATTATGGCAGCGTTCGTATCGAGGCTTTTGAAGCCGAACGCATGGCCGATCCGGCAATCCGGGCAATGCTTGGCCAGATTAATCTTGGCATTGATCCGGCAGTTGATGCCGAATTTCCGGCGCGGCGTGCGGCGCATGTCAGCGTCACCACAAAAGATGGCCGCCAATTGACGCATTACCAGCCAACGCGAAAAGGCGACCCTGATCTGCCCCTGTCAGATGACGAATTGGACGCGAAATTTATCGAACTAACGAACCCGGTTCTTGGCAGCGATCTGACAAACAGCCTTTTACAAAACCTATGGCAGCTTGATGACATCAGCCTTGCCACCGCGCTTGATTTTGCGGTGCTGCGAAGTGATCGCACAGCCGGTGGAAACCTGCCAAATTAATTTGCTTTGGAGAGCAACATGACAAAGACGCCACCCTATAACGATCTTCATCACCATATTGCCGCCCTGAAAAACCAAAATCTGTTGATTGAAGTTGACCGTCAGATCGACAAAGACAGCGAAATGCACGCGCTTGTCCGCTGGCAGTTTATTGGCGGGATGAAAGAAGAAGACCGCAAGGCCTTTTTATTCACCAATATCGTCGATGGCAAAGGCCGTAAATTTGATATGCCGGTTCTGGTTGGCGGGCTTGCAGCCAATCGCAGCATCTATAGCGTTGGCATGGGCAGCTCAGTCGAAGGCATTCAGGCCAAATGGGATAATGCCATTTCCAACCCGATTGATCCGCAATTTGTCGATAATGCGCCTTGCCATGAAATCATTGAAGATGGTGCCAGCCTCAGCCAGCCAGGACATGGGCTTGACGCGCTTCCGATTCCGGTTTCAACCCCCGGATTTGACAGCGCCCCAACATTAAGCGCCGGCAATGTCATCACCAAAGATCCGGAAACCGGCGTGCAGAATATGGGCACTTACCGCTGTGCCTTGAAAGCACCCGACCGGCTGGTGGTTCGCATGGCAACGCGGGTTGGCGGTGCTGGTGGTTATCAGCATTATCAAAAATGCCAGCAAATGGGCATTACCGAAATGCCGGTTGCGATTGTTCTTGGCTGCCCGCCCTATGTTGCCTTTATGGGGCCACAAAAATTGCCGCTTGGCGTTGATGAATTTACCGTTGCTGGCGGTCTTGCCGGCGCGCCCATCAATGTGACCAAAACCAAAAGCATTGATCTGGTGGTTCCTGCCGAGGCCGAAATTGTGATTGAAGGCTTTATCGACACAACGCGAGTTGAACCCGAAGGCCCGTTTGGCGAGTCACACGGTCATATCGCGCTTGAAGAATATAATATGCCAATGCGCATTACGGCGATTACCCGCCGTCAAAAAGCGATTGTTCCATCTTATATCAGTCAGGTAGCACCAAGCGAATCCAGCGTCATCAAACGCGTCGCCTATGAGCCGTTATTCCTGCGCCATCTTCGCGATGAGAACAATATCAAAGGCGTCAAAAGAGTGTCGCTTCACGAGCCATTGACCGGCTTGCTTCGCGTTACCGTTATCACTTGTGATGCCAATATGCCCCGAACCGAAATATGGCGCGCGCTTTACAGCGCGGCGTTTTTCAAGGGCGATTGCAGCAAAATCTGTATTGCCGTGAATGAAGATATTGATGTTGATAATGCCGATGCGCTTTTATGGGCAATGTCCTATCGCACCAATCCATCAGAAGATATGCAAACTCTGCCTCACCGCGGTCAGGGTCATGGTCCAAAACGCGAACATGATGGCGAAGAAGATTCAAGCGTTCTGATTGATGCCACAATGAAATCACCAATGCCACCATTGGCCTTGCCCGGCAAGGAATATATGGAACGCGCCAAGGATATCTGGGACGAGCTTGGTTTACCTCAACTAAATGTTCAAATGCCGTGGCATGGCTATTCGCTTGGGGCATGGCATCAGATCTGGGACGATGCTGGACGGCGCGCCGCCGCCGGTGACTATCTGGAAAATGGCCGCATCTCGAGGGAACAAACCCAAGAAAACCTAAAGCCTGAGTCAAAGCTAGACCCCGATACAGGTCTTCCCATGAAAAAATAATCATGAAGAAATAGCCGTGAAGAAATGACTATGTGATAATTTTGGGCGCATCACACAGCCTTGATTGCTTTGCCGTTTTGACAGCAACATTCTGGGGCTTTACCGGCGTCACTGCTGGGCGGGCATCTATTTATGGCGATAAGACAAGGCCGAACCAGCCTGCTTATTGAATCGTATATTCGGCCAGTTTTTCCATATCAAGATCCATCGCAAGCCCTGCACCATCAGGTACTTTCAGACTGCCCGAACTGATATCAAGGCGGGTTTGCGAAACCGTATCTTTCACCTTTAGC
>JAFMNI010000167.1 GCA_017859295.1 Candidatus Puniceispirillum sp. | reverse complement strand
CGCAACCGCCGTAATAGCGACGACCTGAATAGCCTTCGGCATATTTATTGGTTAGGACTGATCCTTGGGCTTCCATTACCGCGGTGCTGACAATGTTTTCTGAGGCAATCATTTCGATCTGATCTTGCTGGCGCACCAATTCATCACTGATTGCAGCAGCCACTTCTGGATCACTTTGTGCCAGTGTATTGCTGAAAAAACCGTCCATTTTCATTGCAGCTTGCGCATTACCGAATTCGTCCATCTTTCGTCTCCTCAAAAATATGCCGTATCGCCGTCAAACCTATGACCCAAGCGGCATCAATCTACTCTATAAACACATAAAACCGGCAATCAATATTGCAAGCCTATTCCAATTCCTAACGATCATTACCAATCGCGGCTAATTTATCTACTCGTCGCTGATGACGACCACCCTCAAAGGCAGTGCCTAAAAATGCTTCAATACATGTAAGTGCTAACGCCCGATCAATCAACCGTTCGCCCAAAGCTAAGACATTCGCGTCATTATGCTGGCGTGATAGGCTGGCCGCTTCGGCCGTACTAACAAGCGCCGCCCGCACCCATGAAAACCGGTTTACCGCAATCGAAATGCCGATACCGCTTCCACAAATGGCAATGCCACGCGCGGCTGTATCATCCTTTAGCGCCATCGCCAATTTGACACCATAATCAGGATAATCAACCGACTCACCCTGATCCGGCCCAAGATCAACAATTTGATAACCAGCAGCAGCAAGATGCGTACAAACAGCGGCTTTCAGCGCGCAGCCAGCATGGTCTGATGCCAGATAAATTGTTTCTTTTTGCATTATTCTGTTGTCCATTATGCCGTCAGACCAACTGGCAAAGCCAGCAACTGAACGATAATTGTCTGATAACATGGTTTTTTGGCCAAACACAAAGATAAACGAACCTCTGGCAGAGGCTGCGTCACTTAGCGCAGTTGGTTACCGGTTTTATTGCTGGCAAGCAAATTAGGCAGTTTTTGTCTGATTTGTTAGATTTTCGTGAATTTTATGTCGACAAGCCGATGAAAGTTTCCTACCGTTTTTAGAACAGGTTGCCAAAACCGGGTTTAGGGAGAGCAAACACTGGCATCAAGATCAGTGATTGAAAAAGGCAAGGCGTAAGCCTTGCTTTTCTTTTGGCCAAAAACTGGCGCATTATGTCAATCAATCGGCAAGCACCATTGTCCTACCATCCCCCGCCGCCTGAATAGCGGCAAAGGCCTATAGCTGATCTAACGACAGCAAACCCGAATCAATGACCCAAAACACGATGGCAAATAGGATTGACGCAATTATCGTGGCAATCATCGCCTTACGCCAAAGCATTGGTTTTTCCGGTGCTGATGTGGCATGGCCAACCTCAACCGAGTCAGGCGTCTTCACGCCAAATGGCAAGGTCATAAAGAACACCCACCACCATAGCAGAATAAAAACCACGATCCCTGAAACAATATCCATTTAATGCGCCCCACCTTCGGTAACCTGTTCTAATTCGATAAGCGTGCCGTTGAAATCCTTTGGATGCAAAAACAGCACCGGATTGCCATGTGCGCCGGTTTTCACACTGCCGTCACCTAGCACCCGCGCGCCTTTTGCCTCTAGCTTGGCGCGTGCTTGGTCGATATTGGCGACCTCATAACAGATATGATGCATGCCACCATCAGGGTTACGCTTTAAGAATCCGGCAATTGGCGAGCCCTCGCCAAAAGGCTCCATCAATTCAACCTGACCATTGGCCGAGCGCACAAACACAATCCGCACGCCATGTTCAGGCAATGTTTGCGCTTGGCTAACTTCGGCACCAAGCATGTCGCGCCAATGTGCAGCCGCCGCATCAAGATCGGGAACGACAATCGCAATATGATTTATATTTCCAATCATGCTCGTAAATCCTCTTCGCCTACCCGCATGATATGAACCTGCGCAATTGGCCGCAAGCCGAACATTGACCGCGCAACCCGCCGCACAGCCTGCGAGACAACATCTTCAACCGATGCATCATTGCGCCGTGCTGTTTTACCCAGAATTTCAATCGCATCTTCAACCGCAATCGAGGCTGCCGCAACATAATCGCTTGCGGCATCGCCGTCGCCAAGGCCGCTTTGCGCGACGCTTGGCACGGTGCAAAGCGCCCCTGCCTTGTTCAAGATCACCGAAACGGTAACAACGCCATTCCATAGCATCCGCCGCCTTGCCCGCATCATATCGGCCTGCAATTCGATAATATTGCCCTTTTCGGCAGTCAAAGCCCCGGTATGAACATGATCAATGATACCAGCCCTATCGCCGTTCAGCCGGATCACCACACCATTATCAGGAAGTATTGTTTGCGAGACCTGACAGGAATCGGCCAAGGCCGCATGCGCCAGCAAATGCCGCGCGGTTCCATGAACCGGAATGGCAATTTTCGGCCGAATCAGACCATACATTTCAATCATCTCACCGCGTGAAGGATGCCCCGACACATGAACCGGCGCGTCCTGATCGGTCACAAGGTGAATTTTGCGCCGGATCAGCATATCTTGGACCCGCGCAATGGCATTTTCATTACCCGGAATTTGCCGTGAAGAATAAATAACGGTGTCACCCGCCTCAAGACTGATGGTTTCATGCGCTGCGGCCGCAATCCGCGCCATGGCTGCTCGCGGCTCGCCTTGGGTGCCGGTACAAACAATCACAATCGAATCGCGTGGCAATAAATCAACATCACCTTCAGGCACCAAATCTGGCAAATCGGCAAGATAACCAACTTCACGCGCGGCCGAAATCGCCCGATTGAGTGCACGCCCAACAATTGCCACTGACCGGCCATTGGCTTTGGCCGCCTTGCAGATCGAGTCGATCCGCGCGACATTGCTGGCAAAACAGGTGATGGCCACCCGTCCGGTTGCTTTGGCAATGGCGTCTGTTAACCCCGCCTTGGCATCACTTTCAGATCCGGTACGCCCGTCAACCATAGCATTGGTCGAATCCCCAACAAGCGCCAAAACCCCCTCATCACCAATGGCGGCAAGACGCGGTGCGTCAGTGTCGGTACCAAGAACCGGCGTTTTGTCGAATTTCCAGTCGCCTGTATGAAAGACAGTGCCAGCGTCAGTGCGGATGGCAAGCGCAGCCGGATCGGGAATCGAATGGTTTAATGCCACCATTTCAATTTCAAACGCGCCAAGTTTAAACGGCGCATTCATGCCAATTTCATGAAGCTTTATGTCAAAATCACCGCGTGACTCGGCAAGCTTGCGCCGCAACAGCGCGAGGGTAAAGGCGCTGCCATAGATTGGACAACCAAGTTGGCTCCATAGATAGGGGATTGCGCCCAGATGATCTTCATGGCCATGGGTCAGCACCAGACCGGCCAATTTATCGCGCCGATCCGCAATGAATTTCAAATCGGGGAGAATAACATCAACACCAGGGGTGCTTTCATCGGGAAAGGAAATGCCAAGATCAACCATGATCCAGCTGTCTTGATAATGGTACAGATTTACATTCATGCCAATCTCGCCAGATCCGCCTAAGGGCGCAAACAGCAAATCATCTTTTGCATAATTCATAATCAAGGCCTTGCTTTTGTATAACAGATTTGGTTTTGGTTCAGTCTTATTTGGGTTCAGTCTTATTTGGGTTCGGGCTTATTTGGGTTCGGGCTTATTTGGGTTAGGGCTTATTTTGGGCGTGAATGCGAACCAACCCTTTCAGGGTAAGATCGGGATCAACGATTGAGATCGCTTTGA
>JAFMNI010000166.1 GCA_017859295.1 Candidatus Puniceispirillum sp. | reverse complement strand
ATGGTGCTGCCAGCGTGATTCGAACACGCGACCTCACCCTTACCAAGGGTGCGCTCTACCGCTGGAGCTATGGCAGCATCTTTTCGATATTCTACCCTGTGTATACTACAGGCCAGGATCGAGGCGGCGTTTAATGCCGCAAATTCGTGACAGGTACTAACAGTCTTGCCTCGAAATGACAAGCGGAAATAGCCGCGCAAATCAGTGCCATGCGCTGCGGTTCGGTGCTGGCCAAACGGGCGCTTAGAATTTGAGCAAAAATCTTACAAATCTTCGGGTTGCTGGCGAAAACAGCTTTGCTGTGAAAAAGCTGCCAGCGGCGCGTTTGCTGGAATCGCCATAGGTTGGATAGGGGGCGATCAGGCTTGCCATACTGCCAATTTTGGCCTTTGTTGCAATTGCATGGCTCCATGCCAAAATCATCTCGCCAGCGGCCGGTGCCAGAATTGACGCGCCAAGAATTCGCCCATTTTTATGGGTAATGACTTTAACCATGCCCTCGCCTTGGCGCTCGGCAATGGCGCGGTCATTGCCGCTAAGCGGGGTTTCAAGACAAATCACCTGATCGCTGCCAAAACGCGCCGTAGCATCATCAAGCCCAAGCCCGACATGCGCCAGTTCCGGATCGCAATAAGTGACCCATGGCACCGCGCGATCATCCAGCTTGGCCGGTATTTTGAACAGGATATTGCGAATGACAATGCCAGCATGATAGCCCGCAATATGGGTGAATTGCTGGCGTCCGGCAACATCACCAATGGCATAGACATGCCGGTTGCTTGTTCGTAATCGCCGGTCAGTGACAATGCCTTTGGCGTCATGGCGTATCTTGGCGGCGGCAAGTTGCAGACCGTCAAGTGCCGGTTTCCGACCAACCGCCATTAATAAATGACCTGCAGTCAGTTGTTTGCCATTGGCAAGGCTGGCGGTGATGGTTCGGCGGCCTGATTTGATGGTTTGTGACAGGTTGGTGACACCAACCCCTTCAATGAGGGTGATGCCTGCTTTGATAAGATTTTGCTTTAATATGTCAACAAGCGCCGGATCATCGCGCCCCATGATGCGAAAGGCCTCGACCAAGGTCACGTCACAGCCAAGCCGCGCATGCGCTTGTGCCATTTCAACGCCAATTGGCCCGCCGCCAATGATTAACAGATGGTCAGGTTTTTCCGGGTCAGCGAAAATGGTTTCATTGCTGTGAAAATCGGTTTGATCCAAGCCCGGAATCGGTGGCAGCATCGGCTGTGATCCGCTGGCAATGACGATATATTTTGCCCGGACGTGATGCGTTGCTGATGCCACCGCGCGCGGGCCGGTAAAATGCGCCATTTCCGGAATGACAGTGACGCCAAGCGCCTCAAATCGGGCGATCGAATCATGCGGTTCAATTTGCGCAATCACATCGGCAACATGCGCTTTGACAGCAGCAAAATCAATATTTGGCGGGGTGTTTGTGATGCCCATTGCCGCATTGCCATTGGCAAGATATGCCGCTTTTGCCGCGGCCAACAGCGCTTTTGACGGCACACAGCCACTATTCAGGCAATCACCGCCCATTTGGCCGCCTTCAAACAGAACAACGCGCGCTCCCATTTGCACGGCACCAGCAGCAAGACTTAATCCGCCCGAGCCACCCCCAATGATGCAAATATCGGTCTCAATCTGTTTCATCATGCTGTCCTTTTGCGGCTGGTTTTTTTGGCATTGGCCTTTTTGCCGCTTGCCAGCCCCGCACCATGATTGGCAAAAGTGACAAAGCGCCAAGCCCCGCCAATGGCAGTAAAATCGCGGGGCTTGTCAAAACACCAAGATCGGGTGTTTTGCCAGCGGCCAGAATATGATCAAAGCCGCGCCCCACCGAAATATAGACCGCAGTCCCCGGAATGATGCCAAGACAGGTTGCGCCGATAAATTGCCGAAACGGCATGCGGGTCAGGGCTGGCACAATATTGACTGCCCAAAACGGTGCCGCTGGAACCAGCCGCAAAGCCAGAAGATAGAAAAAGGCATTTTCTGAAAAGCCCTTTTCAAGCTTGGTAAAAAACGCTCCGGCGCGTTGGCGCAATAGATCGGTAAATAGATTGCGCGCTGCCAGAAACACCAATCCGGCGCCGGTTGTTGCTGCGGTGACGACCAGAATAACCGCAGGCCAGCCAAGAACCGAACCGCCAGCAAGCGTTAGCAAGCTGGCAATTGGCAAGGAAAAGGCAACGGCCAGAACATAGCTGCAAAAAAAGGCAAAATAGCCAAGCCAGATATGATCGCCGGCAAAGCTTTTAATGGCGGCGTAATGCGTGCCAAGAAAGCCCCAGCTTATGATCTCATTGGCACCGCTGGCAAAAAACAGGGTTAATCCGGCAAGCAGAATTGCCGGAAGCAAAAGCCGTTTTACCGCTGGTGGTTTCATGTCCAATGCTTTGTTTGTTTCTTTGCCATGGTGGTGATCCTATCCTTGCTGGATTTCATCTTAAAAGCGGCCTATAAATTGAAACAAGGGTAATCATCAATGACCTGTTCATGCGATTATGGTCATAAATCCGCCATAACATCATGGTAATTTGGATCATGAGATGGGCGGATTATGGCGAGGCAATACAGGCCGTGATTTTGGCGACTTTGGTAAAATGCTTATCCGATCGGCCAGCTGCTTGCCAGAATTAATAACGGCTGACGATATAATAGTCGAAGATAGAGAATTAAGATAGGAACGCCAATCGTGGGTGGTAATCAGCAAACCGGCAAAACCGCCGCAGAACAGGCCAAGCAGGAAAAAGCAGACCGGCTGGCCAAGGCGTTGCGCGACAATCTTCATCGCCGTAAAGCGCAAGCCCGCGCCCGTAAAGCACCCAAAATTGACACAGCCGAAACCGGCATGACAGCGCCGGTAGAAACAGATAATTCACCAAAGGGTGATGGGTAGATGACCCAATCGCGAAACCCTGATTTAATACCCAAAAGCAAAGGCTAGCAGGCGCATGGATGGTTTGGAAATTGACGGCGGCAAGCCGCTTCATGGCGATATTATCATCAGCGGTGCGAAAAATGCCGCTTTACCGCTGCTTTGCCTTGGTTTGATCACCGATGCGCCATTAATTCTGGAAAATGTACCTGAACTTGTCGATACGATTTCGATGGAAGGCCTGCTTCGCCATCTTGGGGCTGATGTGACGCGCGAAGGCGAAATTGTCACCATGCGTGGCGGTGCGCAGCAATATGATGCGCCTTATGATCTTGTTCGAAAAATGCGGGCATCGGTTCTGGTTCTTGGGCCATTGCTGGCGCGTTATGGCGAGGCACGCGTATCCTTGCCTGGGGGCTGTGCCATTGGCACACGGCCAGTTGATCTTCATGTTCGCGCGATGCAGGGGCTTGGCGCGGTGGTTGAGCTTGCCGATGGCTATATTCAGGCGCGCGCACCAGGTGGTTTAAGCGGCGGCCGAGTGGTGTTTCCGATGGTGTCGGTTGGGGCAACCGAAAATGCACTGATGGCGGCGGCTCTTGCCAAAGGGCCAAGCGAGTTGGTGAATGTCGCGCGC
Organism: Candidatus Puniceispirillum sp.; assembly: GCA_017859295.1. Classification (GTDB taxonomy): domain Bacteria; phylum Pseudomonadota; class Alphaproteobacteria; order Puniceispirillales; family Puniceispirillaceae; genus UBA3439. The sequence goes on along the minus strand of JAFMNI010000166.1, from coordinate 210 downwards.
GAACCCGAAATTATTGATCTTGCTAATTGTCTGAATGCGATGGGTGCCAAAATTACTGGACATGGCACTGGCACCATTTCGGTTGAAGGTGTTGATGAATTGCATGGGGCAACGCATGCGGTGATTTCCGACCGGATTGAAGCTGGCACTTTTGCCATTGCCGCCGCGATGACCGGCGGTGATTTGACGCTGCAACGAACCAAGGCGCGC
>JAFMNI010000165.1 GCA_017859295.1 Candidatus Puniceispirillum sp. | reverse complement strand
CCAAAAGGATACATATTAGTCTCATATAGAGACGCTCCGAATGATGAGAACCTAACCAAATATGCTCCAAAAGCTCTGGAAGCTATGACAAATGCTGGCGCTAAATTCATAGCTAGGGGCATGCCGGTAGCTACCTTTGAAAATGGTATTCAGCAACGGACAGTCATTGTTGAGTTTGAAAGCACCGATGCAGCGCGAGCCGCTATCACAAGTGATGCTTATCAAGCTGCATTTGCACTACTAGGTGATGTTGAGCGTGACGTCAGAGTGATTGAAGGGCTTGAATGACCCGCAGCTCTTTTGCAAACATATCGCTGCCAAGTTTTTTAATCAGATGGCTGAGGGGAAGGCACCTGCTTATTACGACATCATTTTAAACTACTTCTGAGGCTCGAAAGTATAGTTCTATGAAACAATCATCCGTGGGCAATCAGGGTTCATATAGCGTTTTGCTCAATGAATTTTTAAATGCTTTTGTGGCTTTTCTTTTTGCAGCGTCGGCACCTGTAGCCATCATAATTAGCGTATCCCTCGGTTCAGGCTTGAGCGAAAGCGACATTGGCTCTTGGATATTTGCTGTCTTTGTCTTTAATGGGCTTTTAAGCATTGCAATGTCCGTGAGTTACCGGCAGCCACTTGTATTTCTTTGGACTATACCCGGTGCAATATTAGTAGGCACCGCATTGAAGACCCTATCCTTTGAGGAAGTTATTGGGGCATACATCCTAACAGGCGTTCTACTCCTTTGCCTTGGTTTAACTGGTTGGGTCAAAAAAGTTATGGACTGGCTGCCAATGCCAGTTGTGATGGGGATGGTTGCTGGCGTATTTGTGAGTTTTGGACTTGATTGGATAAAAGCCTTTGAAGCTGATTTTTTTCTAGTTTCGGCAATGTCAGCAACCTTCCTTGCATTTACAATACTGTATCGACTGCCTCTCATCCTCCCTCCTCTGATTTATGCGCTCATAGTTGGGGTCATTATAATTTTTGAACGGCAAGGACTAGAGATTGGTGAAGTCGCATTTGCTGCTTCTCTCGTTACACCAAAAACTTACATTCCTGAATTCTCATTATCAGCAGCTCTAGAACTAGTCGTACCTCTTGCTGTAACCGTGATTGCGGCTCAAAATGCACAGGGTATTATGGTGCTGAAAAATGTTGGGCATAACCCACCCGTAAATACGATTACATCTTACTGTGGGTTTATGTCCTTATTTACGGCGCTTTATGGTGGCATCTCAACCTGCTTGACAGGCCCAGTGAATGCTATCCTTGTATCAAGCAATAGGCCAGACGCGCATTGGGTTGCTGCTATATTTTTAGGAGTTTTTGCAATTATGTTTGGCCTCACCGCGCCAACAGTAACAAAAATTCTGATTGCAGCCCCACCAGCATTTCTCGCCACTCTCGCCGGATTAGCCCTATTGAAAACACTTCAAAGCGCATTTTCTGGGGCTTTTAGCTCAAGTCACCCAATGGGAGGATTGATTGCATTTCTCGTAACGTTAGGTGGCATGCCAATGCTCAATATTGGCTCACCTTTTTGGGGCCTCGCTTTTGGTGCAATTATTAGCTTTCTGCTGGAAAGAAAGTCATCCAGTTAAGAAAAAAGAGCCAATGAGGTTTGAGTAAATTACCTATACCTTGCAAATCCAAGGCGCACTAAAACTAAAGTTTGGGCAGTAACCGGCCAGCCTTTGCGCTGGTCTTTTTTTGTGGCAACATTCTTATAGTAAATTCCAGTGTAACAATCTTGGAAGTGAAGCACGACCCCTATGTCTAAGATTATCCAACTTACGGACCCACATTTGTCCAAACCAGGGTTTTCCCTTAAAGGCCTCAACCCTCAGGAACGACTAAAAGCAGCATTCGAGGATATAATGCTACTTCATGGCGATTCAGAAGCCTGCATTATATCGGGAGACCTGACAGATTCTGCCTCACCAGAGGCATTACTGTGGTTAAAAGATTTATTAGTGGATTTTCCAATTCCTACTCATCTGATGATTGGAAACCATGATGATAGGTCAGTTTTTTTCGATATTTTTGACACCTACGCGAAAGACGAAAATGGGTTCCTGCAATACACATTCAACGTAGCCGAGGACCGCTTTCTTTGCTTGGACACCAAAAAAGATGAGCCGGTCCCCTCAGGCGAATATTGCGAAAAACGAATGGCTTGGCTTGATAATGAGTTAAGTAAGAGTAATACGGATACATACATCTTTATGCATCATCCACCCTTTGATGTCGGTGTTCCACATATGGACCGCATTAAGCTGAGTGAAGCTGAAGCATTTGGAGATTTAATCTCCAGCCATAAAAATATTCGTCATATCTTCTTTGGGCACGTGCATCGGCCCGTCTTTCTGACTTGGCGGGGTATAACTTGTTCGGCATGCCCTGGAATTAACCATCAGATGCCGTTGGTGGGGAGAGCCGTTTCAACAAAGTTTTCTGTTGAACCTCCAATGTACGCCGTCATCGAAATTGAAAATGGTGAACTCCGGATAAACCTAGATGCGTTTTTAGACCGACATCCGGTGGCTCACTAAACCTGACTAGCCTTTGCGCTGGCCTTATTTTATGGCACGATTTTCAGGTAAATTTTGTTATCAGTTTGAATGGAGAACAGTTTGATGCAACCAACAATAATCTCCTGTGCGGTGACCGGTTCCGCACCAACACCTGAAAAAAATCCTGCGGTACCGGTAACACCAATCGAAATTGCAGAAAGTGCAATTGATGCGGCTAAAGCCGGGGCGGCAATCGTTCATTGCCACGTGCGTGACCCTATTACCACTAGGCCAAGTATGGCCATGAATTTATATCAAGAAGTCACCGAACGGATAAGGGGCTCCGGAGTCGATGTAATACTAAACTTAACGACTGGACCAGGCGCTCGGTTTTCACCTTCCAAACATGACGCCGGCATAGCTTCAAACGACAGTCAAATGTGCATGCCGCTGGAACGAGTTAAACATGTGATTGAGTTGCGCCCCGATATTTGTTCGCTCGACGTTGTGACTATGAACCGAAGGCGCCACGTTTTTTTAAACCATCCGGAACATCTCAGAGAGATGTCAGCAGCCATTCAAACTGCAGGTGTCAAGCCTGAGTTAGAAGTTTTTGATACCGGCCATATTTTAAACGCCATAAGTTTAATAGAAGATGGGTTTATTGATTCGCCACCATTCTTTCAGTTTTGTCTTGGAATTGATTTTGGCGCGCCCGCTACGGTTGAGGCAGTTGCCATGATGAAAAGCATGTTACCTAGGGACGCAATTTGGTCTGCATTTGGAATCTCAAGGTTTCAATTTCAAATGGTTGCCGCCGCAGTTCTACTTGGTGGCCATGTAAGAGTTGGTCTTGAGGACAATATTTACCTTGAAAAGGGTGTTCTCGCTTCATCCAATGCAGCATTGGTACAAAAAGCAGCGAGAATCATTGAAGACCTGGGCGGTTCAGTGGCATCCGTTGCCCAAGCGCGCGATTTACTCTCGCTGTAACCCCAACCCCTAGGGCTAATTCAACAAGCATTGCAAACGCACAATCGAAGTCATCAATGCGTTAAATTGCACTACGAGCCTTCACGCCGAAATTAACACACCCTTCCCTAAGCTGGGTTTGCCAATAACAATCTCCTGAAGCCTCGATACAGGTATGTCTCAATACTTTTATCTACAAAAGTACAAATGGAAATTGGTGCAGGCATGTCTAAATAAAAGGCCGTTGATTATCATTTTAGA
>JAFMNI010000164.1 GCA_017859295.1 Candidatus Puniceispirillum sp. | reverse complement strand
CCATCGCTTGGCCCTTCATGGTGAAGCAGATAATTGCGCCGCCCGCGAAGCCAGCCAAGATTGGCCGTGCTGCCAGCATAGGCAAATGCCGCCCCATCAAGATAGCCAGCAGGGCCGGCCTGTTCATGCTGGACAATATCGACAATGGCGGCGGCAAGAATGATCGTGCTTGCTGGCAATCCAGCGGATGCGCTGGTAATCAATTCACGGTAAAGTAGGCCGGCATGTGGCCCCAAATCAGCCATATCAAAGCCCGACAGACGGCCAAGCAAAGATGCGCTTAGCGCCGCATGCCCCATTGCCCGTTTCATATCTTTGCTTTTTCTGGCAAAGATTGGTCGGCCAGTAACGCCAGAAACCGCGCCGCATCCTGTAATTCGGCGCGCAAAAACCCATGCCGGTCGGCGGTTTCGAAATCGGTTCCCCATGTTTCGTTCTGCCAAAGCTCATCAAGAAAGGCGAGATCAAACATCGCGTCACTATCAATCATCATCGACACAAACCCAAGCCCCAGCACCAGCGATCCAGACAGGCTGGTGGCGCGGTGCAAAACGCCAAGCTGCCAATCATCATGTGCGGCAATCAGCGCGCCGAATTTTTCCGCATCGCTTTGCCCGATTGGCATGATGCCGGTAACAATCTGAAGATGGATATCATGTTCGGCAGCCAACCGATCGAGCCAGGGCTGCCACTGATCATGCTGGCGGCTGGCAAGATCGGTTTGCACATCACGATAGCAAAGCAGATCATTCCCGCCATAGGCCGCAAGCTCGGCCATCACCATATCACGTTGCGGCGTCACCCGATCAATCACCGTGACGGCAAGGCTGAATAGCGGCATTGTTGCCGGATCAATATCATCGCCCTGCGCCCGCCATTCATCGGCAATCGCCGATGCCAAAGACCTTGTTGGCAGGCGCAACAGGCTTCCCGCTGGTGAGCGTAAATTCCGCCCATCAAGCTGGATCGACAGGCCGTCATCGGCCAGCAAGACTGATTTATAAAACCGTTTTTTCGCCGCCATCACGCCTGACAATCCCTATCAAATATAAAACTTTAAATCGCAAATTTCGCGCCGGTTTTGGCCTGCGCCAGTTTTGGCCTGCGCGGGTTTTGGCCATTGCCTAATAATCTTGAAACCGCCAGCCTGCTGCCGGTAAATCCATGCCAAGATCGGCAAGGCTTGCTTTCAGATGCGGGCTTGGCGGCGCGGTAATCACTTTGCCATCGGTCAGTTTTAACTGCCACGCATGAAGATGCAGCCGGCGTGCAATCAATCCGCCCGGATGCGCGTCATCACCAGCATATTTTCCGTCACCGCAAATCGGGTAGCCAATATGCGCCATATGAACACGCAATTGATGCGTTCTTCCGGTTAAGGGGCGCAGCGCCATCAGCGCCATTTTCCGACCAGCATGATCAAGCCGCCGATACAGGGTTTGCGCCGATTGTCCATCTTCGTGAACCTGCATTTTTTCGCCAGCCTTGCCACCAAGCTTTAAAATCGGATCACGGATACTGCCCGATTCAGGCGGCAATCCCATGACCAGCGCAAGATAGGTTTTTTCCAGCCGGTGTTTTTGAAACGCATCGGTCAGGCTGCGCGCCGCCTCGATCGTTTTGGCCAACAACAGAACGCCGCTTGTATCTTTATCAATCCGGTGAACCAGCCGTAACCGGCTGCCAGCATCATCACTCATGGCTCGCATCATGCCGTCAATATGGTGATGCGTGCCGGTGCCGCCCTGAACCGCCAGCCCGCTTGGCTTGTTCAGCGCCAGCCAGCCTTTGCCTTCGGCAAGGAACATATCGTCAAATTGCTGGCGAAGTGAACTGCTGGCCACAATCCGCGGCGCGGCAGGTTTGCTGGTGGCAGGGGTTTCGGCAATCACCGGCGGAAGACGCAGCATCTGGCCGCTGGCAAGCCGTGTCGCTGCCTTGGCCTTGGCACCATCAAGCCGGATCAGGCCATTGCGCAGCATTCGTTCAATCTGCCCTTGGCCAAGCCCGGGAAATAGCCGCCGTAAAAACCGGTCAAGCCGCGTACCGTCCTCATGGTCGGGAACCGCCTCAAAGCGCCATTTATTGTCGGTTGCCGCAGACCCTTTGGCCACGATATCTTTACTCATTGCCATATCCCACTATGCCTAACCGCCCAAAAACCCGCGCCAAATGCCAAAAGCGACAATAGCACTGATGCCATAACATAAGCACCAGCCATTACCATACCCTGTTTCTGCCATAGCTGACCCGCATCAAGCGCAAAGCTGGAAAATGTGGTCAGCGCGCCAAGCAAGCCAATGGCGAAAAAGCCCCGCCATGCCTCGGGCAAAACCATGCCAGCGGCAACCGCACCAGCAAGACAGCCCATCAAACCCGAACCGGCAATATTCACCAGCAATGTTGCCAATGGCCCTGCAATGCCAAACAGGCCGGCACCAACGCTAAGGCTAACCCCATAGCGCAAAACAGCACCAATCGCCCCACCCGCCGCAACAGCGGCAATCATTGTCGCATTTGCCATCTAGCCCTCATCAGTCTTTTCGCCGGTTTCAAGCACCGGCTGTTTGCTTGCCCGCAACCGATCCCAATAGGCAAGCCGTTTGGCAATTTCGCGCTCATAGCCGCGTTCAACCGGCTGATAGAAAACCTGCCGCGCCATCCCATCGGGAAAACAATTCTGTCCGGAAAACCCGTCCGGATCGTCATGGTCATACGCATAATCAGCGCCATAGCCAAGCTGTTTCATCAATTTGGTTGGCGCGTTCAAAATATGCGCTGGCGGGCTAAGCGATCCGGTTTGAGCAGCCGCCTTTGTTGCGGCCTTAAACGCCTTATAGGCGGCGTTTGATTTTGGCGCGGTTGCCAGATAAATCACCAATCCGGCAATGGCAAGATCGCCTTCAGGGCTGCCAAGCCTTTCATAGGCCTGCCATGCGGCCAAGGCACGCGGCTGCGCTTCGGGTTCGGCAAGCCCGATATCCTCGGCGGCAAAACGGGTTAGACGCCGCAAAATATAATGTGGATCCTCACCGCCAGCCAACATACGAGCAAGCCAGTAAAGACCGGCATCAGCATCCGATGAGCGCAAGGTTTTATGCAAGGCCGACATTAAATTATAATGTTGATCCCCTGCCCGATCAAAGGCTGGTGCGCGCCCTGCCACCAATTCAGCAAGACCGCGACTATCCAGCCTTGTCGTTGCTGGCATTTCAACAAGCAGACTTGCCATATTCAGCAAATAACGCCCATCACCATCGGCCATGCCAAGAAGTGCCGCGCGGGCGTCGTCATCAATTGGCAAATCACGCCCGATATGCGCCTCAAGACGGCTCAAAATCGCCTCAAGCGCGGCACGATCCAACCGGTCAAGAACCAGCACTTGCGCCCGTGACAGCAACGCGCCATTCAAGGCAAAGGAAGGGTTTTCCGTGGTTGCCCCAACAAGCGTCACCGTACCATCTTCGACGCGCGGTAATAGGCCATCCTGCTGCGCCTTATTAAACCGGTGGACTTCATCAACAAATAAAAGCGTTCGCCGTCCCTGCAGGCGGCGTTGGGCAGCGCGGTCAAAAACCTTGCGCAATTCACCAACCCCGTCAAATACCGCCGATATTGGCTCAAACGCCATATCAGCCGCATCTGCCAACAGCCGCGCAATCGTTGTTTTGCCAGTACCGGGCGGGCCCCAAAAGATAATCGAGCCAAGTGACCCATGCGCAAGCATCAAGCGAAGCCGACCCTGCGGGCCAAGCAATGGCGCCTGACCAACAACATCATCAAGCGTTTTTGGACGCAATATCTCGGCCAGCGGTGCCGCTGGTGC
>JAFMNI010000163.1 GCA_017859295.1 Candidatus Puniceispirillum sp. | reverse complement strand
AAATTGTCATCATGCTTTTGCTGTTCCATCTCTTGACAATCTTTGGTGTTTCGCCTAAACCACAGTCCGGTTTGTAGACGGCGTGACTTTGCCAGCCGCTACGCATCAGGCATCAATTTACAGCGGTTGAAACGATCACCAGATCGACCGGTCGCAAAATCTGGCGCAGCGCTGGTCAATAAGCACCGCCAGGTCATTAGAAAGAGCAAGAAAATGGCTGTTCCAAAGAGTAAGATCACCAAGTCCAAGCGTAACATGCGGCGGGCACATGACGCATTGTCTTCTGATGCCTATGTTGAAGACAAGGTCACAGGTGAATTGCATCGCCCGCATCATATTGATCTTAAAACCGGTATGTATCGCGGCAAGCAAGTACTGAAAGTCAAAGAGCGTATCTAGTTAAAGCGGCGCCTTGCTTTGCAGGGCGCGCTTAATTCTGGTTTTCACTTTGGCATTGCTGACAGGCATCATCACTTTATGAACGATAAAAGCGCAAAATTTGGCATTGGTGCGATTGTACGTCATCGCGTCTATCCGTTCCGTGGCGTCGTTGTTGATGTTGATCCTGAGTTCGACAATACCGACGAATGGTATGAAGCCATCCCAGCCGAAGTGCGCCCCGATAAAGAACAGCCCTTCTATCATCTTCTCGCGGAAAATTCGGACAGCTATTACACAGCCTATGTCAGCCAGCAGAATTTGCTTCCCGATGGTGAAAACGGCCCGGTAAGCCATCCTGACGTCGATGATATGTTTGACGGGCTTGATGGCGAACGCTATGTGCTTCACCCAGAGGCATTTAATTAGGCTTTTGCCATTGCGGCAATCTGCCCCATTGGTAGGCGTTTCGTTTGTTGATTTTCTTTCAACCGGCAATTTGCCGGTTTTTTTATTGGAAATTCTGCCTTTTTTTCAAAAAACTGCCGCCCGTTGCCTTGAAAAAATGGGCTGATCAGTCTATCTACTGATAATCAGGACTAAATTGGTCTTGATTATGATAATCATTCGCAAAAACGCCGGTTTTAAAAGGGTTTTTCGCTTTTTGAAATTACTGGCTCAATAAGATAGGCAGGATAGACAGGCTAATATGCTTCGCTTAAACCGGATGACCGATTATGCCATTGTTGTGCTTGGCGCGCTTGCGCATCGGCATGGCGATGTTTTGGCAACGGCGCATCTGGCTGAATTAACCGGATTGGCACAGCCAACCGTGGCGAAAGTTTCGAAAATCCTGTTGGCCGCCGATTTGGTTGAAACCCAGCGCGGGGTGCGTGGGGGCTATCGATTGACAAAAGCACCGGCGGCGATCTCGCTTGTTGATATTGTCGAAGCAATGGAAGGCCCGATTGCGGTGACTGATTGCGTCGATGGAGCGCAAGACCCATGCGCGGTTAGCAATTGCTGTTTCATGAGCAGCCATTGGAACCATGTCAATCTTGCCATTCGCAATGCCTTGAATGATGTCAGCCTTGAAGATTTAACTGATCCGGCGCAATTGTTTCCCTTGCCGGTATCTCCGTCAATAACCGAAGACGACAGTCAGTTGTCCCGGCAATAGTCGGCATAACGTTACTATAAAAAGGAACCAGCCTTATGGTCGCAACGCAAGAAACCATCGACACGCTTGAAGAAGCAACCGGTAAATATAAATACGGGTTTGTGACCGATATTGAATCGGACAAGGCACCCAAAGGCCTGAACGAGGATATTATCCGTTTTATCTCAGCCAAGAAGGATGAGCCACAATGGATGCTTGATTGGCGCTTGAAAGCATTTGCGACATGGCAAAAAATGGAATCACCTGATTGGGCCAAACTGGATATCGAACCGATTGATTATCAGGATATCCATTATTACTCAGCGCCAAAAAGCGGTGAGGGACCAGCGTCACTGGATGAAGTTGATCCGGAATTGCTGAAAACCTATGCCAAGCTCGGTATTCCGCTTGATGAGCAAAAGATTCTTGCTGGTGTTGTTGCGGTTGATGCGGTTTTTGACTCCGTGTCGGTTGCCACCACGTTCCGCGGTGAATTGGCCAAGGTCGGGGTGATTTTCTGCCCGATTTCCGAGGCTATTCGTGACTATCCTGATTTGGTGAAGAAATATATCGGCTCGGTTGTGCCGGTTGCCGATAATTACTTCTCGGCTTTGAATTCGGCTGTCTTTACCGACGGATCATTCGTCTATATTCCAAAGGGGGTTCGCTGCCCGATGGAATTATCAACCTATTTCCGCATTAATGAGGCTAACACAGGTCAGTTTGAACGGACTTTGATCATTGCCGAAGATGAAGCCTATGTCAGCTATCTCGAAGGTTGTACAGCACCGCAACGCGATGAAAACCAGCTTCATGCTGCCGTTGTTGAACTGGTAGCGATGGATGATGCCGAAATCAAATATTCAACCGTGCAGAACTGGTATCCGGGTGATGAAAACGGCCGTGGCGGTATTTATAATTTTGTGACCAAGCGCGGCGCATGCCGTGGTGACCGGTCTAAAATCTCATGGACACAGGTTGAAACCGGATCAGCGATCACTTGGAAATATCCATCTTGTATTCTGCAAGGCAAGGATTCGGTTGGCGAGTTTTATTCGGTTGCGCTGACCAATAATCTCCAGCAGGCCGATACTGGCACCAAAATGATCCATATTGGCGAAGGCAGCCGGTCAACGATCATTTCAAAAGGTATTTCGGCAGGCCGGTCGCAAAATTGCTATCGCGGTCTTGTTCGCATTCAGCCTGGTGCTGAAAATGCGCGTAATTTCACCCAATGTGATTCGCTTCTTGTTGGCGATAAATGCGGGGCGCATACGGTTCCCTATATCGTTTCGCGCAATCCAAGCGCCAAAATTGAACATGAGGCCACTACCTCGCGCATTTCCGAAGACCAGCTTTTTTATTGTCAGCAGCGTGGCATCTCAACCGAAGATTCGGTGTCGCTGATCGTCAATGGATTTTGCAAGGAAGTGATGAAAGAACTGCCAATGGAATTTGCGGTGGAAGCCCAAAAGCTTATTGGCATCAGCCTTGAAGGTTCGGTTGGCTAAAACCAAACCAGAAAATAACTAGATATAATTGGAAAAGACTTATGGCACCTTTACTTGAAATTAGAGACCTCCACGCCTCGGTTGGTGATACGCCAATCCTGAAAGGCATTAACTTAACGATCAATGCTGGTGAAATTCACGCCATCATGGGGCCGAATGGATCGGGCAAAAGCACCATGTCTTATGTGCTTGCTGGCCGTGACGGCTATGAGGTCACGGGCGGTGATATTCTAATGAATGGCGTTTCGATGCTGGAAATGGAATCAGATGAACGCGCCCGTGCCGGCATGTTTTTGGCCTTTCAATATCCGGTAGAATTACCGGGTGTTGGCGGCATGAGCTTTTTGCGCGCCGCGGTTAATGCCCGCCGGATCGAAGCTGGCGAAGATGAAATCGACCAGCTGGAATTTGTAAAGCTGGTTCGTGCCAAGGCAAAACATCTTAGCATCAATGACGATATGCTTAAGCGGGCGGTGAATGTTGGCTTTTCTGGTGGCGAGAAGAAACGCTATGAGATTTTGCAGATGGCGCTTCTCGAGCCGGTTCTTTCAGTTCTTGATGAAACCGATTCAGGGCTTGATGTTGACGCATTGAAAATTGTCTCTGACGGCGTGAATCTATTGCGTGATCCAGCCCGAAGCATGCTTGTGATCACCCATTACCAGCGTTTGCTAAACCATATTGTGCCTGACTATGTTCATATTTTGGCCGGTGGCAAAATCCGCCGCACTGGCGGTAAAGAACTCGCACTTGAAGTAGAGGAGTCGGGTTATGTCGGCATCGACGATGCAGCCTAATTTAGACCAGCT
>JAFMNI010000162.1 GCA_017859295.1 Candidatus Puniceispirillum sp. | reverse complement strand
GCCACCCTTCCCGCCGAATTGACCGTAACCGCCCGCACCAAAGCCGGGGCGATCATGGGAATTTCGCATAATACTGCCGAACTTCACGGTGTTCAATTTCATCCAGAATCAATCGCCTCGGTGGCAGGTTACCGGATTTTAGCGCAATTTCTTGAAATCTGCGGTCACGGCATCACATCGGGTGAAACGCTGGATCGGCTTGAGGCACAAATTCTGCGGCTTGACCAGCGCTTTCCCGATCAGATGCACGCCTAGGCTTTTCACCCGAGATTTCCGGCTCATATTTTATAGCCTGTTACTGGCGAGGAACAATCACCGCCATATCGACCAGATCACCCTTTTCGCCATTGGTGCGATAGAGTCGCCGTGCCTGTTCAGGATAATCGACAATGTCAAAATCCAGCCGCTGGCCAACAATGATGTATTTCAATAGGGATGATCCCGTATTGCGAAGGTCATGCGCCTCACCCCCAGCCGGATAGGCAATAAAATCACCAGCTTCGACCTGCAAAACCGTATCGCCAATGCGCGCTGTTCCGGAACCTTCGAGAATATAGATACATTCTTCTTCGCAAATATGCCGGTGAAAAGCACAAGACGCCGACCCGATTGGCACCTCGATCAGGTGAAAGCCCAATTTGGTCAAACCGGCAATGTCACCAAGCGGTTTTTGCAGATACTGCGCGTCGCTGTTTAGAAAATGCCGTTTGTCCTCGCCGGCCATTTTGGCAATTTCGGTTCTTGTGACAAGTTGTTTTCGTGTCATGATCCCGTCTCCTCATGGAAATCACCTGAATAATTTAACATGTTTAAGGGTTTTCACGGCGCGGCTGCATATCAGCCAGCTTTGCCCCTTGATAATCGGCCGCGCCCAAATGGCAGCCATGCCTTGCATTGCGCGGTCTTGAACAATATAGTCTGGCGCAAGAAATTGGCACTTTGCCCAAGGCTATAAAGCCGCAAGACTATAAGGCGGCAATGCTGGCACAAACCGCCCCGATACAGGAAATCCCCAATAAAGGAAATTATGGGTCATGTCTGATATTGTGAAATCATCTTTAACAGCGCTTATCGCTGGCGAACGGCCGAGCCCGAGCGCGGTTCAGGCCTGTTTTACCGCAATTATGGATGGTGATGTTGGCGAAGCCCAGATGGCGGCCTTTCTGATCGCGCTGAAAATGCGTGGTGAACAGGTCGATGATATTGCCGCGGCCGCAAGCGTCATGCGCGACAAGGCGCTGACGATTCAGGCAAGCGACGATGCGATGGATATTGTCGGCACTGGCGGCGATGGGTTTGGCACTTACAATATTTCGACAGCAAGCGCCTTTGTCGTTGCAGGATGCGGTATTCCAGTTGCTAAGCATGGTAACAAGGCCGTGTCGTCAAAAAGTGGTGCAGCCGATGTTTTATCGGCGCTCGGAATCAAGCTTGATTGCGAAATGGCACTTGTTGAACGCGCTTTGGCCGAGGCTAATATTGCTTTTTTGATGGCACCGCGCCATCACGCAGCGATGCGTCATGTTGGGCCTGTTCGAGCCGCGCTTGGCGTGCGGACGATTTTCAATCTTTTAGGCCCCTTATCCAATCCAGCGCTTGTTAAACGCATCATGGTTGGTGTTTTTGACCAAAGCTATTGCGCGCCATTTGCGCATGTTCTGGCGCGTCTTGGCACCAATCATGCTTGGGTGGTTCATGGCGCTGATGGGCTTGATGAGGTTAGCACAACCGGTAAAACGCATGTTGCCGCCCTTGTCGATGGCAAGGTAAGCGAATTCACCATTTCACCCGAAGATATCGGCCTGCCAACCGCCCATCTTGACCAGCTTCGCGGCGGTGATGGCGAACATAATGCACGCTATCTTCGCGCCCTTCTTGAAGGCGAAACCGGCCCTTATCACGATATTGTTTTATTCAACGCCGCCGCCGCATTGGTTGCTGGCGGGCATGTTGCTGATTTACAGCAGGGGGCAAAAATGGCCAAGGCGTCAATTGTTTCGGGCAAGGCACTTGCCGCGCTTGATGGTTTGATCGCCATCACCAATGGAAAGGCCTGATCTGATGGAAAATGTATTGGCCACCATCATTGATGAAAAACATAATGAAGTCCGCGCGCTTGCCGGCACGACCAGCTTTGCCACACTGGATCAGGCAGCCAAGGCAGCATCGCCGGTTCGTGGTTTTGCCGCAGCTTTGGCGCGTGATAGCGCCAAAGGCTATGGGTTGATTGCCGAGCTAAAAAAAGCATCACCATCGAAAGGGCTGATCCGCGCCGATTTCGATCCAGCAAGTTTGGCAAAGGCTTATGAAGATGGCGGCGCAAGCTGTCTTTCGGTTTTGACCGACCGCAAATGGTTTCAGGGCGCGCCCGAATTTCTGGTTACGGCGCGCGAAGCCGTCACCCTTCCCGTTCTGCGCAAAGATTTTATGATTGACCCTTTGCAAATCGTTGAATCGCGCGCGCTGGGCGCTGACTGCATTTTGCTGATCATGGCGGCGCTTGACGATGCGCTGGCGGCCGAGCTGGAATCGGTTGCCTTTGATTATGGAATGGATGTTCTGATTGAATGTCATGATTCGGCTGAACTGGCGCGGGCGGCGAAATTGCGCTCGCCTTTGATGGGAATTAATAACCGCAATCTAAAAACCATGGACATATCGCTTGATGTTGGCGCGGCGATGCTTCCTGACTTGCCAAAAGACCGGATCGCGATTGCTGAAAGTGGCTTGTTCACACCGGCAGATCTTGCAAGGATGGCGGCTGCTGGCGCACGCTGTTTCCTGATTGGCGAATCTTTGATGCGTGCCGATGATGTTGCCGCGGCAACAAAAACCATTCTGGCCAATCCTGTTGCCGGTTAAAACGCGCTTTGATGTGAAGGAAGAAAATGGCTATGGCTGAATTTACCCATTTCGACAATGACGGCAACGCACATATGGTTGATGTTGGCAGCAAGGCCGACACCAAACGCATTGCCATTGTAAAAGGGCATATCCGGATGCAGCCTGAAACTCTGGCCATGATTACCGATGGAACCGCCAAAAAGGGCGATGTTCTGGGGGTGGCGCGGCTGGCTGGCATCATGGGGGCAAAACAAACCTCAAATCTGATTCCGCTATGCCACCCGCTTGGGCTTGACCATGTTCATCTTGATCTGGTGCCAGACACGGCCTTGCCCGGCGTACAAATCACCGCAACCTGCGCCGTTTCTGGGCCAACCGGTGTTGAAATGGAGGCGATGGCCGCCGTTTCGACGGCCGCGCTGACCGTTTATGATATGTGCAAGGCGGTTGATCGCGCTATGGAAATTGGCAATATTCGGCTGACCCATAAATCAGGCGGTAAATCAGGCGTTTATGATGCCGAATAGGCCAGACGAATCAAAATCAGACAAAAAACCGCCCCTATTGCCGGTTGATCAGGCCCTCGCCGCCATTTTGGCGTTATTACCGCCGACGAACACCATCACAAAACCGCTGGATAAAGCACTTGGCTTCACCCTTGCCGACGACCTTGTTGCGGTTCTTACTTTGCCACCTCAGGCGGTTTCGGCGATGGATGGCTATGCGGTTCGGGCTGCCGATGTGACATCATTCCCCTGTAAATTGACCCGCATTGCCGAATCCGCTGCCGGTCATCCTTGGACCGGTAAAATTGTTGCTGGACAGGCGGTTCGGGTTTTTACCGGTGCGGCGATACCTGATGGCGCCGATACAATCGTCATTCAAGAAGATGTCGATCCGGTCGCCGAACAGGACAATGTTGAAATTACCGTTCGCAGTGCCGAAATTGCCGGTCGCTATATCCGCCCTGCCGGTCTTGATATTACCGCAGGTCAGGTGATTTTACCCGCCGGAACAT
>JAFMNI010000023.1 GCA_017859295.1 Candidatus Puniceispirillum sp. | reverse complement strand
CATCAGCAATATCAAGAACCTCGGCCTCACCGGATGCTTCGATGATTTCAAGAAGGCGTTCTTCGGGTGACTCACCCTCATGATGCAAAATCGTGACGGCGATGACGGCAGCAATGCCGCTTGTCACGACATTATCTTCACTGGTGACAGGCCTTACGAAAGGAATGACGCGGCAATCTTGCCTTGAGTCATGATCGGTCATGCGCATGACAATACTCCATTATCGAAGAGACGTTGTGGGGATGAATGAAGGTCAAGTTACGGTTTGGGCGTTGACCACGCCGAAAATCAACAAATTGATATAACCATGCTTGTTTCATACGAGATATAGTGTGTCTCGATTTTTCTTTTGGGGAAAGTGAAAAATACAAAAAACCGCAAATGATCAGGTGTTTTTCCCAATCTTGCGGTTTTCTGTTGTATTTTATAGCGCCGAAGCGGTGGTGTGTATTAGCTGCCGACGCGCCTGACAAGAATTTTGCCAGCAGGCTTGTTGTTCACATTTTTCACCGTATTGGTTGCCTGGCTGAAGATCACAGTTTCAACGCCGAACGTATCAACAACGCTCACCCGGGCGCGAATCTGACGCCCTACCATGCTTTGTGACAGGTCAAACCGGCTTGTGCTTGTTGTTTCAATGGCTTGCTAATTGCGGCCATCTTTTGATGACTCCATCCTATGGATAGGCTGGCAATGCCATCTTCATCGGCAATGAGGCTTTTATCGACAACCAACGCATCTTCTTCACGCGCGATACCAGCCAATCGTGGTGCGCCAGTTGGTTTGTCATTTACATTTTGAACAGGGGTCGATGGCGGGCTGACAAGTGTTTCTAGATTGCCATGCCCATCAACATAGGAAATTTGTACCCGCAGTCTTTGGCCAACATGGCGCTCGCGCGGGGTAAATGACTGCTGAACAGCGCCAGTTAAATTCATCCAGCTGTTGCCGTCTTTCGAAACCCTTGCCCATGCCATCACTATCCATGATGGCAGATGTGTCGACGATAAGCGGATCATCCTCAATCGCAATAAAGCCTGTGCCATCGCTGGCACCCTCATTATTTGTGCTGGCACCAGTAGATGCGGCTGTTGTGCTGCTTTCTTGGGTGTTCATTGCAGCGTCGCTTGCGCTTGGTTCGGGCAAGCCACCTGCGACAAGAGGCGATGCGTTCAACGCAGCAGCCAAGATTGCAACTCTTGTTAATAGTTGGGGCATTTTATGCCCCCTAGTCCGTAATGCGACGCTGATTTTCAGCCCACAAGTGGATTATAATATATTTTTGTGCCGGATAACACACCTCTGATAAAACACAATAACTGGTTTTGTCTATGTTTCATAGTCAGCGGGGCAGAACTTTCGCACAGCAAGAAAAAAGACACAAGACCGGTGGGCGTAAGGCCTCGTTTCTTGTGCCGGTCTTTGTCTAGCTTTTGCAGGTGGTTGACCTCATTCAGTTTCATCAAGCACTTTACGCGCCGCGCGCATACATTCCAGCGCCTGCGGAACGCCGCAATAAATGCCGATGACATGAATGATCGCGCGCAATTCTTCGCGTGTGACACCGTTCTTGATTGCGCCGCGGCAATGTAATTCCCATTCGGTCATTTTGCCAAGCGCGCCAATCATGCTGAGGTTCATCATTGACCGTGTTTTGACGTCAATTGCCTCATCGCCCCAGCCAAAGCCCCAGCACCAAGCGGTCATGGCCTCTTGAAAGGGGCGTGAAAAATCATCAGCACCATCAAGTGATTTTTGGACATATTCGGCACCAAGGGTTGCTTTGCGTTTTTCAAGGCCAGTTTCAAATAGATCTTTATCCATGGGTTTCCCATTCTTTTATCTAGGTTGGCGGCGCGAATCGGCCGTATTTTTTGTGTGGGTCATTTTTGTCAGACCTGACAATCGATCAAGATTGCGGCGTGATAAGATTGCGGACAGTCGGCCAGCCAGTCAATAGCGTTTTTCCGTGGCAAAGCCGGTTATCTGACCAGATCATAAACCACAGCTTCTTTTAAAATTGGCAGCATTTAAATTAGTAAATTTGGAGGAAACCTGAAGTCGGGCTATCGTTGACTGCAAATTAGCGGGCAAGGCTTTCATTTCAAATGTTGGCTGCCCTGAAATCGGTTCGATGTGTTGTGGGATGTGACTAAGGGGGAAGGGTGAAAATGATCGAGGTGACTCCGGCAGTAACATCAAGCCAAGCCAAAACCGGATCTGATGCAGGAACATCTGAAGGCAAAGTTGAATTATTGGCGGCTGCGGCGGATTTTTTTGCCGACCGGTTGTTAACCCGCAAACAGCAAAAACGCCTTAGCTTTTTCATTGAATTCACCGCCAAGCCGGTGCGCGGCCCCATCAGCCTTGATATGCTTGCGGGTAAATCAGGCTTGTTTTGGTTTCGCCCACCCCGCCTGTTTGAAATGACGGTTTCATCGGCTGCTGGCATGCGGGCAGCTTTGGATGCGGTCGCTGTTGAAATGGTTCATATCGCGCAGGTTATGAGCCAGCGATTGGAGATATTTGCCAAAATGCGGAAAATAGGCGGGCAACGTGAAACAGCGTTAAAGGCGCGATGGCTTGGCAAACGCGCCATCTTTATCGATTCTTTGTCCCGCGCCGAACGAGCATGGGTGATCGAGGCTGAGGTTACGTCAAAACAACTTGTGGGTGAATTTCTGGCTTGGTCATCCGGCCGCATCCGGTCGGTGCCACGCCAGCGCCCAAAAGGCGATAAAATCGGGCTTTATCGTGTTCGGCCAACAAAAATTGTGATGCCTGCATCAAGCCAGATATGGAGTGACAAAGAAGAAGAAACAGTGATGGTGCCATCGATATCTGGCGCCGAATCGTTTTGT
This sequence comes from Candidatus Puniceispirillum sp., assembly GCA_017859295.1. Lineage (GTDB taxonomy): Bacteria > Pseudomonadota > Alphaproteobacteria > Puniceispirillales > Puniceispirillaceae > UBA3439. The sequence goes on along the minus strand of JAFMNI010000023.1, from coordinate 15,133 downwards.
TCAGCGCCAAGCCAGACCGCAGCCGTTCCGCAAAATTTCGGCTCAGATATCGTTCCGGCAGATTTTGCACCGGTTGGCGCCGCTAGCGCAAGCGGCAGCCAGCCAGTAGATGATTCGGCAGATGATTCGGCGGGGCAGGGTGTTGACACCCAAGTCAAAACCAAGGCACAGCAAATGCTGCCTTCATTGGCCGCACAAAAAAATGCCGCGGCTGCGCCCATTGATCCGCCGCCAATCGCCGAATTTGCCATTTATGTCGAGGTGCCGTCACTTGGCACAACGCGGCGGCTGAATAGCGGCGCATTTCATGACAAGCTGAATGACCTTTATGAACGTGGTTTAATTGCCCGCGAGTCCGCTCGCGCGGCAATACGCCTTGCCGATGATCGTCGTCGCCAGCTTCGCTAGAGCGCCTAATGCCTCTTGGTTAATTATTTGATGACGTCTGCGCTGCAAATGGATATGGTGCCAAAAATGAATTTTGGCTTGGTCGCGGCAAGCGCGCCAGCCGTTGATAACGGTTGTTGGAAAACAGGTTTGAACAAATGAATATCTTTAAAAGCGTTAAGGATGAAGTTCTGGTGCCAATCCATCCTGCTGGCTGGCCGTTTATTTTCCTGTTTATCCTTGCCTCAGCAATCATCACCTACTTCTGGGCGGGGTTCTTGCTTCCAGGCAGTCTGTTGTCGCTATGGTGTATTTATTTTTTCCGCAATCCAAAGCGCACAACGCCGGTTACCGATCATCTTGTCATTGCACCCGCTGATGGGCGGGTGTTATCGACCGGTATTGTGCCGGTGCCGGATGATCTGGATCTGCCAAAAGGCGAATGGCGGCGCATTTCGATTTTCATGAATGTGTTTGATGTTCATGTGAACCGCGCGCCCGTTGCCGGCAAGGTGATTGCCACATCCTATCACAAAGGTGCGTTTTTGAACGCCAGTCTGGATAAAGCTTCGGAGCAGAATGAGCGCCAGAATATGGTTCTTGAAATGGCATCGGGCCAGCCTGTTGGCGTTGTCCAGATTGCAGGGCTTGTTGCCCGCCGAATCTTGCTTGAAGCGGCGGTTGGCGATTATCTGAATATTGGTCAGCAATATGGCATTATCCGATTTGGCAGCCGTGTTGATGTATGGTTGCCAGCAGCAACGCCGGTTTATGTTTTGGCGGGGCAAACAACAATTGCTGGCGAAACAATCCTTGCCGATCTGTCGGGCAAGACAGCCGAAATTACCGATGGGGTTTGCCGGTAATGAACGAACGTCCACAAAAGAAAAAGCGTTTCAGGTCGGTTTCGATCTATTGGCTTTTGCCCAATATTTTGACCGTTGCCGGATTTGCCTCAGGCCTAACCGCGTTGCGATTTGCGATGGATGGACGCTGGGCTGGGGTGATTGTTTTGATCAGTGTTGCTGCGGTTTTTGATGCGCTTGATGGGCGCACCGCGCGCCGGTTTCAAACGTCAAGCGCCTTTGGTGCTGCGCTTGACAGCTTGTCTGATCTGGTTGTGTTTGGCGTTGTTCCGGCTTTATGCCTTTATATTTGGGCCTTGCAAGACGCTGGCACGATGGCATGGTGGGCAACATTGTTCTATGCGGTTTCGATTGCGCTTCGTCTGGCGCGGTTTGATTCTGAGCTGCCTGACCCGCCTGATTATGCCAAGGGCTATTTTACCGGCATTCCCGCGCCTGCATCCGGCTTTCTTGTGTTATTGCCGATCGTCATTGATTTGCAATTCAATCTTGAAATTGCGCGTGATCCGAACTGGGTATCCGCTTGGTTGGTTTTGGTTGGTGCTGGCGCGGTTAGTGCGCTGCCAACCTTTGCTGGCAAGCGGGTGAAATTGCCCGTCGAATCGGTGCTTCCAGTTTTGGCGGGGATTGGCCTTCTTGGCGCTGCTGTCGTTACCGAACCTTGGTTTACCTACATGGCGGTGGTGGTGATTTACACGCTTAGCCTGCCTTTGTCGACATTGCAGTTCTTGCGTGAACGGCGGCAATATGAAGGTAGCAAAACCAGCTAGCGGCCAGCTTGGCGATCTTCTTGTGCGGCAATGCGTTCACGATGAAACAGATAGATGCCGCATCCGACAATAATGCAAACGCCAAGAATTGTGCTTTTGGCGGGCAGATCGCCAAACACCAGATAGCCTAAAATCACCGATGAAATAATCTCGGTATATTGAAAAGGTGCCAGCACGCTTGCTGGTGCGTTATTGGCCGCCCAGACGATAAAGATATGGCCGATGGTGGCGACAAGCCCCATATAGATAATCCATTCAAATTGTTGTGCATTTGGCATGATAAAGCCAGTACCAGCAAGGTCAAACATCTGGCCAATCAGCATGGTAGCACCAAGCGCGATTGTCGCAGTAATGCCAACAATGAACTGCATTTGAAACGGGTGCGCTTTGCCGGCAAGGCGGCGGGTGATCGTAACATAGCCTGCCATAGCTAGCGCTGTTGCCAGCGGAAACAGGGCTGGCGCGCCAAAAATCACGATGCTTGGCTGCAAAATTACCACCACCCCGAAAAGCCCGATGATGATCGCGATAATCCGCCTTTTTCGGATTTGCTCGCCCAGAAAAAGTGCTGATAGTGCGGTCAGGATCAATGGCTGGACAAAATAAATCGAAATGGCCTCGGCCATCGGCAAATGCTGAAGCGCGGCAAAGAAACAGACGGTGGCAATTGCCAACAGGATGCCGCGGGCAAATTGCATCATCAAAGTGCCAGCCGGGACATGCCATTGACGCGCCCAAATGACCAAGGGTGCCATCAGCAAAATCTGCATGACAAACCGCATGAAGGTGACTTCGACAGGGTCTAAAGCCTGGCCAAGAAGCTTGGCAAAAACATCAAGGATCGGAATAAACAGCATGGCCGCACAAAGCTGCAAAATGCCCCTTGTTGTACTTGCGCTATCATTGCCTAAGCGATTGGATGCTGGTGGTATCATGGGCAAAACAGTTCCCGCAAACTCGATCAAGGTCAATTGAATTCGGTTGGGGCAAAGCGCAATGGTGAAAATCACGCTTGGGGCTAGATTGCTTTATCTATCCGGCTTATAGTTAAATCATCTCGGAACCAACACAACAGATGGGTGATGCCATGACAAGCGGGCTTATTGAAAAATGCCTCAATAATGGCATTCGTATGACGAGCCAGCGGCAGATTATTTTAGGGGTCATTGAAGGGTCGGAAGATCATCCCGATGTTGACCAGCTATATCGGCGCGCGGTTGAGCAGGATCGCACAATTTCAATTGCCACAGTCTATCGAACTGTAAAATTGCTGGAAGAGGCAGGCGTTATTGACCGGCTCGAATTTGGTGATGGACGCGCACGCTATGAAGAATCTGGCGAACATCATGAACATCTTGTCGATATCGAAACCGGCGAGGTGATCGAATTCTACCATGCCGAACTCGAAGCCTTGAAAGAACAGATTGCCCGTGAAATGGGCTATGAACTTGTTGATCACCGTCTCGAGCTGTTTGGCCGGAAATTAAAATCCTAGTTTTCAATAAAAATCATGAACATGCATCAATGCGCGGTTTTTGCCCGATAGCACTGGCCTGTCATTTGCGGTGATGGCCGCTGATTGTGCTTCGTCGGAAATCGCGTTATAGGGTGATATTGGCTTTGTTATTCATGCGCTATGCTGGTCAATGGCTTTATGGCTGGCGCCTATTTTGGACATCACTATCATGCAGGCAAAAAGCAATACCGGCAACGTGATTAGGCTTGCGGCGGCGCAGGCTCTATCAATGACAACGATGAATGTGAATATCATCAACACCGCGCTTGTCGGCAGTCTTTTATCGCCCTTGCCATGGCTGGCGACGCTGGGGCTGTCACTTCAATTTGTTACGTCAATGCTGACCACCTTGCCAGCGTCATTGCTGATGGTGCGATTTGGCCGTCGGCCGGTTTTTATGGGCGGGGTGATGATCGCGGCTGTGTCTGCCTTTACCCAAGGCATTGCCATTCTCATTTCAAATTTCTGGCTGTTCTGTGTGGCGTCGATGTTTCTTGGTATTGCGCATGGCTGTGCTGGTTTTTATCGCTATGCCGCCGCTGATAGTGCCGAAGAATCACAAAAGCCAAAGGCCATTTCCTATGTACTGGCTGGTGGCTTGCTGGCGGCGTTCATGGGGCCGGAAATTGCTCGTAATACAGTTGATTTTGTGCCGGGGCATCTCTATGCGGGCTGTTTTTTCAGTGTTGCCGCGGTGCAGCTTGTCTCGCTTGGCTTTTTAAGTGGGGTGAAGATTCCAAAACCAGAGCTTACCGGTTCGGGTGGGCGGCCGATTGGCCGTTTTTTCAAAATGCCAATTTTTGTCGTTGGCGTGATCAGTGCTGCCATTGGCTACGCGATGATGAGCTATATGATGACCGCCACGCCATTGCAGGTGGTCAATGTTGCCAAGTTTGGAACCTCGGCCAATGCGACCATTATTCAATGGCATGTTGTTGCCATGTTTGCGCCTGCCTTTTTTACCGGCAATCTGATTGCCAGATTTGGCGCGCCAGTCATTCTGACAAGTGGCGTGCTGATTTATCTGGCAGCCATTGCTAGCACGCTTCTTGGTGATGGGTTCTGGTGGTATTTTGTCGCGCTAGCCTGCATGGGGCTTGGCTGGAATTTTCTTTATATTGGCGGCAGTTCGCTTGTGGCAAGCGTGGCCAACCCTGAAGAACGCGGGCGGGTTCAAGGCATTGCTGATCTGGTCACCACAACATCGGTCGCCACGGCGTCCTTGGCCGCTGGTGCGCTGCATAGCCAATTTGGCTGGGAAGTAATGGTTTTATCAGCCCTTGGGCCGGTGATGATTATCGCCATGGCGGTGGCTTGGCTTGGCATGGTTCGCCGTCCCAACCATGCCTAATTTTTATTTTGTTTTCATATTTTAGCAGATTAGGTGCTGTGGCGATACGAGCATGGTTGCGACTATGTTGCGGTGCAGCAATTTAAAATAGCCCGTTTTATTATGCACATATTGGAAACAATAAATTTTCAAATTAGATTTTATGAAGATACAAGCCAAAAAAAAGGTCGTGAGCACGCTCACGACCGAGTCTAGGGAGGAAACACACAAACTTTCGTTTGGTGCAATGCAGTATATGGGATTAATAATTATTTAAGTCAACCCCACTGACTAATTTAAATGTTATAAAAATAGATAATGCTTTATGGCTATGTGCAGATGCCCATGAAATAGCGCCTTTTAGGCGTTGCCATGTAAATTTACCGCCGGCATTGGCGGCATTTTGCCAAATAGTGATGACGGATCGTCATGAATCTGCCTCATCATTTCAAGGCTATGTGCAGAATCGCGCTTGGCAAGCCGCTTGCCAGCCTGATCAAGAACAAGCGCATGATGACAATAATCGGGAACCGAAAGCGCAAATAGTGCCTGTAAAAGCCGGTGAAGATGGGTTGAGGCGGCAAGATCATCACCACGGGTAACAAGCGTAACCCCATCAAGTGCGTCATCAATCACCACTGACAAATGATATGATACGGCAATATCGGCGCGGGCAATCACCACATCGCCAAATTGTGCCGGATCGGCAATTTGCCGGCCCGCCAGATGGTCAAACCAAGACAGGGTTTCGCCATCATGCCCACTCCCATCATTCCTGCGCCCAACATTCTTACCGAGGGCCATGTCAATGGCGGCATCCATGCGAAGTCGCCATGCTGCGCCTTGACCAGCGGCATGACGGCGCGCCTGTTCTTTTTGGCTTAATAATTGGTCGGTATTGGCAATCACCGAAGCCGGGGCTGCGGCTGAAATATTTTCATCAATCTGTGATGCAGGGGGTGCATGTGGCGCTGATAACAGCTCGTTCAATTCGCGGCGGCTAAGATAGCAAGGATAGACGAGCCCCTTATCCTGAAGCGTTTTCAGCGCAGCTTGATAGGCTGGCATGCGCTGTGATTGGCGGGGTGCATTGCGGCCTGATTGCGCGTCACTGGCACTGCTATACCAATTCAGCCCCAGCCAGTCCAAATCATTGAAAATCTGCGTGGTAAAAATATCGCGGCATCGCGTATGGTCGATATCGTCAATGCGAAGGATCATTTTGCCGCCCGATTGCGATGCCAGATCATGCGCCACCTTTGCCGCATAGGCATGGCCAAGATGTAAAGGCCCTGTCGGGCTTGGCGCAAATCGGGTAATCACGGGGTGATCCATGGCAGTGATCCTGCTGTTCGTCTTGATCCAGACCTATCGCTTTGCAACAATTTCGTCAATGACGATAGGGGTGGCAAAATTGGCGAAACGCGACTTGATGATTTTGACGATTCATGTGCCAGCAAATTTTGTTATCAATCGGGCAGGCAATCAGATAAGCATTTTGGCAAAGGCCGGTTTGCTGGTAACAATTGACAGACCATAAGGCGAAAACAAATTTTGACGCCGCGTCACGGGAGAAAGTTTATGGAAATGCGCAGTTTTGGTGACCTATCCGGACCATTTATTCCGCCTGCACGCGGCGGCCAGGCCAGCAGCCTGATAATTCTGCTTCATGGTTGGGGCGCTGATGGCAATGATCTTGCCGATCTGGCCTATCCGATTTCAGTTCGGTTTCCGGGGGCGGCCTTTTTCGTGCCAAATGGGCCATCGCCTTGCAAGATGAACCCCGCAGGGCGTGAATGGTTTGATATTGATGATCGGGTGAATGGACCGGTTGCCGCAGCACCGGTTATTGACGCGGCGATAACAGCGGCGCTTGCCGCGTTGAAACTGCCAGCATCGGCATTGGCACTGGCTGGATTTTCGCAAGGCGGCATGATGAGTCTTCATTGCGGGTTACGCCATGCCGCACCCCCGGCGGCCATTGTCAGTTTTTCTGGCGCGCTTTTGCGGCATGATGATCTTGCTGATGGCGTGAATTACCCACCGGTTCTGTTGGTTCATGGTACCGATGATCAAGTTGTGCCCTTTGCGCTGCAAAGCGCGTCATATGATGTGATGCAAAGCCGGTCAATCATGGTTGAAACCGTGGCCTGTGACGGGCTTGGTCACGGCATTGATCCCGATGGCCTATCCGCAGCGATTGCATTTCTGGCAAAATATCTGCCAGCTTAGGACAATTATCTGATTTTGACGGTCTTTGTGATTTTGATCGCCAATATCTAGTGGCTGTTTAAATATTCCTGTCCATATCTTGATTCCAGAGGGTTGTTTTTCAATCGCTGGCATGTTTTGCTTTGTCAGGCGTCATGGAAAAACTTCGATAAGACAATTTGTCTTTAGACAGGGAGACATGAATGAATGCAGGCAGTTTCGCACCAGCTTTGGTTTTGAACGCAGATTTCCGGCCGTTGAATTATTTTCCGCTATCCTTGTGGTCGTGGCAGGACACGATCAAGGCGGTTTGTATGGACCGCGTGACCATCATTTCGGAATATGATCAGAAAATCTCGTCGCCAAGCATGGAGATGAGCCTGCCTTCAGTTATTGCGCTAAAGGAATATGTGCCACAAAAGCGCAACCCCGCCTTTACCCGTTTTAACGTTTTTCTGCGTGACCGCTTTTCCTGCCAATATTGCGGCACGGGCTTTTCGGCGGCTGATTTAACTTTTGATCATGTCGTGCCGCGCTCGAAAGGCGGGCGAACCAATTGGACAAATGTGGTTGCGGCCTGCGGTTCATGCAATTTGCGCAAGGGCAATTTGCTGCCTAGCCAGTGCAATATGCATCCCTTGTCGAAACCGGCAGCGCCGAATGTTTGGCAATTGCAGGAAAATGGTCGTGCTTTTCCGCCAAATTATCTTCATGAATCATGGCGTGACTATCTTTATTGGGATAGCGAATTGCAAAGTGATGAATAATCTAGCCCTTTAACAGCCAAACAATGTTATTGCGGGCAAGATTAGCTAGATTTTTTCGGCAATTTTAATGGCGGTGCGGCATCCGGTCTGGATGACATCATGAAGCAATTTATAATGCCGTGCTTCGCGCCCTTTATAATCAACAGCAATATCGCGATGTTCCAGTTCTTCATCACGAAACCGTTCGATTTTCATTTTTAATTCAGTTTCATCTTCACCAAGATTTTCTGCCTGTTTCTGGTAATGTTCGCCAATCACCTCTTCGACCGCAATTGTGCAGGCCATTGCCGCCTTTGGCCCCATCGCTGCGGTCACCACGCCAAGCGCAAATCCAGCAGCGCCCCAAAGCGGGTCAAGCAAGGATGGCCGAACCCGGCGTTCATTGATCAGTGAGTCAAAGGTTTCCAGATGTTCGACTTCTTGCGCCATCATATGGCGGATTTCTTCGCCCATCGGATGTTTGTCTAGCACCACCAACTGCCCACGGTAAATTTGCTGGGCGGCGCGTTCACCAGCATGGTCAACACGGATATAGCGTTCGATATCTTGCCGGTTTGTTGTGGTTTTTGCCGTTGTCATGAAAAAGCCTTTGCCGGACAGAAACAGAATTGGATCAAATACGTCTTAACGAGATAAGTGCCGCGGCAATAATGTCAAGACTGATCAACGCATTCCATCCTGCCATTGATAGGCCGAAAAGCGACCATGCCACATCGTCGCACCGTACCAGCGGCGTTTCAAGAAGCAGCTGCGTCATTGCCGAAATGTCACCATCAAGCGCAAGATTGGCTGAACAGCCGCTTGGCCCGGCCCAGAATCCCCACTCAATGCCAGCATGATAACCGCCAAGCGCCGCACTAATCACCCCGCTGATAAGAATAAGCTGTAGCATCAGACGGGGCGTAATGCCGCGAAGGCCGATAAAGGCCAGAATCATCACCGCCAGATGCGGCCAACGTTGCCAGATACAAAGGCTGCAGGGTGCCAGGCCGCCAACATATTGGAATAATAATGCGCCACCAAGCAAACCTGTGGAAATGCCGCCAGCGATCATTAGGCCAAGCCGATAGCCAATCAGGGGAATGATAGGTTTGTTCATCGCGTCATCCCTATTGCAACGGCAAATAAACAGACAAGCGCCGTCACCAGTAAGATCACTATCTTAGGGTTTCCATTATGTCTTGCAATAGCGGCGATAATCGCAAATCGCAAACCACGGCCAATGATCGAAGTCAGAACAAATGGCACAAGACCAAAACCGCCAAGACCGGCGCTAACCGCAATTACCTTGTACGGAAGCGGTGAAAAAGCCCCAAGAAACACCAGAAAAATGCCAAATTCGGCAAAGCCGGTTTCAACCGCGCCAAAGGCGGCTGGTGCGGCAAGCTTGGCCGGCAGAACAGCCAGCCAATCGTGAATATGAAGGCTGAAAAAACGGCCAATCGCCCAGCCGCCAACCCCGCCAATAACCGATGCGATTGTGCAGCCAATGGCCAATTGCCGCCAACGGGCAGGGCGCGCCAGCACCGTCGCAACAAGCAATGGATCAACCGGAACAGGAATAATGATCGATTCTAAAACGGCAAAAACATACATTGCGCGTACCGCTAACTTGGTCGCAGCGGCGCGGATCAGGAAATTATATTGTTGCTTTAAAAATCGCCAAACCGGCATCGGTCACCATAAATCAGACCTTGGGACTTGTTCGCCTTTTGCAAAAGACTTTAAGGTCACTATCCCAAAAATAATCCTTGTTGGTACGGCTGAAGGGACTTGAACCCCCACTCTGTCACCAGAAGCGGATTTTGAATCCGCCGCGTCTACCATTCCGCCACAGCCGCATATTCCAACAGGAAAACAGTTCCTACCCAAATTATTCGACCGATGCAAGCCTCTGTGACACGGCATCTGCCAGTTTTTCCATCGAATGGTCGCGAATACCGCAATCCTTCATGCCTGCAACCGTGTCAAACAGGTAATCATGGCAAGGACCGTTAAATCCGATTGCCGTTGCCACTGTCGTTACCAAATCTTCAAATGGCATTGACGGTGCATAGGCTGGACGCTGCGGATTGGCAACAAACGCAAGCCCGCGCTTGATTCCATCATCGGTTTGAAGCCGCAGCCAGCGTGCATTATAGGCAAGCGTCATCATTTCGCGGCGCCATAAAAGATCAAGTTCGGCAATCGCGGTATCGGGCTGTAATTTGAAGCCAACGCCAACACATGATCCACCACGATCAAGCGACAGCACAAGCCCCGGACATTCTGGCGAGCCGCGACCAATCTGCGTCCATAAACAGAACCGCCGATGATAGCCGTGAATGCGGGCAATCAGGCGCTGTTCATGGGCGATGATCGGGTTGTAAATAAGGCTTCCATAACCAAACACCCATAAATCGCGGCAATCGGTATCATCGGGGATCATGGCGCGCCGTGATGCAAGAAGCTGGTCTTCGCTTGCAATGGTCGTATTGGTGCCGTCACGTTCACGTGCCAACGTGGCTACGCGCCAGCTTTGCAGGGATTCACGAGTGATATGGCTGGGCTTTGACTTGCTTGTCATGCCCCGCCAACAGATCCATCAGCCTCATCGTCGCCGGCATAACGGATCACGCGTTGCGGATAAGGAATTGAAACATTATGCGCCGCCATTGCGCCTTTTAGCTGGCGATGCAGATCATAGCCAAGATCAAAGAAATCATCATAGGTGGCATGCACACGAAGCCGCACAATGATCGCCGAATCTGCATAGCTGACAACAAGAAAGCGCGGGGCTGGATCGGGCAAAATGCGCGGATCTGTCGCAAGGCTCATCAAAGCCGCTTCGGCATCATCCAGATCGCTTTCATAGGCAATGCCGATATCAAGATCGAGACGCCGTGTTTGATAGCGTGAATGATTGACAATATTGGATGACCAGATCGATGAATTGGGAACGCTGATATAAACCTTGTCAAACGTGTCGATCACTGTGGTGAAAAGTCCGATTTCGCGAACAATGCCTGACATGCCAGCCGTTTCAATCCAGTCGCCAAGTTTAAATGGCCGCAAAAATACCAGCATCAATCCGGCGGCTACATTGGACAAAGTGCCCTGAAGCGCAAGACCGATGGCAAGACCAGCCGCACCAAGAACCGCAATAATTGAAGTGGTTTCAACGCCAAATTTACCAAGCGCCACAACCAAAGTAAGGGTCATGCCAGCATAGCGGACAAGCGCGCCAATCATTGGCATAATGGTTTTGTCGATCCGATCAATTTTGGAAATTGAATCAACGACAAGGCGGCTGGCGCGACCGGCTAGCCAAAATCCGATGATAATGGTCAAAATGCCAGCTAGAATCTTCGTGGCAAATGCCAGCATCAAATCGGCGCCTTGCTGATTTAACAAATCCACGGAGAACAAGCTATTGGTGATGGTTTCCATATTCTATCTGTCACAATCAATCACGGTTACAAGCAAGACGGATATAGCGGGTGCCATAATGCCGGGCTTTACCAGCTGATTTTGGCATCCAATTATCAATCGCGATCCTATCAAATGCGCTTGGTGATGTAAAAGTATTCTATTGGGTAGAACCGAATGATTCAAAATGACGCAAACGCCATTGGCATAATTGGTAAAAAACCTGTCGGGGATTGCCGCTTTTTTTGATCAGAGATTGATATTGAGTGGCGTTAGGCGATATAGTGCCGCGCTATGAAAAACCAACAGACAAACATGGTTGAGATGATTGATTGGGCCGTTGGCGATGCGCCGCTGGCTGGCACTGCTTTTGCTGGCGCGGGGCTGGCGGCGGCAATCGGTAATTTTGACGGTGTCCATCGCGGGCATCAAAAGGTTGTTGCCGCTGCAGTCGCTGCGGCGCGGCGCGATAGCCTGTTGCCGTCGGTCATTACCTTCGATCCGCATCCACGCGAGTTTTTCCGTCAGGATGAGGCACCATTCCATCTTGCCGATCGCCGCGAAAAAGACCGGCTTTTGGCGGGATTGCTTGGCCAGATGGGGCCAGCGCGGGTCATTCATATCCGCTTTGATGATGCGTTGCGAAGCACAAGTGCCGATCAGTTTGTATCTGACATTCTTGCCGGTCTTGGCGTTCGCCAGCTTTATGCCGGCACTGATTTTGCCTTTGGCAAGGGACGGGGCGGCGATCTGCAGACAATTAATCAGGTTGGCAAACCTTTGGGCATCAGCGCAACAGCGGTGCCGTTGCTTGTCGATGCAAATATGGCGGTTATTTCGTCAAGCCGTATCCGTGCTGCCTTGCAGGCAGGCGCACCGGAAGCCGCGGCGGCGATGCTTGGCCATGATTGGGCGGTGACCGGTGCCGTCATCAGGGGCGATTCCCGTGGGCGCACCATCGGCTTTCCAACCGCCAATATCGCGCTTGGATCGTTGCAACATCCCGCTTTTGGGGTCTATGCGGTTGAAATTGATCTTGATGATGGCGCAGGGAATGGTCGCCAGATTGGCAATGGTGTTGCCAATATTGGCATCAGACCAACCGTGCAAAATCGTGGCGTTTTATGCGAGGCGCATTTGTTTGACCGTGATATGGATCTTTATGACAAGCGTTTATTGGTGCGGCTAAAGGCCTTTTTGCGGCCTGAACAGAAATTTTCTGGTATTGAAGAATTGATCAATCAGATTTCTTTGGATGCCGAAGCCGCACGCCAGCTTTTACCGCCATTCGCCCTTGGTCAGCAATGACCCTGCCTTTTGTTAACAAGTCTTTTCTTCGAGATAGTAGATCGAGCCAATCATGAATTACAAAGATACAGTTTTCCTGCCACGAACAGATTTTCCGATGCGGGGCGGTTTGCCGACAAAAGAACCGCAAATTCTGCAAAATTGGCAGGATATTGATATCTATAAAAAGCTTCGCGAGGCACGCAAAGACGCGCCGCGTTTCACCCTTCATGATGGCCCACCCTATGCCAATGGCCAGCTTCATATCGGCCATGCGCTGAATAAAATTCTAAAAGATGTGGTCAACCGGTCACAATCAATGCTTGGGAAAAATGCCAATTATGTTCCGGGCTGGGATTGTCATGGATTGCCAATCGAATGGAAAATCGAAGAGCAATACCGGAAAAAGGGCAAGGATAAAGACGCTGTTCCAGTTGCTGAATTCCGCCAAGAATGCCGCGATTTTGCCGCGCATTGGTTGGGCGTGCAATCCGAAGAATTCCAGCGTCTTGGTGTTCTTGGCGATTGGCAGAACCCCTATACGACAATGGCCTATGCTGCCGAGGCAAAAATTGCTGAAGAGCTTGGGCGTATCTTGATGGATGGCAGCCTATATCGCGGTGCCAAGCCGGTGATGTGGTCGCCTGTTGAAAAAACCGCGCTTGCCGAAGCTGAAATCGAATATGAAGATCACACATCAACAACAATCTATGCCCGTTTTCCGGTTACCCATGCGGCGCATGCTGCTTTAGAGGGTGCCAGCGTCATCATCTGGACAACCACCCCATGGACGATGCCGGCCAACCGTGCCGTCGCCTATGGCGATGATATCAGCTATCAGGTGACCGAAGTGCTTGCCGCAAATGATGGTGCGCTATGCAGCAAGGGCGATGTTGTGGTGATTGCCGATGATCTTGCCGATTCCGTGATCACTGCGATTGGTGCCAGCGAAACCAAAATTCGCGCGCATGTGATGGGTCGTGAAATGGCAGGGTCGGTCGCCGCCCATCCAATGGCGGGGCATGGTTATGATTTTGACGTGCCGCTTTTGGCAGGAAGCCATGTGACCACCGAACAAGGCACCGGTTTTGTGCATATCGCGCCCGGACATGGTGTCGAAGATTACGAGCTTGCGCATCTCAAACATGGCATTGCGGTTCCTGATACGGTTGGCGAAGATGGCGTTATCTTGCCGCATTTGCCGGTTTTCGGCGGTATGCATGTTCTTCGTGACAATGCCAAAATTGCCGAAATCATGGCCGAGCATAAAGGCGTGATTGGCATTAGCAAATTGGTGCATTCCTATCCGCATTCATGGCGGTCAAAAGCGCCGCTGATTTACCGCAATACGGCGCAATGGTTTGTCTCGATGGAATCACATGGTTTGCGCGATATTGCGCTTGGTGAATTGGCCAAGACCAAATTCTATCCGGCTGCTGGGCAAAAACGGTTAACCTCGATGATTGCCCAACGCCCCGATTGGTGTCTTAGCCGCCAGCGGGCATGGGGTGTGCCATTGACGATTTTTGCGCATAAGCAAACTGGCGAGCCGCTTCGTGATCCGGCTGTTCATGCGCGGATTGTCGAGGCGATGAAGGCCGAAGGTGCCGATTGCTGGTTCATGTCTGACTCCTCGCGCTTTCTTGGCGATGATTATAATCCTGATGATTACGAAAAAATCACCGATATTCTGGATGTCTGGTTTGATTCAGGGTCGACACATTCATTTGTTCTAGAAGACCGTGATGATCTGGAAAGCCCTGCTGATCTTTATCTTGAAGGGTCGGATCAGCATCGTGGCTGGTTCCATTCATCATTGCTTCAATCTTGTGCAACCCGCGCAAGAGCGCCCTATAAGGCCGTTCTGACACATGGTTTCGTGCTGGATGAGCAGGGCCGGAAAATGTCGAAATCACTTGGTAATGTGGTAACGCCGCAAAAGGTGATGGAACAGAATGGTGCTGATATTTTGCGCCTCTGGGTGGTTAGTTCTGATTATTACAATGATCTGCGGATTGGCGCTGAAATCATCAAGCGCACAACCGATAATTACCGCCGTTTCCGCAATACACTTCGCTATCTTCTTGGTGCGCTAGACGGGTTCGATGCTGGTGAAAAGCTTGGCTATGCCGATATGCCCGAGCTGGAAAAATGGGTTCTTCACCGCTTGGCATCAATTGACGCCGCCATTCGCGAGATGACCGAAACCTATGATTTCCATGGTATTTTTTCCGAACTTCATCAGTTTTGTAACAGTGATCTTTCGGCATTTTATTTCGAAATTCGCAAAGATACGCTATATTGCGACAATCCTGATGCAACCGCACGTCGGGCTTGCCGTACGGTGATGGATGAGGTCTTTAACCGGTTAACCGCATGGCTTGCGCCGATTTTATGTTTTACCGCTGAAGAAGCATGGCAGTCGCGTCACGCTGATATCAATCAATCGGTGCATTTGCGAAGCTATGATCCGGTGCCGGCCGATTGGCATAATGACGCTGTTGCCGCAAAATGGGCACAGATCAGAAAAGCCCGTCAAGTGGTGATGAGCGCGCTTGAGACCGCGCGTAATGATGGCAAGATTGGGGCGT
>JAFMNI010000022.1 GCA_017859295.1 Candidatus Puniceispirillum sp. | reverse complement strand
GTGGAAAAAAGGGCAATCAAATGCCCCGCTGATCAAATGTGCCGTTGGTCGAACGTACCGTTGATCAAAGATGCTATCTTTGCCTAGCAGTAACGCTCGGGGCCAACCCATTGTGCATCGGTATAACGGTCGCCATGCGCCCAGCCAATTGGCAAAGCCGCCTCGATGCGATCCATATCATCAAATGATAATGTTCTCGCCGCGCCGTCACAATGTTCTCGAAAATGATCAACCGATCTTGTTCCTGGAATTGGCAAGATATGCGGCGCTTTATGCAGCAGCCATGCAATTGCAAGCGCCGCCGCGCTCATTCCCATTTCGGCGGCCAATGTGCGGAAACGCGCGCCTGCTTCGATATTGGCCGTTAGATTGGGTTCGACAAATCGCGGGTTTGATTTCAACCAGCCACTTGCCACCGCCGCGGCGCGCGAATGCGGCTTGTCGGTCAGCAATGACCGGCCCAATGGCGAAAAGGCCACTAATGAGACACCAAGTGCAGCCGTTGCCTGTACCAGCCCCATTTCGGGACTGCGAACCGATAGTGAATATTCGGATTGGACGGCGGCGATTTCGTGAATGGCGGCGGCCCGATACAGCGATGTTGGGGCAATTTCGGAAAACCCAAAACCGCCAATCTTGCCGGCCTTGACCATCGCCGCCAGCGTTTCGGTCACCTCTTCAATCGGTGTTTCACTATCGCGGCGGTGAATATAGTAAAGATCGACATAATCTAGCCCCAGCCGTGCAAGCGAGGCGTCAAGTTCGGCCTGAAGATAGGCAGGGCTATTGTCGAAATAGCGGCGTCCTGTTTCCTTATCAACGGCGATGCCAGCCTTGGTGGCAATGTGAAAAAGCTTGGTCTTTTGCGCGCCCTGCTTGGCCAGAAAGCGGCCAATTACACTTTCGCTCAACCCGCCGCCATAAACATTGGCGGTGTCGATGTGATTGACCCCGAGATCAAGCGCATTGGTCAAAACCGCATGTGATGCCGCTTCGGATGTTGCGCCGTAAAAATCGGTAAAAGACATGGCACCAATGCCGATAGCGGATAATTTGGGGCCTGACTTGCCGAGCTGTCTTTGATGCATGAAATCTCCTGAAATAAGCTTGGATCGCGGCTTGGTCCTGATCTGATTTGACGGCGGTATAGGTCGCCAATGGCGCTATCGTCTGCCGTTTCATGATAGGGGTTTCAGTATTTCATGCCAGCAAACCCGCTTCAAGTGATAACTGCTCTTAGATGATGACGGGGAAAGATTGATAGGCAGGTGTTGGTGAGGTGAACAGCCATTGTCATGGCGGGCTTGTTGGGTCACAGTGACAAGATGGTTTATTCGAATTGGGCGAGGTCCCAAATCGTCACGATAGAATGAGGTTGTTATGAAAGACAGCATTACCCTTACAGCATCGGATGGACATTCGTTCGAGGCTTATCTTGCCACGCCCGCCGCAACGCCAAAGGCTGCGGTGGTTGTCATTCAGGAAATTTTTGGGGTGAACACCCATATAAAAGAGGTTGCTGACCGGTTTGCGGCGGCTGGATATCTTGTCATTGCGCCCGCGCTATTTGACCGGATTGCGCCCGATATCACGCTTGCCTATGACGGTGATGGTGTTGCCGAAGGGCGCGGCCTAAAAGACCAGGCAGATGCAAATAGCGAATTTGACGTCAAGGCGGCGATTGACCATGTGGCATCTGCTGGGGCGGTTGGTGCTGTTGGCTTTTGCTGGGGTGGGTCACTTGCATGGCGCATGGCCTGTGACAAAACAAGCGGCCTTGCTGCGGCGATTAGCTATTATGGCGGTGAATTGCCATCGCTTGCAGGGCGTGATGCGGCCTGTCCGGTCATGGCGCATTTTGGCATTCATGACGCGTCAATTCCCGAAGCGGGCGCGCGCAGCTTTGCCGCGGCGCAGCCTTTGGTTGAAACGCATTTTTATGATGCTGGACACGGTTTTAACTGCGATCATCGCGGCCAGTATGATGCAGATGCAGCAGCCCTGGCTTGGGGGCGGAGCATGGCGTTTTTGGAAACGCATTTGGCCTGATAATGGCAAGGGATGAAACGCCAAATATCAAAGATTGCCAATTTGATCAGCCCCTTGCAAAAGCGGTGATTACTTGTCAGGTTTGAATGGTGAATTTAACGGAGATGGTGATGACGATTTTAAAAAGAATCTCAATGATGATCGGCCTGTTGCTAGTGACGGCAACGATGGCATTTGCCGATGCCAAAACGCATAGAATTGCGTTTCATGTTGATGAGAGTGATCCAAAAGTCATGAATATGGCACTGAACAATGTGCAGAATGTCTCAAATTACTATGCTGGCAAGGGCGAAAAAGTCATCATTGAACTTGTTGCCTATGGGCCCGGGCTGAATATGTTTGTCAAAGGCAAAAGCCCGGTTGAAGACCGGATTTCGGTCATGTCGATGTCGATTGATGATCTGAAATTTTCAGCATGCGGCAATACGCATCGTAAGATGAGCGAAAAGGCGGGCAAGGATGTTGCGCTGATTGACGGTGTTGGCATGGCGCCATCGGGGGTTGTGCGGTTGGTCGAATTGCAGGAACAGGGCTATGCCTATGTCCGGCCATAATCTGTAGGGCTGATCTTAAATGACTGAACAAAATACAAGGCCTCGCCCCAAAGGGCGCGAGGCCTATCGCCATTTCATCGCCTTTGCCACGCGCTGGCGCGACAATGATCAATATGGGCATATGAATAATGCTGTCTATTACGAATTATTTGATTCGGCAGTCAATAAATTTCTGATTGATTCAGGCATCTTGGCGCTTGCTGGGGATAAAACCCAGTTTCTGGTGGCGTCATCGGGCTGCGATTATTTTACCGATGTGGCCTATCCAAGTGATGTTGATGTCGGGCTTGCGGTGCGCCGCATTGGCAAAAGCTCGGTTACTTATGATGTTGGCCTGTTTCTGGCCGATGCTGATATCACCGCGGCAACGGGTGTTTTTGTGCATGTGAATGTCGCCACTGATGACCAGCGTCCGCTGGCGATTGACGCGGCCACCCGCGCAAAATGTGCCGCCTTGATGATTGACGGTGAATAGGGCAAGCCGCGCAAACGGTTGGCTCGAAGGCAGGTGTTTGCGGTCAGATCAATGGCTATTCCAAACCTTCGATAATCCGGATTTCGCGAACAGCCCCGTCACCAAGCGCCTCGAGTGCTGCGCCATAACCTTGGCTATCATGCGCTTTAATGGCGGCGTCAAGACTTGGAAAAACGCTTAGAACGGTGCGTTCGGCAATGCCTGCCTCATAAACCGCTTGGGCAACGCCGCGCGCCAGATATTGCCCGCCGCAGGCTTCAACCGCTGGTCCTGCCAGCTTGGCATAGGCTTCGACTTTGCTGATGTCCGAGATGCTGTGATAGGTTGTGATCCAATAGGCCTTTGGCATTTGACGCTCCTGTTAACGCTAAAATTCTAATCAATTAGGCGGGGGCCTCTCCAATGACCGTGCAACGTTCCATATAGCGTGGTTCATCATCGGGATAATCCATGACGGCAAAATGCATCAAGGAACGATTATCCCAAATCAGCAGATCACCCTCATTCCACCGGTGCCGGTATAGAAATTGTGGCTGGACTGAATGTTGATATAGAAAATCAAGAATGGCCTGACTTTCAGCCGCATCAAGCCCGTCAATATGCGAGGTAAAACCCGGATTCACAAACAGGCTTTTGCTGTTATTTTCAGGCTTGGTGCGAACCAAAGGGTGGCGTGCGCGATTGGCACCATCCATATCATTTTCGACAATGACCGGCTTGGCATATTGGGTGCGGGCTGCCACTTCAAAATCATGCCATGCGTAAAGCGGATCAAGGATTGCCTTCATGCCGTCACTCAAAGCGTCATAGGCAGCAGCCTGATCGGCAAAGATTGTGTCACCCCCCACTGGTGGGATGGTTTTGGCATGAAGCAAAGATGCTTGGGCTGGCCGATCACGAAATGACACATCCGAATGCCAATAGGTGCCAGCCCCTTTTCGCCCTTTGGGTTTGCCATCTGTACTCACCTGATTTGATACACGGTAAATTTCCGGATGATCGGGATGGATATAGCGGCTAACCGTGTCTTGCAGCGGGCTTTCATTTGGATCGCCGAATAAGGGGCCGAAATGCCGCGACAAGGCAATATGCTGTTCGCTTGATAGGGTTTGATCATGGATCACCATCAGGCCGCCAGCGTCAACCCACGCCCCAACCAGATCTTGTGCCAGATTGTCACTAAAGCCCGAAGCCAGATCAAGGCCGAATATCTCGGCACCAAAGCCTTGCGTTAACGGCCTGATTTCATAATCCATAATAGATACCCCATTTACAAAAAGGCCGCTGATACGGCGGTTTAATTGACGGTTTTATTCGGCAGCTTCGACAATGCGAATTTCGCGGATTGCACCGCCATCAAGCGCATCAAGTGCCGCGCCATAGGCAGCGCCATCATGCGTGCTGATTGCCGCGTCAAGCGAGTCAAATTCGATCAAGACCGTGCGTTCAAGAACGCCAGCCTCATAGACTTTTGCCGGTGTGCCGCGAGCCAGAAACCGGCCACCACCAGCCGAAATAGCAGGCCCAGCCAAGGCCGCATAGGCGGCTAGTTTTGTGTCATCAATGACTTTTTGATAAGTGCTAATCCAATAAGCTTTGCGCATTTTACATTCCGTTTTGCCCGCAGTTATTTAAAAGCCAAACTCTTGGTTTTGCGGGATCGAAACCAGATCTGGATCAAGAAAGAACATCCCTGTTACGAAGATGTTCGGTGAAGATGTGAAAAGTCTGGCAGGCGATTTGGCGAATTACAACTGGAAAATATTTGCCTGTTCTGTCGTTTTTGATAACATATTTACCAACGGCCGGTGTGATTGGGCGCGTCTTTTGCGCGCGCCGGTCGTGCCAAGCTACAGGCTAGTGCCACGATTGTTGATTTCATTTCGATTTGAGGAAAGCAAAACTAAAAAATGCCATCCGATCCCCAATCAGACCAGATTATTCCTCATGTTGAAGGTTTTTTTCACGCGGCAAGCAACACCATCAGCTATGTGGTAAGAGACCCGCAAAGCAATGCCTGTGCGATCATTGACAGTGTTCTTGACCTTGATTACGCCGCTGGCAAGATTGCCTATACGCATGCTGATATGATCATTGATTATGTTGAAAAACATCAACTATCGGTTGAATGGCTTATCGAAACGCATGTTCATGCTGACCATTTGTCGGCTGCCCCCTATATCCAGCAGGAACGCGGCGGTAAAATCGGCATTGCCCAACAGATCGTCGAGGTGCAGGAAGTCTTTGGCAAAATGTTCAATGCTGGTACCGAATTTCAGCGTGATGGCAGCCAGTTTGATGTTTTGTTCCAAGATGGAAGTCGCTATTTGATTGGCGAAATGCCAGCCTATGTGATGCATACCCCCGGCCACACCCCTGCTTGTATGACGCATGTAATTGGCGATGCCATTTTCGTTGGTGATACGCTGTTCATGCCTGATGGCGGCACTGCACGCGCCGATTTCCCGGGTGGTGATGCCGCCCAGCTATATCAATCTATCCAGAAGATTCTGACACTTGATGACGCAATGCGAATCTTTGTCTGCCATGATTATGGCCCTGACGGGCGGTCTATTGCGTGGCAAACAACGGTTGCTGAAGAACGCGCCAAAAATATTCATATTGGCAAAGGCGCAAGCGAGGCCGATTTCGTGGCGATGCGGTTGAAACGTGATGCCACGCTTGCCATGCCAGCCTTGATCATGCCGTCAATTCAGGTGAATATGCGGGCAGGGCATATGCCCGCTGCCGAGCCGGATGGCGATGTCTATCTAAAGGTTCCTATTTCGGGATTAAAATCCAAAAAATCTTCCTAATTTTACTGGCTTTGGCGCGATTGGCTGGCTAAGTTCGCCCGACCGTGATTCATTCAAAAGATTATTGTTACCAAAGGAAAACCGATGACGATTGCATGGGCAAGCTTTACTCCGATGAGTGCCTTTCTTGGCGGCTGTTTAATCGGGCTGGCAGCATTGCTGCTGATGATGTTTCAAGGCCGCATTATGGGCGTTAGCGGCATTATTGGTGGATTGTTCGGAACCGCATCATCGGCCGAGCGCGGCTGGCGGCTGGCATTTTTGCTAGGGGCGGTGGCTGGCCCGATTATGTGGCAGGTTATTACCAAGGCACCCATCATCTGGCAGGCGGTTGCCAGCGGGCCACAATTCTATATCGCGGCTTTTTTGGTTGGGCTTGGCACGGCGATCGGGTCGGGCTGTACATCGGGTCACGGCATTTGCGGCCTTGCCCGATTTTCGCCACGGTCATTGATTGCGGTGATGGCCTTTATGGCAAGTGCGGTGGCGACTGTTGCCATCGTCAATCATTTTTAGCGGCGGGGACAGATCATGACACGTTTGATAACAGCTTTGATTATCGGTTCGATTTTTGGTGCCGGCCTTGCCATTGCTGGCATGTTGAACCCCAGTAAAGTCGTTGGGTTTCTTGATGTTTTTGGGGATTGGGATCCATCATTGGCGTTTGTAATGGGCGGCGGTGTTCTGGTGAATGCCATTGGCCACCGCTTTGTGATGAAACGCAAAGCGCCAATCCAATGCGCCACATTTTCAATGCCGACCTCAACCAATATTGACAAGCCACTGGTGATTGGCAGTGTGATTTTTGGGATGGGTTGGGGGCTTGCCGGTCTGTGTCCGGGGCCGGTGGTGGCAAGCCTGTTTCTGAATGGCCAAGCGATGCTGCCGTTTTTTGGTCTTATGATTGCCGGTCTTCTGGTTGGCCGAATTGTGATGCGCCGTCTGGTCTAGTCTGATAGCCATATAAGGGCGCTAACCTTGTTGAAGGACGGATAATGGATATCGATTTTGACGCCCCGCTTGATTATTTACCGCGGATCAAAAGCTATTATGTCGGCCTTGGCTATGGCAAACCCTATGAATGGGCCAAGCTTGATGATGTGCCGTTTGCCAATTTGCAAAAACCACTTTCGGCGGCGCGCATTGGCATTGTCACAACAGCGTCGCTTTTCAACCCGGACAATGGTGATCAGGGGCCGGGTGCGCCCTATAATGGCAAGGCCAAATTTTTCACCAGCTATGCCGAACCGATCGCCCCCTTTCCCGATGTAAGAGTGGCGCATATTGCCATTGATCGGGCGCATACAACGGCAAGCGATATGGCAAGCTATTTCCCGCTTGCTGCATTATTGCGGCTTGCCGATGCTGGATATATCGGGTCGGTATCACCCAATTTCTATGGGTTGCCAACCAATCGTTCGCAGCGTGTCACCACACAAACCGATTGCCCAAAACTGTTATCCTTATGTCAGGCTGATGCGGTCGATGCGGTTGTTATGGTGCCAAATTGCCCTGTATGCCATCAATCAATGGCTTTGGCGGCGGCACATCTTGAAGCGGCTGGTATTGCAACGGTGATCATGGGCTGTGCGCGCGACATCATTGCCTATGTTGGGGCACCGCGCCTTTTGTTTAATGATTTACCGCTGGGCAATGGTGCGGGTCTACCGCATGACCAGCCTTCGCAGGATCTTGCCGCGAAATTGGCGGTTGATTTGCTGGTTGATGCAACCGCGCCGCGAACGATCAAGCAATCACCGCTACAATGGGCGGGGGCGGCCGACTGGAAAAAGGATTATTCCAATATTGCGCTTTTATCAGAGGCTGAAATTGCCCGTTTGCGTGCCGAATTTGACGCTGTCAAACAAGATGCTGCAAAATTGAAACAGGCGCTTTAATCCAAAGAGGTGGTGGCTAATTTAGCTTGTTGATTTCGGCTTCAAGCGCCTTGGCCGGCCCTGAATCTGGCGTCATCAGTTTCAGCAATGCCGTCCATGCAATCCGCGCGGTTGCATTATCGCCGGCAAGGCGGGCAAGATGCCCCTCAAAAAACAACGTTTGCGGATTGTTTGGCGCAAGCTTCTTGGCGGCGGCAAGCGCGGCTGTGGCCCGTGTGATATCGGCAGATGTGGTTCCAGACGCAAGGATCAATTCAAGAAAGCTCAGCTGGACGTCAAGATCATCAGGCGCTGATCGGGCTGCATTGGCAAGCGCTTCAAGTGCCTTTTCATTCTGGCCAAGAACATCATAGGCGCGGGCAAGCCGAACCCAGCCATCGGTATCATCAGGCGTTTCAACAAGCCGGTCTTCAAGCCGTTTTACCATGCTGGCAACCATCTCATCGCGCTCAGCTTCGGTCATATTGGCAGCATCGGCCATCGCTTGGGCATCGGGTCCGGCCGGTGCGGCGGCGGTGGCTTGTTCTGGCGGTAATGTGATATTGCCAGCCTCGGCGGCACGTTGCATATTTTCACGAACAAGCGTCACCCATGGTGCATCAGGGTTTGAGACGGCTAGCAATGCCTGCCACTGGCCAATGGCAATGGCATAATCACCATCTTGGAATGCCGCTAAACCGGCAAGGAACAGCGCCCGCGGTTCGGCTGGATCAGCCTTAAGAACGGTTTTGATCAAAGCGCGGGCAGGGATTGTAACCTGTCCATCGGCGGCGCGGCTCAATGCTTCGGCAAGCATCGAGGTGATGGCAATATCGCCTTTGGTGATGTCGATGGCGGTTCGAAGTGCGCGGATTTCGGTTTCATTATCATTTACATTCGCCGCTGCTTGAGCCAATAAAAGCCATGCCTCAACATCATTTGGTGATGCTTCGGTTGCCTTGATTGCATCACGAAGCGCGGTTGCTGCGGCGTTCTGGTTTTGACTTGCACCTGCCTTGGCAGCGGTGATTTCCGCGCTACGGCTGGCAAAAGGGCGGTCGGGGCTTTGTGGGTTGCCAATGCCAAGATAAATCACCAATGACAATGCCGGAACCAGCAGGCTAATCGAAATATTGCGCGGCGTTAAAATTGACGTTCCAGTTTGCCCAAGTCGGTCCATCTCGGTGCTGAGCCCAAGCAGCCGCCGGTCAATGTCACGGCAGGCGCTGGCATATTCGTCGGCGCTGATGCTGCCATTGGCGTGATCGGCATCGCAACGCTGGCGTTCGGCCTGCAAAAGATCAATTTTGCTGAACAGCGCGGCGGTTTGTATGTCGGTTGTTTGATGTGGGCGGCCACGGCTGATAATCCACAGCAACAGCCCGGTTAAACCAAGCCCGATGACAATCGCACCGATAATCACCGGCAGGCTGGCAAGTGACAGATTATTCAAAATTTGCGTGGTCATGTTTTTGGCCTGTTTTCACTGTCGCGGCTTGCCAGCATTTTTTCGATACGCGCGCGTTCGCCAGCGTCCAATTCATTGGCAATGGCGGCACCGCGCTGACGACGTGCCATCATCACAATCAGCCCACCAAGAATGATAAATCCAAGCGGGGAAAGCCATAAAAACAATGTCGCCCGATCAAGCGGCGGGTTAAGCAGCACATAATCCCCATATTTTGCGCGAAGCTGGTCAATGATTGCGTCATCGCTGGTACCGGCGGCAATCTGGCTTCGAACTTCGCGGCGAAGATCGCGGGCAAGATCGGCATCGCTGTCATCAATTGATTGATTTTGACAAACAAGACAGCGCAATTGTTTTGATAGATTGCGCGCGCGTTCTTCAAGAACCGGATTGGCCAGCATTTCTTCGGCGGTAATGGCGCGGGCTGGTGTGATTGTGGCGCTGATAAACACAAGGCCAATGGCCATATTCAAAAGGGCAATCCCGATGAGGATATGCGTTCGCCATAATCCCGTTGCCATCATCATGATCCAAGCGCCTCTAATGCCGGAAAGATCGTGGTTTCAAGAACACCGCGGGTCAGTGGCCCTGCATGACGCAGCTTTACCACGCCATTCGCATCAAGAAGATAGGTTTCCGGCACGCCATAAACGCCCCATTCAATGCCGGTTCGGCCATCAGCATCCATGCCAATCGCCTGAAATGGATTACCATATTGCTGTAGAAAGGCGGTTGTATCCTCGCCGCGATCTTTATAGGCAATGCCAAGGATGGCAACGCGTTTTGACAGCATTTCCAGCGCGGGTGCTTCGGCGCGGCAAGGCGCACACCATGACGCAAAGAAATTCACCAAAACTGGTTTGCCCTGAAACATCGTCACTGACACGTTATTGCCGGTTGCTGATCCGGTTTGCACAAGCCGCGGTAAACTGGTTTGCGGTGCCGGTTTATCAACAAACACCGATGGCAATTGGGTTGGGTCACGACTGCCCGATAAAGTGCCGTAAAGCGCCATCCCGCCAACCAAGGCCAGAATGCCAAATGCCACAAGCGGCAACAGGAATGACAGGCGCAGCTGGCTCATCAGGCACCACCTTCGGGCGTGGATAGGGCGCTTGCTGCATTTTGCTGCGGGCTTGCCTGTTTGGTTGCGGCGCGTTGACGTCCGAATGCGGCAATCAACCCACCAAGTGCCATGATCACCGCCCCGCCCCAGATCCAGCTGACAAGTGGCTTGTAATAGAGGCGCAATGTATAGCCGATTTTACTGTCACCATCGCCAAGAACGGCATAATCATCACCGCGCAAGGTTGGCCGGATAGCCGCCTCGGTTGTGGTCTGGCGTTCGGCGTTATAGACGCGTTTTTCAGGGGTCAGAAGGGCGAAAAATCGGCCATCTTCATCGCGATATTCGAGCTGCGCGGCAAGCGCTTGGTAATTTGGCCCTTCGACCTGCTTTACCCCGGTAAAGGTTACATTGCGGTCGGCAATCTGGATAACATCACCCGGTTTTGCCCGCACCACCTGTTCGCTGTTGAAAAGATTATCGCCAACGGCACCAAGCATGAAAATCACAACGCCGAAATGCGCCACCCACATGCCAATCACATCATTCGGGATGCGCTTTGCGCGTGCGCCGATGCCGGCTGTGCCAATTGGTTTTAGCTGCTGCCAGATATCGGCGCCAATGCCCGCGCCAAGCCATCCGATTAGCCCCAACGCTGCCAAAGGCCCAATGCCAAACCCAAAGGCAAAGCTTGACCCCGCCAACGCAACAATGCCTGCACCAACCGCAGCGCAGATCAACACTGGCCGCAACCGCGCTGTTTGACCCCGCCGCCATGCCATGACCGGCCCGATTGCCATAAAGACCATCAAAAGCGCCATGACCGGATTGAAAGTAGCATCAAAATAGGGCGGGCCAACGGTAATGCGCGCACCAGTCACCATTTCAAGCCCAAGCGGGTAGAAGGTACCAAGAAGCACAATCGCCGTTGCCACAACAAGAAGCATATTATTGGCAATCAACCCGCCTTCGCGGCTTGTCAGGGTGAAATCGGCAGTCGTGACCAATTGCGGGCCACGCCATGCGTAAAGTGCTAAAGGAATGCCAACGGCAAAAAGCAAAATGGCGAGCACGAAAACGCCGCGCGCCGGATCAGAAGCAAAGCTGTGAACCGAGGTCAATAAGCCTGATCGCACAATGAAGGTGCCGACAAGCGATAGCGAAAAGGCCATGATGGCAAGGAGCACGGTCCAGCTTTTTAACTGGCCACGTTTTTCAACAACAATTGCCGAATGCAGCAAGGCAGTCGCAGCAAGCCACGGCATCAATGATGCGTTTTCAACCGGATCCCAAAACCACCAGCCGCCCCAGCCAAGTTCATAATAGGCCCACCAGCTGCCAAGCGCGATGCCGCAGGTCAGCGCACACCATGCCGCCATAATCCACGGGCGCATCCATTTTGCCCATAGACGATCAACCTCGCCGGTAATCAACGCCGCAACGGCAAAGGCAAACGCCATCGACAGGCCAACATAGCCAAGATACAGCATTGGCGGGTGAATGGCCAAACCCGGATCTTGCAAAATCGGGTTCAGCCCTTTGCCATCAAGCGGTATATTGGCAAGCCGCAGAAACGGATTTGAGGTAAATAGGCTAAAGGCCAAAAAGCCGGTCGTGACCATGCCTTGAACCGCCAGAATTCTTGCTTTTAATGCCATTGGCATGGCGCTGCCGCCAAGCGCCAGAACCCCGCCATAAATGGCAAGGATCAAAATCCATAGTAGCAAAGAGCCTTCATGATTGCCCCATGTGCCGGAAATCTTATAGATCATCGGCTTGGTCGAATGTGAATGATTGGCAACAAGTGCAAGCGAGAAATCTGACGTGATAAAGCCCCAGACGAGCGCGCCAAACGAAAAGGCCACGGCAAGCGCAACGCTGATCGCTGCTGCCGGCGCAATCAGCATCATGGCGCTATTGCCACGCGCAGCCCCAAAAAGCGGCAAAACACCTTGTGCAAGGCTTAGAATAAACGCGGTGATAAGGGCAAAATGTCCAAGTTCGGCAATCATGACATCAAACAGCTTTCGGTTAAAAGATAACGCGCATCCGAACGATTAAATCTACCGGCGGACTCTATCATAAGATTGCGTTGGGTAAAATGCTGGCAGGCATGAACCCGACCGGCAAGACGATATGTCGCACACCGGCTGCATGGCGGCGAGGGCTTTTGTTTGGCAGGTTAGCCTTGCCCATAAAACAACCAATATAAAAAGACTGGCACGGTGGTGCTGGCAAAAACCGTGCTGACCAGAATGGCCGATGCGGTGCGCCCCGTATAGGCACCATAATGATTGGCAAGCATGAAAACATTCGCGGCAACCGGCAGGCAGCTCGATAAAATTGCAACCTTGATCCAAAGCGGGTCCTGACCCGGTATCGCCAAAAAGAAAAAGGCGACCAGAAGTGGGTGAACAATCAGCTTTAACAGGGAAATGGCGGTCACTTCGCCCGCCGCCGCCCGCACCGGCTGGCCAAATAGCGTGGCACCAAGCGCAAAAAGGGCAACAGGTGCTGCGGCACCGGCTAAAAGACTGCCAAATTGCTGGGGAATCTTTGGCAAGGCCAGACCCGATGCGGAAAATAACAGCCCCGCCATAACCGCCAGCACCAGCGGGTTGCTGACCATTGTAACGGCAATCCGTTTCACCGACTCGGTAACGCCACCATCATTGCCAGCCACAAAACAAGAGGTAAGCGCCAAAAGCACGATGGTATCGGCAAATAAGATCAATGCCATTGGCAAGGCGGCGGCATCACCAAAGGCAAGAATGGCAAGCGGAATGCCCATATAGCCATAATTCGGATAGGCCACATTCAACCCGAAAATACCGCTTTCCAGACGTTTAAGACGAAATAGCCAATAGCCGATCGCAGCGGCGGTCAGATACATGATGATCGTGCCGCTTTCATAGCGCCAGACAAACCCCCAGTTCAGAATGCTTGACGGCTCGCTTGCTGACACTTTCAAAAACATATAGGGCGGTAGCGTGACATAAAATGCGAATCTGGACATTGTGCGCGCGCCAGCCGCGTCGATAAACCCGATTGCATGCGCGCCAAACCCAAGAAAGATCAGCGCAAAGAACGGAATCGAAATATTTAGGACGTCAATCATGGGATCAATTTTCGTTATGGCGGTTTTGGTGTCTATAGCATGGCGGGTGCGGTTGCGGCTATGGGTTAGCAGCTTTACCGTCGATATTATGTGGGTGATATTAAATGCCGGTGCCGTGATCGGTAGTGATCAGCGCAGATGATGATAGGCTTGCCGGCCGCTATCAAAGGCCTGTTCAACCCGCGGGCCGCCAAGCCAATCGCCGGCAATCGCCAATTTCCCGTCATGGCTAAGGCGCGGCGCAGCACTTGGCGCGGCTGTTGTGACTTTGGCATAAAGCCAACGATGCGCTGCCGAAGTGATAATTTTGCCAAGCGGCTTGCCGCTTAGATTTTGCCAGATTTGACACAGGCTTTTGATTACCATTTGCGGGTCATCTTGCAGATGCTGCTGGCTCCATGCGCCAGTTGCCTGAATGGTAAGGGCGGGCGCGTCAAGGCTGGATTGTTGGTTTGATCGGGTGAATTCGGGCACGCCAAGCGCGATGCCAGCCGCCTCGTCACGCAATGGTAAGGTGCCAAGACCATGATCACCCTCAAGCCCAAGCATGATTGTCCAGCAAGGATCATATCTGGCAAGGCCAGCGGTGGCAGCAAGTTCTGGATAGATATCGGCCAAAAGCTTGGCGGTTTGTGCTGCTGGCGCGGTAATGATCGCCTGACGGCCAGTGGCCACCAGACCATCCTTGTCAAAAAAACCAATATGGCCGCCATGATGGGCAATTTGGGTAATTTCGGTTTGTTGGCGGATCATCAATCCGGTTGCCATGAATTGCGGCAAATCACGCATTGACGGGGTGCCGATCTGAACGATCTTATCATCACTGATTTGCCAGTCTTTGATGTTTCCAGCTGCTTTTGCCTTGGCCAAAAGGCTGGCAAATTCGGTGCCCTTTGCTGTTACAAATTGGGCACCATGATTGAAAGCAAAGCCATCTTGCCGCCGTGTGGATACCCGCCCGCCAAGCCGTCGTCCCTTGTCGATTAGCAAAACCCTTTTGCCGTCATCTTCGGCCAATCGAGCCGCAGCAAGTCCGGCAATGCCGCTACCAAGAACAAGAAGGTCAAACAAGGCCGGATCGGCTGCGGCTTTGGTTGGAGAAGATGCTGGATTTTGCGATGAGGTCACGGCAGATATACCTAAAATCAAATAACTTAACAGCACCCGCCAACTGGGCTAGCTTTGCCCATAGACAAAGTAATTTAGATGGCAGTTGCAAAAGGACTTTTCATGCTTGGTGATACCATAGATTTTTGCGGTCTCATATGAAAAGCCGAATTGCGGACTCATCAGGCTTTTCCGCCTTTCTGGGGATCGATTGGTCAGGCGCCAAAGCAAAAACCCATGCCGGATTGCAGCTTGCGCATGCCATGCCTGGAACGGGGGTGCCATTGCGGGTGTCGCCACCCTTGTCAAAATATTGGTCACGCCAGCAGGTTTTTGATTATCTTGTTGAAATAGCTGAAAATGCCAAAGGAGAAGAGCCAGTTTTGGTGGGAATTGATTTCGCCTTTTCCCATCCGTTTGCCGATAAGCACAGCTATTTTCCGGAAACTGATTTGTCACCTGCCGATGTTGTTTCGCTGTGGGCCATGGTTGATCAGGTGAATGATGGCCAGCCCGATCTTTATGGTGGGGCAGTGTTTCGGCATGCGATATGGGGCGAGTACTATTTAGCGCCGCCACATTATCAGGCGCGGCATTATGCCAGCCGCCGCCGGGTTACTGAAATTGTGGCGCGGGTGGCGGGACGAAGCCCATCACCAACCTTCAAGGCGGTTGGGGCTGATAATGTATCAACAGGTTCACTTGCCGGAATGCGGTTGCTTCACCAATTAAAACAGCAATTGGGGGCGCGGCTTTCAGTTTGGCCTTTTGACGCCATTATTGCGGGGCAGACCAATCTGGTTTTGGTGGAAATTTTCCCCAGCTTTTATTTTTACCGGCTTGGCATGGTGCCAGCAAAAAAAGCTGCTGCCGATCCGGCCTTTCTAAATCAGGCGCTTGCCGGTTATGGCAGTGATGGCGTACCAGCCGATTTTCGGGCGATGGGGCATGATGCTGATGAAGCCGATGCCATCATCGCGGCGGCGGCTTTGCGGCATTTTAGCACGGCATCAAGCTTTCGCCTTTCGGCTGATATCAAATGCGCGGCGCAGCAAGAGGGCTGGATATATGGCGTTCCCTTCACATTGCCGGATGATTTTTTGGACATGCTGTAAATTGGCAAAGCCGTTTTTGCCTAAGATGGTTTTTGCTTAATTGCAATCAACCGATCCGGGGTCTATATTCAGGCTATAAATCGGCCGGTTTGACGCTGTGCCTATCAGGAGAATATCATGTCATCATTGCTTCCCCACATTGATCCGGATGGATTGCTTGAATATTCGGTGGTGTTTACTGACCGGTCGCTTAATTCAATGTCAAAGTCGTTTCAGGGCGTGATGAATGACATTTCGGCCGCGCTGAAGACGGCCTATAATGCTGATGCGGTGGTGGTGATTCCGGGTGGCGGTACCTATGGAATGGAATCGATTGCCCGCCAATTTGCCGGTGATCAACATGTGATGGTTATCCGCAATGGCTGGTTTAGCTTTCGGTGGTCGGAGATCCTTGAAAAGGGCAAAATTGCTGCCAGTACAAAAGTGCTAAGCGCGCGTCGTCAGGCAGGTGCTTCGGGCAGTAATCAGCAAGAGCCTTTCGCGCCAGTGCCAATTGATGAAGTTACGTCCCGCATTGCGGCCGACAAGCCTGCGGTTGTGTTTGCGCCGCATGTCGAAACGTCAGCAGGGATGATTCTTCCCGATGATTATATCAAACAGGTGGCGGCAGCGGTTCATGCCGTTGGCGGTTTGTTCGTTCTTGATTGCGTTGCATCAGGCACGCTTTGGGTTGATATGAAGGCGCTTGGAGTCGATGTATTGCTGAGCGCGCCGCAAAAGGGCTGGAGCGCATCACCTTGCAGCGGGCTTGTGATGCTGTCGGCAGCGGCGGTGGCACGCGTTGGCGAAACCGAATCCAATAGTTATGTTTGCGATGTGAAAAAATGGCATGGCATCATGCAGGCTTATGAAAATGGCGGCCATGCCTATCATGCGACCATGCCAACCGATGCGTTGGCTGTTTTCCGTGATACGCTGATTGAAACACAGGAATATGGCTTTGAAAAAGTGCGTGACGAGCAAATCGCGCTTGGCGCGGCCATCCGAAAATTGCTGGAAAGCCGCGGTTTCCGGTCAGTTGCGGCCGAAGGCTTTCAAGCACCAAGTGTGGTGGTTAGCTTTACCGATGATGATCTAATCAAGAATGGCAGTAAATTTGCTGCCGCCGGTGTTCAAATTGCCGCTGGTGTTCCGCTGGAATGCGGTGAGGGGCCAGATTATAAAAGCTTTCGTATTGGCCTGTTTGGGCTTGATAAGCTTCATCACATTGATCGTACTGTGCGCAATTTCGAAGCGGCGCTTGATCAGGTTATGGCTTAAGACAAAGCGCCTGTTTGGCCTTTCGGGTCAGCCTTTTGATGGTGATTTCACGTTTGCTGGCGGCTGATCGGCTGGCGGCATCTTCGCGGTAGACCAGCCGTACCGGTCGCCGCGCCGCCGTATATTTGGCGCCAGTTCCAGCATTATGTGATTCAATTCGTTTTTGCAGATCATTAGTGATGCCGGTATAAAGACTGCCGTCACGGCATTCGACAATGTAAACAAGCCAGTCCATAAACGCATCACCCATCACATGGTTTTGCGATAGCATAGCGGACAGGGCGATATTTACCAGCATGCTAGCGTGGCTGGCGCGATAAGCGGTACAACGGATGCACCGAACAGGGTTTTGGGGATTTTGGGTTTGAGAATGGTTCGGGCAAAGCGATGATGGCAACCGATATTGATGTTGTGGTCATCGGGGCAGGTGCGGCCGGTTTGATGTGTGCCAGCACCGCTGGCAAGCGTGGCCGGCGTGTCCTGCTGGTTGATCATGCAACAAAACTCGCCGAAAAGATTCGCATTTCAGGCGGTGGGCGGTGTAATTTCACTAATCTTTATACAGCACCAGAGGCGTTTTTGTCAGCCAACCCGCATTTCTGCAAATCGGCGCTTCGGCAATATGACCAGCATGAT
Source organism: Candidatus Puniceispirillum sp. (assembly GCA_017859295.1). Lineage (GTDB taxonomy): Bacteria > Pseudomonadota > Alphaproteobacteria > Puniceispirillales > Puniceispirillaceae > UBA3439. The sequence goes on along the minus strand of JAFMNI010000022.1, from coordinate 475 downwards.
TTCATCGCGCTTGTTGACCGTCACAAAATTGCCTATCACGAAAAAAAGCTTGGACAGCTGTTCTGTGATGATTCGGCGCAAAAAATCATTGATATGCTGGTTCTTGAATGCCAACAGGCGGGTGTTGATCTACAAATGGGGCGCAAGATCGACAATGTTGACAAACGTGAAGACGGTTTTCACATCACCCTTGATACAGGGGTTGTTCGGGCACAATCACTGGTGGTGGCAACCGGCGGCCTGTCGATCCCGAAAATTGGCGCAACGGGTTTTGGCTATCAGCTTGCCAAACAATTCGGACTGCAGACTCTTGCGCAACGACCCGGCCTTGTGCCGCTGACATTTGATCAAGATGTGCTGACAAGATGCAAATCCCTGTCCGGCCTGTCGGTTGAGGCTGAGGTTGGTTATCGGTCAACGGCTTTTGCCGAAGGGCTGTTATTCACGCATCGCGGCCTAAGCGGCCCGTCAATTC
>JAFMNI010000161.1 GCA_017859295.1 Candidatus Puniceispirillum sp. | reverse complement strand
ATTTACTGGACATGGAACAACCTTCTTTCAATGGCGCAGCAATGGTACATCATGAAACAAGTGGCGAAGAGCGGCTAGCCATCACAAATGAGGCTGGTCGGCTGCTTTTTGCCGGCCAGTGTGATTTTATCGCTGCCGCCAATAATATGAAGGCATTGCCGCCGGTTACCTTGCCGGAAATCTGCTTTGCTGGCCGGTCGAATGTTGGCAAATCCTCACTGGTGAATGGATTGACCGGACGGCGAATGCTGGCGCGGACATCGCAAACGCCGGGCCGGACACGGCAATTGATTTTTTTCAATCTTGCCGATCGTCTGCAATTGGTTGATTTGCCCGGCTATGGCTATGCCTCCGCCCCAAAAACCGACATCAAAGCCTGGACCAATCTCACCCGCAAATATCTTGCCGGTCGCCCGTCCTTGCAGCGGGTATTTTTGCTGATTGATAGTCGGCGCGGTGTTGGCCCAGCCGATCATGATATCATGGCGCTTCTTGATGAAACGGCTGTGTCATGGGCGGTGGTGATAACCAAAGCCGATAAACAAAAGGCTGAATCCCTGGCGAAAATATGCAAGGAAACCAAAGCAAAAATCAGTAAATATGTTGCCGCCTATCCCGAATTATTCATCACCTCATCTGAAGATGGAACCGGCATTGAGGCATTACGGGCGCATTTGTCGGGATTTGCTCTGCCAAAGGCCGATCGAACTGCCCCCTAAAGCGGGAAACGCAATTTAACACCCAAAACCGAATTAAATTTCGCCAAGCTATTGCGCTCTTGGCCGGATTGCCGATAATCAGCGCAGTAAATAGGCGCAAGGCCATTGGCATCAGCGCTCTTTTTTCGAAAAATCCGGCCTGATATGGCCCTTGCTGTAAAGGCGATGAAGATGGAAAATTCAGCTGACCAGATGCAGGTTGATCTGCTGGCGAAAACCGGAATGCTTATCGAGGCACTTCCGTTTATGCGCCGCTATTCTGGCAAAACCATCCTTGTTAAATTTGGCGGCCATGCGATGGGCAAGGCTGATTATGTGAATGCGTTTGCCGCCGATATCGCTTTACTGGATCAGGTTGGCGCAAGGCCGGTTGTGGTTCATGGCGGCGGGCCACAAATTGGCGATATGCTGAAAAAATTGCAAATCGAATCAAGCTTTATTGATGGTCTGCGCGTCACCGATGAAGCCACGATTTCGGTTGTTGAAATGGTTCTTGCTGGCGGCATTAACAAGGCGCTTGTCGCCGCGATTGCTGGTGCCGGAGGACGCGCTGTTGGCGTGTCTGGCAAGGATGGTGGGCTGCTTACCGCCCGGAAATTGATGGCAGTGGCAAAAGCCAGCGACAGTGCGATTCAGCAAGCGGTTGATCTTGGCTTTGTTGGCGAGCCATCACATGTTGATGTGACTGTGTTAAATGCGCTGATGCAGCATCATTTGATTCCCGTTGTTGCACCGGTTGGCAGTGGCGAAGATGGCAAGACCTATAATATCAATGCCGATACCGCAGCGGGTGCCATTGCCGCAGCCTTGAATGCAACGCGCATGTTAATGCTTACCGATGTATCAGGGGTTTTGGACAAGAACGGCAAATTGATTAGCAGCCTAACGATTAGCCAAGCCGAAGCCTTGATCCATGATGGTACGGTTTCTGGCGGCATGATTCCAAAAGTTAAAACCTGTATTGATGCTGTTCAAGGCGGTGCTGAAGGCGCGGTAATCATGGATGGCCGCGCACCGCATGCGCTTCTTGTAGAATTATTCACCGAACATGGTATGGGAACCATGATCACCGCCGATTAATGTATTTTTGATTAGGAAGAATGATAACCATTATGACCGCTGCTTTTCCAACCCAATCGATCGGTGACTGGATTTTCGATCTCGATAACACCATCTATCCGGCCAAAACAAATCTGTTTCGCCGCGTATCGGTTCGGATTACCGAATTTGTTGCGGCGCATTATAATGTTGCTGATGATGCTGCGCGGGTGATTCAAAAGGATTTGTTTCACCGCTATGGAACCACCATGCGCGGCATGATGAGCGAAGAAAATATCCAGCCCAAAGTCTATCTCGATTATGTCCATGATATTGATGTTAGTGATCTTGACCATGACCAAGAGCTTGATTCCATGTTAACCGCGTTGCCCGGGCGGAAACATATTTTTACCAACGGCACCGTTCCGCATGCGGAAAATATTTTATCGGCCTATGGTGTTCGTCATCATTTTGATCAGATTTTTGATATTGTTGCCGCCGATTATATTCCCAAGCCAGATCAATATGCCTTTGATTGTTTTTTAAAACAGACCGGCATTGACCCGAATGGTGCGGTCATGATCGAAGATATGGCCGCCAATCTGCAGCCCGCAGCGGCGCTTGGCATGCGTACGGTTTGGCTGGCAAGTGATATTGAATGGGCTAATCGCGGCTCGGATGAAGCTTATGTGCATTTTAAAGCCGATGACCTAAAGGGGTTTTTGCGCTCGCTTGCCCTTGCTGGGTGATCAATCAAAAGACTGACGTGACGGCATCATGGACGCATGGGCCGGTAAACGCTATAACGACAGGGGCGGGCAATTGGCCTGTCAAATTTAAGGAGAAAAAGCATGGATTTGGCGCAACTTGAAACCGAAATCAACGCCGCATGGGACAATCGTGATGCGGTAAATGCCGCGACCACAGGGGCGGTTCGTGACGCTGTTGCAGCTGCGCTTGCTTTGCTTGATTCTGGAACGGCGCGTGTCGCAGAACCGGCTGGCGATCATCAATGGACGGTGAATCAATGGCTGAAAAAAGCGGTGCTTTTATCATTTCGTCTGAATGATATGCAAACCATCCCAAGTGGAACCATCTATAAGGGTGCGGGCGAGTCTGTGTGGTGGGACAAGGTGCCGCCAAAATTTAGCGGCTGGGATGAAGCGCGTTTCCGCGACGCCGGCTTTCGTGCCGTTCCGGGCTGTATTGTTCGCCATTCCGCCTTTATCGCACCAAATGCCGTCTTGATGCCAAGCTTTGTGAATCTTGGTGCCTATGTTGGCAGCGGAACAATGGTTGATACATGGGCAACAGTTGGATCATGCGCGCAGATTGGCAAGAATGTGCATCTGTCCGGCGGGGCTGGTATCGGCGGGGTTTTGGAACCTTTGCAGGCCGGGCCGGTTATCATTGAAGATGATTGTTTTATCGGTGCTCGTTCAGAAGTTGTTGAAGGTGTCGTTGTTGAAACCGGTGCGGTTTTGTCGATGGGCGTGTTTATTGGCGCTTCGACCAAAATTGTCGATCGGGTAACCGGCGAAGTGCATATTGGCCGCGTACCAGCCTATTCAGTTGTTGTGCCTGGCAGCCTTCCCGGCAAGCCATTGGCCGATGGGTCACCTGGCCCGTCACTATATTGCGCCGTAATCATCAAAAAAGTTGACGAAAAGACCCGTGCAAAAACATCTGTAAATGATCTTTTGAGAGATTAAAACCATGCCATCCTATGCGGTTCAACTTGCGCAAAGACTTGTGCGCTGCCCATCGGTAACACCGATTGAGGGCGGGGCGCTTGATCTGTTGCAGGATGAATTCACCAGGCTTGGTTTTGACTGCACAAGATTGCCTTTTGGCGCTGGGGACAAGCGGATTGATAATCTGTTTGCACGCCGCGGGAAAGGCAGCCCTCATTTTGCCTTTGCTGGTCATACTGATGTTGTGCCGGTTGGAGATGCCGCGCAATGGCAGCATGACCCTTTTGGCGGCACGCTTGTCGATGGCAAATTATATGGCCGTGGCACGGCTGATATGAAAGGCGGCATCGCCGCTTTTGTTGCCGCTGTATCCGCCCTTGATGGTGCCGGTGATTCAGGATCAATCAGCTTTATCATCACCGGTGATGAAGAAGGCGATGCTGATTTCGGCA
>JAFMNI010000160.1 GCA_017859295.1 Candidatus Puniceispirillum sp. | reverse complement strand
AGTGACATTGCCAAAATGATCATATTGCGGCGGTTCCAATGCACATCTGACAACATGTTAATGCCAGCGCTTACAACCATACCAAACATCACGATCACGCCGCCGCCCAAAACCGAAATTGGCATTGCCGCAACAACGGCACCAACCTTTGGAATGAGACCACAGGCGACAAGGAACAACGCACCAAGCGTGACCACCGAACGGCTCATCACACCTGTCATCGAGATCAATCCGACATTCTGGCTGAATGACGTGTTTGGCAAACCGCCAAATAAACCAGCGATAAAGCTGCCAAAACCATCAGCATAAGTGCCACCCGATAGCTCTTTATCAGTGGCTTCGCGGTTTGCACCACCTTTGGCAATGCCCGAAATATCACCAACTGTTTCAATGGCGCTGACAAGCGACATTAAGCACATGCCGATAATGGCAAAGGCGCTAAACTCGACGCCATATTTGAACGGCTGCGGCACGGCAAACCAAGCCGCCTTGGCAACACCGCCAAAATTAACCGCACCCGTCAGATAGCCAACAACATAACCGGCAATCAAGCCGATTAGAATGGCCGCAGATGACATGGTGCCGCGGGTGAAGAATTTGAAACCAAGGGCAACGAAAATCACCACAAGTGCAAGACCCCAGCGGCTGAAATCGCCCCATTCAGGTGCGTTCATTTGAAAAGCTGCGGCACCACCAGACGCATATTTAATGCCGACTGGCAGTAATGCCAAGCCAATGGCGGTAATCACAATGCCCGTCACCAATGGCGGAAACCAATGGCGAATGCGGCCAATGACACTGCCAAGAAATGTATGAAACAAACCGGCAACAATCACCGCGCCGAACAAGGCGGCCATGCCACTGGTTTTCACGATACCAATCATGATCGGAACAAAGGCAAAGCTTGTGCCCTGCATGACAGGCAGTCTTGCGCCAATCGGGCCAAAGCCGATTGTCTGGAATAATGTGGCAACCCCCGCAAATAGCATCGCCATTTGCACAAGATAGACCATGTCCTCGCCACCAAAAGCAAAACCGGCAGCGCCGGCGATGATAATTGATGGGGTGACGTTACTGGCAAACATTGCCAGAACATGCTGGATTCCAAGGGCAGTACGCGGCCCAAGCGGTATCTCATGATTTGGATCTTTAAGTTGCTCGGACGTGCCGATTTTTGCATTGGTCATTCTAAATTCCCCCTTTAGTTAGCCAATAGAAAAAGCCTAGGGCGAATTTGCCATTGTGCAAGTTAAATCGCATCTCTCTAATGGTGAAAATCATAAAAAATAAAACATTATCAATTAGATATTCATTTTATGGTTTGATAATTCTCGAGGAATTCGGCTTGTCAGCGTATCTGACTAGCAATTTTGCTGAATAGGCAGTAAGAGACAAAGAGAATTTTTGCCGTTATTTACCGGTTTCGGATCGGGCTTTGCGGCTAGATAGATGAATGCTAAACCGACATATAGATTTCAAGGAGATAGAGAATGGGTTACGCAATGGCAGCCGCCAAACCGGGTGGGTCTGAAGTTCTTCATAAAATCACGCTTGGGGATTTAACCCCCGCAGCGGGTGAAGTGTTGATCAAACATGACGCGGTCGGTATTAATTTTCTCGATATTTATATCCGCAATGGTGCCTATCCATGGCCGGTTGATGGTGATCTCATTCTCGGGTCTGAAGGTGCTGGCATCATCGAAGCGGTTGGCAGTGATGTCAAAGGTCTGGCTGTCGGCGACCGGGTTGGCTATACGCTTGCCAATGGCGCCTATGCCACCCACCGGGTGATTGACGCCGCTTATGTTGTCAAATTGCCGGATAATGTGCCAAGTGATTTGGCCGCATCGATCATGCTGAAAGGCTTGACCGTTGCCTATCTTATCCATGACAGCTATGCGGTTAAGCCGGGTGATACAGTGCTGTTTCACGCTGCGGCTGGCGGTGTTGGTCTGATTGCCGGCCAATGGCTAAAGGCGCTTGGTGCCATCACAATTGGAACGGCTGGCGGTGCCGAAAAATGCGCCCTTGCCAAGGCCAATGGGTTTGATCATGTGATTGATTATACCAGTACCGATTTCGAAGCCGAAGTGATGCGCCTGACCAATGGCGAAGGCGTGAATGTGGCCTATGATTCGGTTGGTAATGACACAATGGCGCGAACCATCACATCGACCAAACGGCGCGGCACGATCATCGCCTTTGGCCAATCATCAGGGCCATATGCCGATTTCAAAATCACCGATCTTTCAAAAGGGTCTTATTATCTAAGCCGCCCAACATTATTTCATTTTGTTGGCGATCGGTCATGGCTTGATGCGGCATCGGCAAAACTATTCAAGGCCGTTACCGATGGCACAATCAATGTTTCGATCAATCAGCGTTTTGCCTTGGAAGATGTGGCAAAAGCGCATGAGGCATTGACGGGCCGTGCCACAACAGGCTGTACGATCCTAACTGTCTAATAACCAACGAGCTGGCCAGACAATGCGCTGGTCACAAAACGGGCTTGCCAGTTAAGGGGCTTAAATGGCATTGAAGCGGCGCAGGTCATGCCGTGTGCCTTTTGCAAAGATTAAGGGGCTGCCATTGGCAGCCCCTTTTCCATGCTTCTATATTGGCCTTCGTCGTATCGCAAATGCGATATTATGCGCCTTGCTGTGGCCGCATATCGGCTTGGCTGATGCCAGCAACCGAAACGGGCTTTTTCATGGCGTCACGACGGAATGGCTCGCCAAGCTCTTGGTTCAACAGCACTTCGATAAAGGTGGTCACGCCATCATTCATCTGCGCGTCAACCGCCTTTGCCAATGCATCGCGAAGCTCGTCCATTGTTGAAACGGCAACGCCCTCAACACCACATGCCTTTGCGACACCAGCATATGAGACTTGCTGATCAAGCTCGGTGCCAACAAAGTTATCTTCAAACCACAAGGTTGTGTTGCGCTTTTCCGCGCCCCACTGGTAATTGCGGAAAATAACCATGGTGATGGCTGGCCATTCTTCACGGCCAATTGCCGACATTTCATTCATTGAAATGCCAAAGGCACCATCGCCAGCAAAGCCAACAACCGGAACATCACGGCGGCCAATTTTTGCCCCCATAATTGACGGCAGGCCATAACCACAAGGCCCAAACAGGCCTGGCGCTAGATATTTGCGGCCTTCTTCAAATGTTGGATAGGCGTTACCAATCGCGCAATTATTGCCAATGTCAGATGAAATGATGGCATCTTTTGGAAGCGCAGACTGGATGGCCCGCCATGCCATGCGTGGCGACATTTTCTTTGGCTCACGGTCACGCGCACGCTCGTTCCATGTTGTTCCCGGATCATCATCTTCATGATCAAGCGAGGTTAGTTCTTGCGCCCATGCTGATTTGGTTGTGGCAATCAGTTCTTTACGGCTGCTGCGGCCGCTATCGCCAGCGGTGCTTGCCAGCTTGTCAAGAATGCTGATGGCAACCTTCTTGGCGTCGCCAACGATGCCAACAGAAACCGGCTTGGTCAGGCCAATGCGATCAGGGTTGATATCGACCTGAATGATCTTGGCATCTTTTGGCCAGTAATCAATGCCGTAACCGGGAAGTGTTGAAAATGGGTTCAGGCGTGTGCCCAAAGCCAGAACAACATCGGCCTTGGCAATCAGTTCCATACCGGCTTTTGATCCGTTATAGCCAAGTGGGCCCGCAAATAGCGGATGTGAACCCGGAAATGCGTCATTATGCTGATAGCCACAGCAAACAGGCGCATCAAGACGCTCGGCCAGTTTCATTGACGCGTCGATTGCACCGCCAATGACAACGCCAGCACCATTCAACAGAACGGGGAATTTGGCGTCTGATAGCAAAGCTGCGGCCTGGCTGATGGCATCTTCGCCGCCTGATGGGCGCTCAAACTCAACAATCGCCGGCAATTCAATA
>JAFMNI010000159.1 GCA_017859295.1 Candidatus Puniceispirillum sp. | reverse complement strand
CCCCATCCAATCAAATGCGCCTGCATCAATAATGCCGGATGCACATCGGCATGACCACCGCTGAACACCGCCAGAAATGCCGTGCTGCTAATCACCGGATGAACCCCGACAACCGAAGCCAGCATCATGCCAAGCGGCGTCATGATCAGCGCAAACCAGCCCGGGATAACACCGTCATAAAGGCTGGTCACAAGAGCTGTAAAGGCCCCCGTTCGTGTTGCAAAATAGCCGATTAACATGGCCATGCTGATGATCAAAATATCATCGGCAATATTACGCATGCTGCCTGCCGTATCTTCGATGATGGGTTTGATCTGCGCCGGATAACGGATAAATTGCACCAATACCAGCACCGGCATCACCACAACCACCGCCGATAAAGCGGTGAAATCAAACAACAACGCCGACCCAAGAACCGCCCCAAGCACCAGCAAAAGCCGCATCAAAACAGGTTTAAGGCAGATGAGTGCAAGCCGTAATTGCCCGCTTGAAAATGACCGGTTCAATAGCGGTATTGAAATCGCTGCAAATAAAATGGCCGTCACCCCGCCAATGCCAATCGCGATCCATGAATTGGCCTTGCCAACAAAGCCCTGACCAATCGCAAAAGCCACAAAAAAAGGCGACCAAGCCGCCGCTGTCACCATGCCCCGAAGCGCGGCCTCGGCAGCAAGCTGGCGGCGTTGGTCATCAGCATCTTTGGGAATGGCTGCCGACAGAATCGCCAGCGCGCCAGTATTGATGATGCCGCCAAAAATATTGGCCGCCAAATGCAATCCCCCCGACGAGGCGGACGCTGGCAACTGCGCCAGCGCGTCCTGCGTTCGGTGAACCGACGGCATCATTGAGGCGGTCGCGCGCACCAATGCCATGGTTGGCAAAAGCGCGGTAAAAATCAAAACATAACGGCCGCCAGTGGCCCATTCATCGCCATCGGGAAAATGATCGAGAAGCGCCCAACCAACAACCACCAACAATAGCAAGATCAAAACCGAATCATGCCGAAGGCGTGATAAGGTCAACAGCACAAAGCCAATGAAGGCGATAACACCAAGATTAACCACATCAATCAGATCGGTGCCTGTTGTCACCTGTATCAGCGCCGCCACCCATGCCACGCATAACAGCCCAAGCCGAATATGGCCGATCATCGGCATTTGTGTTTTCCACATATCAGAATCAATGCCCCATTAGACACGCTGTTCATTCCCGATTTTGGCCTTGATCATCATGGCATTGGCGCATGATCGCTGCGGCCCTATCCAGAATAATGCGTTTGGTGGATTTACCCAAAGGTAACTATATCCGCATGATCAAACACGAATTCAGGCAAAATTCCAAATGTTAAACGCCGTGATTGAAATCACGGGTTTCTTGAATGCAAGGCTGGTATGGCGAGGTGGGCATGGCTAGCCATTGGCCTCGGCTTCGGCAAGCGACTCCTCGGCCGCAAGCCACGCCTGTTCAGCTTCGGCTAATGATTTTTCAAGCTTGGCAAGCTGGCTCGATAATCGGGCAATTGCATCGGCATTGTCGCTATCATAAAAACCGGGCTTTGCCATTTCGGCGGCAATGCCGTCTTTTTCGGCGGCAAGCGTCGTCATCAACTTTTCAGATTGTTTGACATTGGCGCGAAGCTGGCTTGTGTTCTGGCGGCGCACCCGGCCGGGTGATTGCGATTTGCCGTCTGGTTTTTCACCTGACCCGCGTTGCGCCTGATCATTTGATGCGGCGGCTTGATCATCACCATCACGCTGGCTGCGGGCGCCACCAGCACCACGGCGCGCCAGCAATTGACGCTGGTAATCGGCCATATCGCCATCAAATGAGGCGACTTTGCCATCTTGAACAATCCATAATTGATCGGCGATCATTTCGACAAGATGCGAATCATGACTAACCAGAATCACCGTTCCTTCATAAGCGTTTAACGCATGGACAAGGGCTTCACGGCTTTCAATATCCAGATGGTTTGTTGGCTCATCAAGAATCAGAATATGCGGCGCATCAATCGCCGCCATCGCCATCAGCAAACGTGCCTTTTGTCCGCCTGATAGACGTTCAACCGGATTATCGACAATATCAGCATTAAACCCAGCCCCGCCAAGCCGGGCGCGTAATTTGGTTGGCAGTTCTTTTGGCCGCAATCGTTGCATATGCTGATAGGGGCTTTCCCCCGCAACAAGCTCGTCAAGCTGATGCTGGGCAAAAAAGCCGATTCGCAATTTTCCTGATTTCTTGACCGATCCTGATAAGGGCTGCAACCGTCCGGCAAACAGCTTTGACAAGGTTGATTTACCTTCGCCATTTGCCCCAAGAAGCGCAATGCGGTCGTCGGCATCAAGGCGCAAATCCAATTTGCGCAAAACCGGCTTTTGGTCATAGCCGACCGCCACATCTTCAAGCACCAGCAAAGGCGGTGGTAATTCTTCGGGGGTTGGAAAACGGAACGGCGAAACGGCCTGTTCCGACAAGGCCATGATCGGCTGCATTTTTTCAAGCTGTTTGAGGCGTGATTGCGCCTGACGTGCCTTTGACGCCTTATAACGGAACCGGTCAACAAATGACTGGATATGCTGTCGCTGGGCATCCTGTTTACGCGCCATTGATTGCTGCTGTTCAAGCTTCATCCGGCGTTCGGTATCGAACTGGTCGTAACTGCCGGTATAATAGCCAAGCTTGCGATCGGTCAGGTGCAAAATGCCGGTTACTGATCGGTTCAGCAATTGCCGATCATGCGAAATCACCAAAACCGTATGTCTGTATTTTGCCAAAAATGCCTCAAGCCAGACCGCGCCTTCAAGATCGAGATAGTTGGTTGGCTCGTCAAGAAGCAGCAGATCAGGTTGTGAAAACAGCACCGCCGCCAGCGCCACCCGCATGCGCCAGCCACCCGAAAATTCATGGCAAGGACGCGCCTGTGCTTCGGTATTAAAGCCAAGCCCGGATAGAATTGAGGCGGCGCGCGCTTCGGCAGAATAGGCGTCAATATCGGAAAGGCGTGTATAAATATCGGCAATCCGGTTCGGATCGGTTGCGGTTTCAGCTTCGGCAAACAGCTGGGCGCGCTCGTGATCGGCTGCCAAAACCGTATCAACAAGGCTGATATCGCTTGCAGGGGCTTCTTGATCAACACCGCCGATGCGAAATTGCTGGGGAATTTCGATCTGGCCCGAATCAAGCGCCCATTCGCCACGAATTATGCGGAAAAGTGATGTTTTACCAGTTCCGTTACGCCCAACGATACCGACCTTATGGCCGGTTGGGATAACCGCAGACGCATTTTCAAATAGCGGTTTTCCCTCGATGGAGAATGATAAATTCTGAATTTTTAGCATGGGTCAGACTGGTGCCTTGCCGCCGGTCATTTGTCAATGACATGCTGCTTCATATCGCAAAAAAAGATCAACCGGCAAGTGCCGTCCGGTCAATCTCTTCCCAATAAGGCGACCTGCCATAAAGGCCAGATATGAAATCGACAAAAACACGCGTGCGCTTTGGCAAGATCGTTGTTTTTGGATAGACCACGAAAATATCAAAGCCGCTCCAGTCATAATCCGGAAACAGCGGCTGCAAAAGGCCTTTGTTGATCGCTTCGTAATGCAAAAAATTGGGTAATGACACCATGCCAAGGCCAGCAATAGCAAGATCGCGAAGAACATCACCATTATTGGCCGACATGCGCGGGGTGATATTCAGGCTGCCCGCTTTACCATCCGGCCCAACGTAATGCCAATCAAGCGGGCTTCGGTCATTCGCATAGACAAGCGCTGGCATTTTGGCCAGATCATTTGGATGGTTTAGCTGGGGCCATTGCGAAATCAGGCTTGGTGCGGCGACTGGCAAAACACTAACCGATGAAATCTTTTTGGCAATCAGGCTGGAATCGGTCAAATTACCAATGCGGATTGCCGCGTCAAATCCCTCGGCAATCATATCGACCCGCTTATCGCTTAAATCCATCTCGATGTGAA
>JAFMNI010000158.1 GCA_017859295.1 Candidatus Puniceispirillum sp. | reverse complement strand
TTGATGTTCAGCTTTGTCTTGAAAACCGTGATGGTGGTTTGCAGATCGAACGCGCCGGCCTGCTGCGAACGACACGCCTGCTGGCGCGGGGCGAGGTCTTTGTGCCCGTCTCGGTTTGGGATGGCAAACAAGTGTAAACGCCCGATCAGGCGGGGGTTTTTCGGATCTTGGCATCTGGCAGAACAAGCCGCCCTGACAGGGCAATGATCGCCAAACAGGCGGGTATCAGGCATAAAATGCCGATATTCCAGCTATGCGTCGTTTCAACAACCCAACTAATCAAAGCCGGCCCTATCAGCATGCCAAGCCCTTGGATTTGAAACACCCAAGCGACAAAAACAGGCAGATTTTGTGGATCATCATTTGCGCGGCTGACAAGATAGAAAAAAATTGGCGCTGACCCGCCCGACACCAAGCCGGTTAAAATCAAAACCAAAACCAGCAAAAATGGTGATTGGCTGAACAAAACCAGCAAAATCAGCAAAATTGGCACAATGGAAAAGACCAGCCTGACAATATGCGCTGGCTTTTTTCCGGTTTGTAACGCCTGTCCGGCAATCAAATTGCCGACAAAATTTACCGCACAAAACAGCCCCGTGATCATCGCCCCCTCGGCAAGGCTGAACCCGCCAAGCGATTGCGATATTAATGGCATGAATTGAATAAGTGTCTGATAAACCAATGAATGAAGAGCAAAGCTAAGCCCGATAATAGCCAGCAATGGCAAGGCAATCGCCAGCTTGAGCGCGGCAAGATCAAATTGCCGCTTCATTGGCAATCGATCATCAGGAATGAACAGCCAGCCAAGACCACAGACAAACACCGAAAAGCCGAACCCAACTTGCCAGACCAGATGCCAGCCCCCTTGTTCGATAAGATAGGGCGCGGCGATAATCGCAAGCCCGTTGCCAAGCGGCATAAACCCGCCCCATGTTCCCATCACCCAGCCGCGATTTGCCGGATCGGTATGTTGGGCTAGCAGGCTTGGTGCGGTCAAAGTCAGGGCAATCAGACTAATCCCCTCGATGGCGCGTCCAATGAACAGGCTTGCCACCGAACTGCCCATAAGGCTGATGGCACTGCCAATACAGGCAATGATCAAGGCTGCCATTAAAATGCGTTTGGTGCCGGCGCCGCGTACAATGCCGCCAATCAATACCCCCGCCACGACCATGATAAGGGTGAAGACTGACGCTAACAGCCCGATCTGCGACAAGCTCAGGCCAAAACTGGTCGATAATTCAGTAATCGAAGGTGCCAATTTGGCAATATTAATGCCGCTTAAGCTGCCACAAAATAAAATGGTGATTGTCAGCCGCAAATCACGCGCAAAAGATGAAGACGGCATTGCCATGATCTGTCTCAAATCCCTTTAGGTTGGCATTATTTGCGGTGGCTGATGAGCGCAAATAATAGATCGTCATTTTTGCCGGATATCGGGCAAAGCAGCAAGCGCATTCCCATAAAGCCAATCGCAAAGCCAGGCTGTCATTGCCAGTTTGTCACCCCCTCATACAGCGCGCGTTACCGCCCGCCACCCCGGTGACATGACAAACACAAAAAAGGCGATAACAAAGGCCGCTGACACGAATATATGCATCATTTCAGGCGCAATAAACGCAAGACCAGCACCAGTTGCCAGCGGGCCAGCCGCCGCGCCAACATCACGCCATGTCTGGTTCCGCGCCAATGCCTTGACCTTATTATCGGGATAGATCCGCGCCACGGCGGCCGGAAACAGGGTTCCCAAGGCACCGCGCGCCAATACCAATGCAACCGACCCTTGAACCAAAAGCCCGGCGCCAATCATCGCAAAACCGGCAATGGCCAGCGCAATCATCAGGGTTAACGGCAGACGAATGCCAAATCTATCGGCAATTATACCCGAACATGGCGCCACCAGCATCTCGCTTAGACGGCGTGCGGCAAGGATACTGCCGCCAAATAAAATCGCCATTTCAGTTGAAACATATTGCGCCCACATCAGCGATATCGATACGGTAAAGACGCCGTCAATCCCCGCCCCCATCCAGAAAATCAGCATATCCAGACTATCGGGGCGCGGAAAAATGCGATCGCGGGCAACCGGCTTTTTGATTCTGGCAGGTTGCGCCGATTCATCAAGGCCAAAGGCCAGCATGACCGACACGGCCGTTGCCAGCGAAAGATATAGAAACACATCCCTTGGCCCAACAATCGTGGCAAGCCATGCCCCCACCGTCATCGCCAAAAGCGGGCCAACCTGTTCAACCGACCGGCTGAGCCCGATGCGGGTGCCTGTTTTGGCCGGATTCACCGCAGCATAGGTCAAAGTGACCAGCAAAAGCGCCGCAAAAGATAAACCCCATACCATGCGCGACAAGGTTAACAGAACCGCACCTTCAAACCAGCCATAGCCCGCGGTTGATAAGGTTGCCGTGACCGCCGCAATAAGACACAGGTTTTTCACCCCAATCCGTTCGGCCAATTCAACAATTAACCCATAGGCAAAGGTGCGGATTATCCGGTTTACCGCCAGCAGGAACCCAACCATCAGCATGCTAACGCCAAACGCATCGGCATGAACCGGCAGAATCACATAGATCAACGCATCACCGAAAAGAGACAGTGACAAAACCCATGATGAAACCCAGACATTGCGTAGAACGAGCCGGTCAAGCATGATTAGAATTCCGCATCAAACGAACCCCTGAAATTCCCGAATTGGCAGGGTGAAAATGATCGATCCATGCTGACCCTCTTGTCACCACATCGCAAGACATTTATCACCATCACCAAGACAAGTGGTGATCAAAGCCAAAAGACAAACCTCTCAAATCAAAAGCCTATTTGATAAGGAAAAAATGATGAAAACCGTTGCCGTTCGCACAATCAAGCGCACCGACCCTGACACCACAAAGGCCTTGGGCCATGCTGGCGTTTCAACCGTCCATGAGGCGCAAGGGCGCATTGGTCTGATGAAACCCTATATGCGCCCGATTTATGCTGGCGCAAGGGTTAGCGGGACGGCAATCACCGTTTTGGCGCAACCGGGCGATAATTGGATGCTGCATGTTGCGATCGAGCTTTGCCAGCCAGGCGATATGCTTGTTGTCGCCTGCACCACCGATAATGGTGACGGATTTTTTGGCGATCTTTTGGCCACATCAGCCCGCGCGCGCGGCGTTGTTGGGCTGGTGATTGATGGCGGCACCCGCGATGTTGCCGATTTACAGCAAATGGGATTTCCGGTCTGGTCACGCGCCATTTCATCAAAAGGCACGGTTAAAAACACCCCTGGTGCGGTTAATGTGCCAATTATCTGCGCCGGACAAATCATCTTTCCGGGCGATGTGATCATTGCCGATGATGATGGCATTTGTGTTGTTGCCCGAAAAGACGCTCCTGCCGCGCGCCAGGCCGCCGATGAACGCATTGCCAATGAAGATGCCAAACGTGTCAAACTGGCCGCGGGCGAGCTTGGAATCGATATCTATAATATGCGCCCAGCCTTGGCAGACGCTGGGTTTCACTATGTCGAGACGCTTGATGATCTTGGCGAATTTAACGGCATTGATTGCCGTAACCGCGATTAGGGAAGCGCCATCACAAAACAGGCGGTCAGACAAACAACCAAAGGGCAAGCATTTGCAAAGAACGGGGCGGCCTATGCGGCGGCACTGTTTTATGGCAGTTTGTTAAAGTAACACACCGCAAGATTGCAATATGATTTTACCGAGGCCAGATTGACCCAAGACAAGCCTGAATCCGCCGCAGCATCAGCCTTGGCGGTTATGGAACGCCATCTTCACGCCTTGAATGGCCTGCGGGAAAATGACCTTGCCGATACGCTGCATTTTCCGCATTTCAGATTGGTCGGCACGACATTGGATTGCTGGCCATCGGCTGAAACTTATTTATCCGATTTCAGAGCAAGAGCTGGCGATAATTGGGCAAGAACCGCATGGCAAGCAATTGATGTTCAGCGTGAAAGCGCCGATAA
>JAFMNI010000021.1:17328-18433 GCA_017859295.1 Candidatus Puniceispirillum sp. | reverse complement strand
GTTGGAACCGCAAAAGGACGCCACAGTGAGTGCGCTTGCGCAGGGTGTCCGAAAGCTCCTTGATATTGCAATGGCAGTTGTTAGCAAACCCCGCATTCTTCTATTGGACGAGCCAACAAGTGGTATCAGCGTTGAAGAAAAGTTTGATTTCATGGACATTGTTATGGGCGCGTTAAAAGAGGATGGTGTTACCGTTCTTTTCGTCGAGCACGACATGGAAATTGTTGAGCGTTATGTGAGCCGCGTGCTTGCATTCTATCAGGGCGAAATTATTGCTGACATGCCTCCAAAGGACGCATTGGCTGATAAGAAAGTGCAAGAATTCGTTATTGGAAAAGAGCACCACAAGAAAAAGAAATAGGATCTAGTCATGCTTGCAGTTAATGCGCTCGACGTTGATATCAACGGCACTCCGATACTTCGAGGTATTGGATTAGAGATAAATTCTGGTGAAATTATTGGTCTG
Source organism: Candidatus Puniceispirillum sp. (assembly GCA_017859295.1). Taxonomy (GTDB): domain Bacteria; phylum Pseudomonadota; class Alphaproteobacteria; order Puniceispirillales; family Puniceispirillaceae; genus UBA3439. Next base: position 17,967 of record JAFMNI010000021.1, on the reverse strand, counting down.
ATTGGCAGAAATGGTGCTGGGAAAACCACATTTCTTCGATCAGTGATGGGGCTTTTGCCAATTGTTGATGGCAGTATCTATCACAATGATAAAGACCTAAAAGAAGAGCCCGGTTATCGCCGAGCGCATATGGGTTTTGGGTATATGCCAGAAGATCGGCGGCTTGTTCCTGAGATGACAGCCGAGCAGAATATCCTTGTTCCTGTTTGGTCCACCAATATTTCAGGCCATGCGGCGCGTCTTGAATGGATCTATAAAATCATTCCTGAATGTGAGAAATTTAAAGATATGCCGGCAACGTCGCTTTCTGGTGGTCAGCAGAAATTGGTCGCATTGGCGCGCGCATTGATGGTTGGCCAGACGCTATTGTTATTGGACGAGCCAACCGAAGGAATTGCACCGGTTTTGGCGCAACGGATGGGTGAAATTCTTGCATCGCTAAAAAAAGAAGGCGTTTCGATTATTATTGCCGAGTCCAACGATGCGCATGTTGCCGATGTTATTGATAGAACCTACGTTATCGAACGAGGTTCGATCGTCACCGCTTGATCAGGTGAATATTTAAATGGAATTCAAGGCTGAAGGCGTCATACCAGCAACTTTGGTAGCCTTTGAGACAGATTTTGAAATTGACATTGC
>JAFMNI010000021.1:10441-17054 GCA_017859295.1 Candidatus Puniceispirillum sp. | reverse complement strand
CAGCTTCGCCCCGATATGGCAATTGCCCATTTTAAAATGATTGCCGATGCAACCGATCTGCCGCTGATTCTGTTTCAATATCCGGCAAGCACTGGCCTTGGCTATCCGTTTGAAACGATGCTGCAAATTTTTGCCGAAGTGCCAAGCGTCGTTGCGATCAAGGATTGGTGCAATGATCCGATGCTGCATGAACGCCACATAAAGACCTTTCAATCATTGCCGCGCAAGGTGAATGTGTTGTCAACGCATTCATCATGGTTAATGGCATCATTATCAATGCAGCCCGCTGGTCTGCTGTCAGGCGCGGGAAGTGTGATCGCCGATTTGCAGGTTGAGCTATTCAACGCGATGCAGCGCGATGATCTGGCAATGGCGCGGGCGGTCAATGATCGGATTTACCCGCTGGCACAGGCTTTTTACCGCGCGCCGTTTCTGGATATGCATAACCGGATGAAGGAATGTCTTGTACTTTTGGGCCGGTTGGATCAGGCGATTGTCAGGCCGCCTTTGCAAAAGCTTGAGGCAGATGAAATTGCCAAGCTGAAACAAGCGCTGGTTGCCGCAGGCCTACAAAATTAGGCGCGGTGCGCCCAATTTTTGACTTTGTATTTAGATTTGATTTTCGAAACGAGGAATAGATCATGGCTATTTATGAATTACGTACCTATCAGGTGACTGTTGGGAAAATGAAAGACGCTGTTGAGGCCTATAGTCAAAAAGGCTGGCCAGCTTTGCAAAAGGGCGGCTTTGACAAAAAGCTGGTTGGGTATTTCATTTCAGATACCGGCCCGCTTCATCAGATCGTGCATTTGTGGAAATTTGACGATGATGCCGATCGTCGCAATCATTGGAACAGCCTTTTTGCCAATGATGATTTTATGGATTTTGCCGGTGATCTTCGTCCTTTATTGCTAAGCCAGCAAAACCAGCTGTTGAATGCTGCGCCTTGGGGCCCTCATCCCTGATTGCAAAGGGGGCACAACACCGCATCGACATGATCATTTAAGGAGATGCTAAGGTGATTAACATAAAATATCTGATCTGGGCGCTTCTTGCCGGTTCATTCATTCCGGTTGTCGGTATTTTGAATGGCCGTGTCGGGCGCGCCCTTGGCGAGCCGCTTCATGCAAGTGTTCTGCTATTCGGTGTTGCCATTCTTTTGGCGATAACAGTGGCGGTTCTGGCGGGGCGAGGCCTTCCTAATATTGGTGATTTCAGACAGTTGCAACCGGTTGAATATCTGGCCGGTTTTGTCGTCGTTTTCTATGTGATCAGCGCAACGGTTTTAGCCGGAAAAATAGGCGTTGCCAATTTCATTGTCATGGCGGTATCGGGGCAGATTATCTTTTCGCTGCTGATTGATCATTTTGGTCTGTTTGGCGCGCCAATCCGGCCGGTAAATCTGCTGCAGCTTGGCGGTGCAAGCATGCTTCTTGGCGGCTTGGTGATTACCCAGCTTGCCAATGGCAAATAGATGGGCAAATAGATGGGCAAATAGATGGCGATGCCATGCGTGGCTGATGCCTGATTAGCGCAGCCCGTCTTTGCCTTCAGCCTCATCATGCGTCAGGCCGCCAACACGCGGCAAGGGTCGCCCTGAATCGGCAACAGCGATAGCAACTAAAATTTCATTGGCGCGCGGGGCGTCATTGACGCTGACTTCCATTCCATCGAAATGTGATCGGACATAGGCAGCGTCCTTATGACCAAGCGGCACATCAATAGGGTGTCCCATGCCGCCCCGTTTCTTGTTTGACGGGACAAGGGCGGCGCCTTTTTCAACAGCGGCACGAAGCGGTTTGCCAAGGCGGGGATGCAAAATGGCCGCGGCATGTTCCAGCTCGCCATTTTCTCCAACAAGCGCGGCCTTGCCATAGCTTTGCGCCTGTTGCGGGGTGATGCCAAGCGCGGCAACGCAACGTTCACCAAGAAGGCCGCCAAGTTCTTCACCAATTGCCATAAGGGTTTCGAGATCATCTTGATAGGTGCCAGCAAATGGATTTTCGATCACCGCAACGGCGGCGGCGCGGCGCGTTGGCGGCGAAATGATCTGCCCTGCCTCTTCATGCGTGTCCTCGACAATTGTGACGATTTTCCGAATTTTTGCCAATCCCATGATCTGTTCCCCTATGCCTTTGCTGCCGGATGCCGCTGACGGTAAATGATGATTTCACGATCTTTGATCAAAAAATATATTTTGTTTGCTGTCAAACGATATATCCGATGCGATAATCTGGTTGATGGCGCTGGACGATGATGGCTAGCAATTGAAATAATGACATTATTTTGAAATCTGGCCTTTTTGTCTTGGCAATGTTACACCTAAAGACACTGCTTGAATTTGCATTTCATTTTGACGTAATTCGGATTTGCCTTTGCTATGAATGTTTTTGATCCCAGCCATTCTGCCGTTCATAAAACGGCCAATGACTATCAGCTTGAAGATCAGGTCGGCTATAAGCTGCGGCTTGCTAGCCAGCGTCATCTTGAGATTTTCTCGCGGCATCTTCCCGACATGACGCCAACGCAATTTTCCATTCTGGTGCGGCTTCGTGATGTTGGGGAGGTGTCACAAAACCAGCTTGGCCGTCTTGTTGCCATGGATGCAGCGACGACAAAGGGCGTGATTTCGCGCCTGATTGATCGGGGTCTGGTGCAATCGCGTCAAGATGGTTCTGATCTGCGGCGGTTGCAAATCTCGCTTACCCTTGAAGGCCAAACAAAAGTTCAAGCGGCAATTGATCAGGCGCGGATTATCACCACGGAAACAACCGAAAATTTGACCAAGCGTGAGGTGGCGCGGCTGCTTACCTTGCTTGATAAATTATAGGCTGAAGGGTGGTTGTAATATCTATCTTGACCGGTGCCCAATGATTGCTGACTAATAGATAATGATTTCATGCTGCCGGCGCTGGCAAATAATCGCAAAAAAGATAAGAGGGATAATATCATGGCGTCAGAAAAACTTGTGATTACCAATATCGGCCAGATTCTGTCAGGCAAGCTGGAAGCGCCCATCCTTGATGGTGATTGCGTTGTTTCGGTTGATGGCCGGATTACCGATATTGGCTATGCCAAGGATATGGATCTGGATAATGCGACGGTAAAGGTTCATGCGCATGGGGTGACATTGACCCCCGGTTTGATCGACAGCCATGTTCATCCGGTGATTGGCGATTATACGCCGCGCCAGCAACAGCTAAACTGGATTGATTCCTGTCTTCATGGCGGGGTGACAACGATGATTTCGGCAGGTGAGGTTCATGCCCCCGGACGGCCAAAAGATATTGTTGGATTAAAGGCGATGGCGATCGCCTCGCAACGTTGGTATGAAAACTTCCGGCCATCAGGCGTGAAAATGCTGGCAGGTGCGCCGGTCATTGAAGATGGCATGGTCGAATCTGATTTCAAAGAGCTTGCCGATGCTGGCGTCAAGCTGCTTGGCGAGGTTGGTCTTGGCTCGGTCAAGGCTGGCGAAACCGCCGCACAGATGGTCAAATGGGCGCGCAAATATGGCATTCAATCAACAATCCATACTGGCGGGCCGTCAATTCCGGGGTCAGGGCTGATTGACAAGGATGTGGTTCTCGAAGCCGATGCCGATATTATTGGTCATATCAATGGCGGCCATACCGCGCTTCCCGATGACCAGATTACCTGCCTTTGCGAAAGCTGTAATCGCGGGATTGAGATTGTGCATAATGGCAATGAACGTGCGGGTTTGCTGGCGATGCGAACCGCCTTTGAGATCAAACAGGCCGAACGCGTGATCCTTGGCACTGACTCACCCGCTGGATCAGGAGTGCAGCCGCTTGGTATTTTGCGGATGATTGCCATGCTGTCCAGCCTTGGTGATATCCCGCCGGAAATTGCCTTTTGTTTTGCCACCGGCAATACAGCGCGTATGCGTGATCTTGATTGCGGCATCATTGAAATTGGCCGCAGTGCCGATTTTGTGCTGATGGATACCGCCCAGCATGCGCCCGGCCGCAATATGCTGGAAAGCATTCATCAAGGCAATTTGCCCGGGGTTGGCATGACAATTATTGATGGGATTGTACGCACCAACCGCAGCCGCAATACACCGCCAGCGGCGCATTTGCCCGAAATTATTGAATAAGCCATTTTTGAATAGGCCATTATTAGATCGGCCATTATTGAATAGGCAATTGCCAAATGGTCATCTATCAACCCGAAACTGGCGAAACATCCATCATTTTGCTTTGACGTGATTGCCTATGCGACATTAGTTCGCAAAGCATCGGCGCTGCTGGTTGTTTACAAGATGTATTATTGTTAGTATACAAATGAATTAACACAGGTAATATGATTTCAATTAAGGCCCATCAACTGAGGCCTCGTCACTGCCAAACAGGATACATTATGCGCAAATATATCACTATCGACCTTGGCAGCAAAACAACCGCCAGCCGTGATTTGTCCGGTCGCGAAATTGCCGAATCTGGACGTTATCTGATTGCGCGGATGCTGCTTGACCAGAACATTGCCACAATCGACCCGATGTCGCCGGAAAATCCGCTGATTTTTTCGGCTGGGCCTTTTGCGGGAACGAATTTTTCCAATGCAAACCGGCTAAGCGTTGGCTGTAAAAGCCCGCTGACGGGCGGCATTAAAGAGGCGAATAGCGGCGGCACATTTGGTTTTGCCATGGGTCAATTGCTGATTTCGGGCATTACCCTTCAAGGTGCGAGTGATGATTGGGTGATTATTCGCATTACCAAAGATGGCGAGATTAGCTTTGATGATGCGGCGCCATATCTTGGGCTTGGCAATTTCGATTGTGCCAAAAAACTGCATGAAACCTATGGCCAGAAAACCTCGCTGGCAATTTGTGGGCCGGTTGGTGAATATCTTGGCCTGATGGCTGGCGTGGCCTTTTCGGATACGGATAACCGGCCGTCACGTTTGGCGGCACGCGGCGGTGTTGGCGCGGTCATGGGTGCCAAAAAGGTCAAGGCAATGGTTATCGACAAGGATCGGATGCCGCCGGTAAATGATCGCAAGAAATTGATGGGTGCGATCAAGGATTATGGCAAAAAGCTTGACGAATCGGTTGCGGTGCAAAGCCTGAAAACCACTGGAACCGCAATGGTGGCTGATCTTACCAACCATCTTGGCGCTTTGCCGGTTCGTAATTTTTCATCCGGCCAATTGACCAGTGCCGACGAGGGACCGCTTCGCATGGGCGGCGATTTCATCCGCGAATTAAATGGCGGGCGCGGCGGTGATACATCCCATGCCTGCATGCCCGGCTGTTTGATCAAATGCAGCAATGTCTATGTTGATGATACAGGGCGCGAACTGGTTTCACCGCTGGAATATGAAACCATTGGTTTGCTTGGCACAAATTGCGGACTTGATGATCCCGATGATGTGGCAAGATTGAATGAAACGGCAAATGATCTTGGCGTTGATAGTATCGAGCTTGGTGCCACCATTGGTGTTTTGATGGAGGCTGGCATTGGCGCATTTGGTGATGTTGGCTTTATGCAATCTTGTCTTGAAGATATCCGCCTTGGCAATGAACGTGGCCGTCTTTATGCGTCGGGAACGGCGCGGGTTGGCAAGGCGTTTGACGTTGCGCGGGTGCCGGTGATCAAACAGCAGGCCATCAGTGCCTATGATCCGCGGATTATCGAAGTGACTGGCATTTCGATGATGCTAACAGCACAAGGTGCTGATCATACGGTTGGCAATGCGCCATCCTTTAAATGTGATGACAAAACCATTGATGAATTGGTTGCCGAAAGCCTGCGTATGCAAATCAACAGTGCGGTTGCCGATTCCTTTGGGCTATGCGTATTTGGTCGGTCGGTGACAGATGATAATCTCAAACTGATTGCCGATGCGATCAATGATTCCTTTGACGCCGATGTGACGCCTGAATTTATCACCGGTATCGGTTTTGAAACATTGCGGTTAGAAGCCGCCTTTAACAAGGCCGCAGGTTTTGATCAGGAAGATGATGAATTGCCGTCATTCTTCTGTGATGAGCCATTGCCGCCAACAGGTAAGATGGCACGCCTTTATAGCCGTGAAGTGAATGCCGCAATGCAAAATCTTATGGAAGCGCAAAGCCGTTAACGATAAGATTTTGGGTGAGGTCTAGAATGCAAAGCAAGGCTGCAGCGCGGAGAGTTTTATGCAAGGTGAAGTAAGCGCAGGTGTTGCCGATTATGTGCGGGTTGATAGTCTAGAGGCAGCCATTGCCACGCTTGCCAAAGGGCCAAGAACCATTCTTGCCGGCGGCACGGATGTGTTTCCCCGATTGCAGGATCGGCCATTGAGCGGCGCGATCTTGGATATTTCGGGAATTGCCGCGCTTGGCACGGTCGCATTTGATGGTGACTATTGGCGGATTGGCGCGGCTGCCAGCTGGCGAACGCTGATTGATGCTGATGTTCCGCCTGCCTTTGACGGGTTAAAGGCTGCCGCGCGTGAAGTGGGGTCAGTGCAAATTCAAAACCGCGCCACCATTGTTGGCAATCTATGCAACGCCTCGCCTGCCGCAGATGGCGTGCCACCCTTATTGACGCTTGATGCCGAGGTTGAAATTGCCGGTGCGGCTGGATTGCGTTATTTGCCGTTATCG
>JAFMNI010000021.1:5842-10135 GCA_017859295.1 Candidatus Puniceispirillum sp. | reverse complement strand
ACCGGTCTTTCACCAATTGATGATGTGCGGGCAACGGCCGCCTATCGGCTGCAGGCATCATGCGAGATTACGCGCCGCCTGCTTTGCGAACAGCAATCGAATTTTGCCAAAGGGGTGGCGGCATGACCTGTTTTACCTTGAATGGCAAGCCGGTTAAAAGCCAGCTTCCGGCCAGCACCCGCCTGAGTGATGTTTTGCGTACTGAAATGGATTTGCCGGGTACCAAGATTGGCTGTAACGCCGGTGATTGCGGTGCTTGTAGCGTGCTTCTTGATGGCGCCCCGATTTGCAGTTGCCTGACAGCAATTGCGCAGGTTGAAGGTGCCGCAGTGACCAGCATTGAAGGGCTGCATGCTGATGGCACAATTGCCAAACTTCAAGATAGTTTTCTGGCGCATGGGGCTGCACAATGCGGTATTTGCACCCCGGGCATGATGGTGGCCGCATCGGCGTTATTGGCTGAAAACCCCACACCGAACCGGCATGATGTCGAAGATGCGCTTGGTGGGGTTTTGTGCCGTTGTACCGGCTATAGCAAAATCATTGATGCGGTTCTGGCGGTTGGTGGTGATGCCAAAATATCGCCGCGACCACAGGCAGGGCAGAATGTTGGCAGTCCCATCCGGCATCTCGATGGCCAGCCCAAAGTCGATGGCAGCCTGATCTATGGTGATGACGCGGTGCCGCAAGATGCGCTGTTGGTGCGGGTAATCCGCAGCCCGCATCATTACAGCAGTTTTACAATTGGCGATAAGGCAGGGTTTCTGGCAAGCCATCCGGGTATTTTGGTGGTTCTTGATGCCAGCGATATTCCCGGGCGCAATTGTTTTGGGGTGATTCCGCCCTTTGCCGATCAGCCGGTTTTTGCCGAAACAACAGCCCTATATCGCGGTGATGCGGTGGCAGCGATCGTTGGTGACGCTGATGTGATAAGGCATTTTGACGAGGCCGATTTCCCGATCACATGGACCCCGCACGAAACGATGCTATCACCTGCATCAGCGATGGCAGATGGCGCGCCCAAACTGCATGCAAATCGTGATGGTAATATTCTTGTTCGAGGCTATGTCGAAACCGGTGACGCCGATCAGGCGCTTTCGGCGGCGGCGCACAAGGTTGAGATTCATACAACAACGCCCTTTATCGAACATGCCTATATTGAACCTGAGGCAGGCTATGCCACCCGCGAGGGTAACCGGATTGTCATTCATGGCTGTACGCAGGCGGCACAAATGGATCGTGAAAGCCTTGCCGAGATCATGGGCATGGAGCTTGAGGCCATTCGGGTTGTGCCATCGGCTTGTGGCGGCGGCTTTGGCTCAAAGCTGGATGTGTCTTTTCAGCCCTATGTTGCGCTTGCGGCATGGGTGCTAGGGCGGCCGGCGCGTATTTGCTATAGCCGTGGCGAGTCAATGCGGGCATCGACCAAACGTCATCCATCCGATATCCGGCTTGCTGTTGGCTGTGACGAAACCGGTCGGATTAGCGGTTTTGTGTTTGATGGTATCTTTAACACTGGCGCTTATGCCAGCTGGGGGCCAACCGTTGCCAACCGTGTGCCAATCCATGCTAGCGGCCCCTATGCGACAAAAGATTACCGCGCCAATAGTGTTGCGGTTCATACAAATGCGCCACCAGCAGGCGCGTTTCGCGGGTTTGGTGTGCCGCAATCAGCGGTAGCACAGGAATGCGCCTTCGATCTGCTTGCCGAAAAACTGGGTATGGACCGATTGGCTTTCCGGCGGTTGAACGCATTGAAAAATGGCGTGCCAACCGTAACCGGTCAGGTCTTTAACAGCGGTGTTGGCATTGATGATTGTTTTGCCGCGCTTGAAGATAGCTGGCATGCCGCTAACGCATCTGCGGCTAGTTTTAACAAGACCGCGATCAGTGATGACAGCCCGTGGCGCAAGGGTGTTGGCATTGCCAGCTGTTGGTATGGTTGCGGCAATACGTCATTGCCAAACCCGTCAACAATGCGCATGGGCATCACTGCCGATGGCAGAATTATTCTGCATCAGGGCGCCATGGATATTGGCCAAGGTGCCAATACGGTGATTACCCAGATTGCCGCGGATGCGTTGGGCGTTCCGGTTCACGATGTACATATTCTTGGCGGTGATACCGATCTGACCCCTGATTGCGGGAAAACATCTGCTTCACGTCAAACCTTTGTTTCGGGCAAGGCGGCAATGCTGTCGGGCATGGCTTTGCGCGATATGGTGCTTCGGCATGGGAATGTTGATGCCAATGCAACAATCGCGCTTGATGGTGCGGTCTTGACGCTGGTTGATGCGGGTGGCGGTACATTACGCATTGCCTTGGCAGATATGCCGGTCAATGACTATGGCTATGTGTTTATGGCCGAAGAAACCTATGATCCGCCAACCAGCCCGCTTGATGAAAAGGGGCAAGGTATTCCCTATGCTGTATTTGGCTATGGCGCACAGATCGTTGAATTGTCGGTCGATGCGGCGCTTGGCCGTGTGCGGCTTGATAAGATCACAACAGCGCATGATGTCGGGCGGGCGATTAACCCCTTGCTTGTCGAAGGTCAGATTGAAGGCGGTGTTGCGCAGGGCATTGGCATGGCTTTGATGGAAGATTACCAACCGGGTCTTACCGAAAATCTGCATGACTATTTGATCCCAACGATTGGTGATGTGCCGCAATTTGATCATGTGATTGTTGAAGTTGCCGATGAAGAGGGGCCTTATGGGGCAAAGGGGCTTGGCGAGCATGTTTTGATCCCAACCGCACCGGCAATCTTGAACGCCATCCGCCATGCAACGGGTGCCGCGATTTATGATTTACCAGCAACACCTGATAAGGTTTCCGCGGCGATTGTGGCGGCGCAGGCTGTCCAAGGTAGGCCGTCATGACAGCAAAAACCAGTCGTGACAAACGCGTTGAAGACAAAATCCGCTGCGATGCCTGTCCGGTGATGTGTTATATCGCCGATGGCAAATCGGGGGCTTGTGATCGTTATGCGAATGAGGGCGGCCAGCTTATCCGGCTTGACCCGTTAATGGTGATGCAGCGCCGCGTTGATGATGGTGGTGAATTAGTGCCATTTCTTGATGGCAGTGACGCGTGGAATGGTGATCTGATTACCCCGCAAGATGCGTTTGTAACTGCAGTTGGGGCAGGCACAACCTATCCCGATTACAAGCCAGCCCCCTTTATTGTCAGCAGCATTGTTGATGATGTTGATATGGTGACGGTCGTATCTGAAGGGATTTTCAGCTATTGCGGTGCCAAGGTTAAAATCGACACTGACCGGCATATTGGCCCTGAACGCGCGCTTGTGCGGGTTGATGGTGAACCGGTTGGCCATGTCACAACGGGTGAATATGGATCACAGATGCTGTCATTGGGCGGCGTGCATCATTTAACCGGTGGCGGTAAAAAAGAAGGCCGTGTCACCTGTGCCACCTTGTTGGCGCTTTGCAATGGTGACGCGGTTGATATGCAGGTCGATGATGGATCAAGCCTTGTGTTGCAGGCGGGTAAAGCGCCCGTGATCAATGGCGTTGTCGAGGCGCGCATGCGGGTTGGGTGCGGTTCGGCAACAATTGGCATGTTTGCCGCACAATGGCATAATCTGGTTGATGAGGTGGTCATTGTCGATGACCATATTACTGGCGTGATGTCTGAACATCAGGCAGGAAAAGTTATTGGCTGGCCTGCTAGCGGCATTAAAATTCTGGGTCGCCGGTCAACACCTGGCCGTTATTTTCAGGTGGCTGAACCTGGCACCGGCTGGGGCGGCACGAATCTAACCGATCCGCTTGCCATTCTTGGGCCATTCGATCCGAAGGTCGCCACGCCCGGACAGTCATTACTGATGGTCTCGACGACGGGTGAGCAATTTGCCTATTACGAACTTGATCAGGATTTACAGCCTGTCGAAACCCCCATGCCGGTGCGGTTGCAACCGTCAATCAAACGGATTGAGGAAAATTGCGAACCGGCATTAACCTCGGTCAGTTTCATGGGTGGGGCTGGCGGGTCGCTTCGTGCCGGTGTAACCGAAAATCCGGTAATGCTAACACGTTCGGTCAAGGATGCTTTGACGCGGGTAACCTGCGGCGGGGCGCCGGTCTTTATCTGGCCTGGTGGCGGCATCACGCTGATGGTTGATGTGACAAGCCTTCCCGAAAATGCGTTTGGCTATGTACCAACCCCAGCATTGGTTGCGCCAATCGAATTTACCATGCGCAAGGATGATTATATCGCTCTTGGCGGCCATGTTGATCATATCATGTCGATTGATGATGTTCTGGCTGGCAA
>JAFMNI010000021.1:0-5596 GCA_017859295.1 Candidatus Puniceispirillum sp. | reverse complement strand
CGCTGAAGGCGACAAAGCCGAAGTCGCCGCCGCCTATGCCCGCGCCGCCGATGCGTTTTGCGGCCTTCTTGATCGGTTGGTCGATGAATTGACGATGCTGCGATTACCCGCCGACTCCAACACCATCAACCGCCTGAAAGGACCCGTTGCCAAACGCATGGCGGCGGCGATCAGCCCGCATTTGCCGCGCCATGACAAGGCTGATTTCATCACCCCAATGATTGCCGTTGCGGGAAGCGTTGCTGATGAAATATTGCTGGCAATGGGCAATCAGCTCGATCGGGCTTCGGTCAATAATGGCGGTGATATTGCGCTCTATCTTGGCAAGGGTGCCTTTTTTGATATCGGCATTGCCGATGACCGCGACACGCATCTTAGCGATTTTGCGATGGCCGCTTCGGGGGGTGGTGGCGGGCATATGCCCCTTCATGGCCGGATCAGGCTGCATGACCATGATCGCATTGGTGGTGTTGCGACAAGTGGTTGGCGGGGGCGAAGCCTGTCACTTGGGATTGCAGATTCGGTTACCGTGCTGGCACAAAATGCGGCGGCTGCCGATGTTGCCGCTAGTTTGATTGCCAATTCGATTACCATATTGTCACCGGCAATTACACGCCAGTCGGCGGCTAGCCTTGTGCCGGATAGTGATTTAAAAGACCGGCTTGTCACGGTTGATGTTGGCCCTTTAAGCGCCGATGAAATTGATCATGCGCTTGCCGCCGGTGCAGCTCTTGCTCGCCAAATGTGTGATGACGGGCAGATCATGACCGCCTATGCGCGGCTTGGGAGGCGAAGCTTTATCATTGCCAATGAATGAGTGGTGCGTGAATAGGTGGCGCGTGCATGATTGGCGGTATTTTGCAAAAGCGGCTTGGTCATGGCGTCAAAATCGGTCACTCTGGCCGGCAAAAGATTTCCCGCCCATTTTATGGGCCGCATTTATTGAGTTCCGTTTATGGGCTGTGGATATTGATGACTGATTTAATTGTGTTTGATAAGGATGGGGTGATCCTTGATCTGGAGGCGACATGGCTGCCGGTGGCGCGGGCTGTGGCGCATTATACCGCAAGCCGTATTCCCGATGATTGGGAAGGCGATATTGGCGGGGTTGAATTGCTGGCGGCCATTGGCGTTGATGAAGCTGCTGGCCAAATTGACTCACGCGGTATTTTTGCCGCTGGTTCTTTTGCTGATATTCGTAGCTGTTGGCAGAAAATGCTGCCAAACCATATGATCAAGCTTGATCAGGATGATCGCTATAAGCAGGAAGTGCAAATATTGGTCGATCGGCATGGGCGCAATCAGACTGTGCCAAAAGGCGAGGTTGAAGCGCCGCTTCGCCAGCTTCACAAGGATGGCTATCAGCTTGCGATTTTGACCAATGACAGTGAAAGCAGCGCCAAAAGAAACATGCAGGATATTGGCGTTCTGGATTTATTTTGTACGGTGGTTGGTGCGGACAGTGGCTTTGGGTCAAAACCCGGGCCGCATGGGTTTTTGCACTGTTGCCAGATTGCCGGTGTGACACCAGCGGCAAGCATTATGGTTGGGGATACGATGGCTGATTATGGTGCGGCCATTGCGGCAAAGGCGGGTGATTTCATCTGTATTGCCGACAGCATTGACAACCGCCCACATCAAGATATTCATCACGAGAATGTTATTGGCAGGATTGATCAATTGCCTGCCTTAATGGCGCGGCGGTCTTTGCGGTAGCTCTGGAATTTGCGGATAGGATTATCATGGCAGATCAAATCATTATCGTTGGTGCCAGTCATGCAGGGATTTCCTGCGCTGAACAATTGCGGGCAAATGGTTATGCTGGCCGAATCTGCATCATTGACCGGCTGGTTGGTGCGCCGCTGGAACGCCCGCCATTATCAAAGGCCTTTTTGCAGGCTGATGGTCAAGATGATGCCAAATTTCTTTTACGGCGACCCGATTGGTTTGCCGCACATGATATTGAATTGCTTGATGGACGCAATGCGGTGTCGATTGATCCGCTGCAAAAACAGCTAAATCTCGATGATGGCAGTCAGCATGGCTATGACAGGCTGGTGCTTGCCACTGGGGCGGTGCCGCGACAGCTTGCGGCGGCGGCGGGTCTTGATGGGGTGTTTGTGCTTCGCCATCCTGATGATGCACATGCTTTGCGCGCGGCGGTTTCGGGTCGCCAGCATGCGGTGGTAATTGGCGGCGGTTATATCGGGCTGGAAGTTGCGGCAAGCTTGACCAAGCTTGGGCTTCGCGTCGATTTGGTCGAAATGGCTGACCGGCTGTTGGCGCGGGTGGCAAGCCCGCAAATCTCGGCGTTTTTTGCCGAATTGCATCAAAGCCATGATGTTGGGCTGCATATTGGCGCAAATTGTCAGGAAATTTTGCAAAAGGACGGTGCCTTTACTGGCGTGCAGCTTGGTGATGGCCGCCAGATTGCGGCTGAATTACTGCTTGTCGGGATTGGCGTTCTGCCTGATCTGGATCTGGCAGCTTCAGCTGGGATTGAGGCGGGCAACGGCATTATAGTTGATGCAATGATGCAAAGCTCGGTTCAGGATATTTTTGCGATTGGTGATGTGGCGCTGATTGATGGTGCGGCTTTACGAATCGAATCGGTTGATAATGCCCAAATGACCGCGGCGCGCGCTGCGGCTGTCATTTGCGGTCTTGCCCAACCGGCAATGGCAGCGCCGTGGTTCTGGTCGGAACAATTTGATGTTCGTCTGCAATCGGCAGGTATTGTGCCGCTGGCATCGCCCGATCTTCGCCATCAACTGCGACCTGGAAAACGCGAAGGCGGGTTTTCCGTCTGGAGCTATGGCGACAATGGGAAATTGGCCGCGGTTGAGGCTGTTCGTGATCCGGCGGGCTATATGCTTGGCAAAAAATGTCTTGATCTTGGGTTGTCGCCTGATCCTGAAGATATTGGCAATGTCGATTTTGATCTCAAAGGTTTTGTTGCAGCGGGGAACGAAAAATGAATTATCAGGACGCGGCCTTGCATAATAAACCGGCATTTATTGACCTTCGAAGCGACACTGTAACAAAACCAACAGCGGCAATGCGCCAAGCCATGGCAACAGCCGAAGTGGGTGATGATGTTTATGGGGATGACCCCACGGTTAATGAACTTCAGGACAAGGTTGCCACGCTTCTTGGCAAACAGGCTGGCCTGTTTGTTGCGAGTGGTACCCAGTCTAATCTTGTCGCGCTATTATCGCATTGCCAGCGCGGTGATGAATTGCTGGTTGGTGATTGCTATCATGTTCATCGCTATGAGGCTGGTGGGGTTTCGGTTCTTGGCGGCGTGATGATGGAGGCAATTGGAACCGACCATCGCGGTTTGATGACACCATCGCAAATTACCAAGGCCGTCAAGCCGGATGATCCGCATTGCCCGATTAGCCGTTTGCTATGTCTTGAAAATACCATATCTGGTCATGTTCATGATGTGGGGGTTATTGCTGGTCTTGCCAAAGCTGGAAAAGATAGCGGGCTTGGCGTGCATCTTGATGGGGCAAGGCTGATGAATGCTGCGGTCAAGCTTGGCGTGCCTGCCAAGCAGATTGTTGATTCGGTTGATAGCGTGTCCTTATGCCTGTCAAAGGGGCTTGGCACACCGGCGGGATCGGTTCTTGTTGGCGCGCATGATTTTATTGCGCGGGCGCGCCGGATGCGCAAACTGGTTGGCGGTGGCATGCGTCAGGTTGGCATTCTGGCGGCGGCAGGCATTTATGCGCTTGATCACCATATTGACCGGCTTGCCGATGATCATGTGATGGCGCGGCGACTTGCCGATCAATTAAATGACATTGGAGCGATCACGGTTAATGCTGATCTGGTTGAGACAAATATGTTGTTTATGACGGTTCCCGAAGGGGCGGCAGACCCGCTTCGGGCGCATCTCGCATCGCGCGGTATTTTGCTTGGCGGTGGTGATCGCGTGATCCGGCTTGTTACCCATCTTGATATTGATGTGAAAGCGGCTGATCAATTTGCTGCTGAACTCGCCGATTTTTTTCAATAAGACGCATTTGAACAAAAACAGCCGATAAGATGGCGTAAAGGGAATAATCGTTTCGGCCTAACTTATGGCACTATCTCGCCGATTTAAGCGCGGTTAGATCATCTGTTTTTGGAAGGCTTGTCATGGCGGTACAATTATCCATTGGTGCGCGGGTTCGCAAAAGCCCGTTTTTTCAGGCGAGCTGTAAGGCCGGTCTGGCCGCGGCTAGTGTCTATAATCATATGTATATGCCAACAAGCTATGGCGATCCGGCGGCTGAATATGATCGGCTGATCAATGGTGTTGCCATGTGGGATGTTGCGGTTGAGCGGCAGGTTGCGCTGAAAGGGCCGGACGCGCTGGCATTGGCGCGGTTGCTGACCCCGCGCAACCTTGATGGTTTGGTCATTGGGCAGGGGAAATATGTACCGATCTGCAATCACAGCGGCGCAATCATCAATGATCCGGTATTGCTGCAAGTGGCCGAGGATGAAATCTGGCTGTCGATTGCCGATAGCGATATTCAATTATGGGCAAGCGCAGTTGCCGGCACGTTAAAGCTGGATGTCGATGTTTATGAGCCCGATGTCTCGCCACTTGCTATTCAGGGGCCAAAGGCGGTTGACGTTGTGTCTGACCTTTTTGGTGAGTGGGTTCGTGAACTGAAATATTTTGGATTTCGCGTCACTGAACTTGATGGCATCCCGCTTGTTGTGGCGCGCTCTGGCTGGTCAAAGCAAGGCGGCTATGAGCTGTATCTTCGTGATTTCAGCCGCGGCGATGATTTGTGGGCGCGTGTTGCTGAAGCTGGCAAGCCGTATGATATTGGGCCGGGGACGCCAAATTACATTGAACGGATTGAAAGCGGCCTGATTTCCTATGGTGCTGATACTGATTCCAGAACCAACCCATTTGAACTTGGCATGGATAAATTCATCGCACTCGACCAGCCACATGATTTTATTGGCAAGGATGCGCTGATCGCCATGAAAAAGGCGGGTATCAGCCGCCGGTTCATGGGGTTCATTATTGATGGCCCCGCCCTTGCCGCAACAAATGAAGATCGGCTTTTTATCAGCTTTGATGGGGAAAATGCTGGCTATGTCAGCGCTTGTGTTTACTCACCACGCGTTGGCGAAAATATTGGCGTTGGAATGGTGTCAACCACCCCGATCGACAAGGGACAATCGGTGACAATCCATATGGCTGATGGCCTGCGGTCAGCCCGAATCGTGCCGCTTCCTTTTCTCTAGGGGTTGCCCAAGGGTTGCCTGAGGGCTGGCATGAAACTGGTCATGCAACGGCAATTCAGATTGAATTGGCCATTTCGCATAGACAAGATTGCTAGCGCGATTGTCTGTTTGGCCATTGGCGCTGTCTTTTGATGCTGTTTCCTATGCTAAATCATTGCTTAAATTCATTTAATTCAATTATGAATTTGGCTAGCGTTAAGATATGCATGGCCATGAAAGCGAAATATTAACAACGACATTTTTGATGCTAAGCGCGGTTAGCTTTGGCTTGATCCTGCGCTGGCTCAAACAGCCACCATTGGTTGGTTATATTCTGGCTGGTCTGGCCTTGGGGCCTGCG
>JAFMNI010000020.1 GCA_017859295.1 Candidatus Puniceispirillum sp. | reverse complement strand
GTCCAGCGGCCGCACGCGTCACTTTGGTTCCCATGCCATATTGGTTATTTTCAATAACAAACACGACCGGAAGGCTCCACAGTGCCGCCATGTTAAAGCTTTCATAGACCTGGCCTTGATTCACCGCGCCATCACCAAGATAGGTCATGCAGACATTTGGCTCATTCTTATATTTATGGGAAAATGCAAGCCCGACACCGATTGGCACCTGCGCGCCGACAATACCGTGACCGCCAAAGAAATTCTTTTCGCGGCTGAACATATGCATCGAACCGCCCTTGCCGCGCGAATAACCACCTTCGCGGCCCGTCAATTCGGCCATCACACCATCAGCATCCATGCCGCAAGCCAGCATATGGCCATGGTCACGATATGATGTCACAACAGTGTCACCCGGTTTTGAGGCTGACTGAAGCCCAATGACAACGGCTTCTTGCCCGATATAGAGATGACAAAATCCACCAATTTGACCCATGCCATATAGCTGGCCGGCCTTTTCTTCAAACCGGCGGATCAGCAGCATGTCTTTATACATGGCAACCAAGTCTTCGGTTGGCGGCATGTCATTCACGCCTGATCCGACTGTCTTTGGCGGCCGTCCCGGGCCACGTTTGCGCTTGGTTTCTGCTTTCGCCGTCATTTGTCTCACCTTTTTGTGACCGCGGCAGACAGCGCTTTATCGCCAGCCCATCCATGGTCTGTTTGAACCGGACATTTGGTGAAACACAGACAAAGTTGCCTGTTCACCAAATCCCCGTCCGATGTGCCAGCCTCCAAAGGCAAAACACCCGCGTGACATGATCACAAGACGAGAATTCAGCGAATTTCGTATTTTTGCAACAATTTTATTGTTCTGTTTTTATTAAGTTTTTTAAGTATAAACTTAAATTCAGTTAACTTGGCATATGCCACTTGTGATATTAAAATTTCAAATCTGACAGATCAATTGAAACAATCACATCATTTGGTGCGTAAAGCCCCAACTCGGCACGCGCCGTTTCGGCAAGAATATCGGCGTCAACACCGCCCTTATGCATCAAGCCAATGCGGTGACTCAAAAATGTCTGATGCTTTTCAAGCAAGGCAAGCTGTTCTTCGGCAAGCATAATTTTGCGCTCTAGCTGCGGGCGCGCCAACATCCCACGCTCACCAGCCACTGTATGAACCCCGAAAAACACGATCATCGTTCCAAGCAGAAAGAAGCTGCCCGCAAACGCCAATGATTTTCGCATTACATACATGAGTCCCGCCCCCGTTAACACGCTGCCTCATAATCACCCCCATGAATGATCACAACATCAGTGAATCAGAGCTGATTCATCGCGTCAAGCAAAAAGCGAATCGCCGTGTTTCCTTGTTTTTAAAGAATTACCAACCTAGCCGCGCAAGATTGATCGGCCCGCATAAAGGCCGGTGCGGTCCAATTCTTCTTCGATGCGAAGCAGTTGGTTATATTTCGACAAACGATCCGATCTTGATAACGAACCGGTTTTGATCTGACCGGCATTTGTCGCAACCGCCAGATCAGCAATAAAGCTATCTTCGGTTTCGCCTGAACGGTGCGAAATGATGACACCAAAGCCCGCTTTTTGTGCCATATCAATAGCTTGCATGGTTTCGGTTAGCGTGCCGATCTGGTTCACCTTAATCAAGATAGCATTGCCAGCAGCCTCGGTGATACCACGGCTAAGACGCTCGGGGTTGGTAACAAATAGATCATCGCCAACAATCTGGACATCGCCACCAATAGCGCTGGTCAGGTTTTGGAACCCGCTCCAATCATCTTCATGCAATGGGTCTTCAATCGACACGATCGGATAGCGGCCAGTCAATTCTTGCCACATTGCATTCATTTCATCACTGCCAAGGACACGCCCCTCACCCGCCAGATTATATTTCAAATCAGTGCAAAACTCGCTTGCGGCGGCATCCAACGCAATCATCACATCATCGCCAGGCTTGTAACCAGCAGCCTCTATCGACTTGGTGATATAGCCAAGCGCTTCATCGGTTGAATTAATGGCTGGTGCAAAGCCACCCTCATCACCAACCGCGGTTGATAGTGACGCCTCCGACAACAGCTTTTTCAGCGCGTGAAAAATTTCTGCGCCCATGCGCAAGCCGTCAGCAAAATGGCTTGCCCCCACCGGCATCACCATGAATTCTTGAACATCCAGCGCATTATCAGCATGCGCGCCGCCATTGATGATATTCATCATTGGCACTGGCAAAAGATGCGCATGCACGCCGCCAAGATAGCGCCATAATGGCATTTCAGCCGAATCCGCCGCCGCGCGCGCCACCGCCATCGACACACCCAGCATGGCATTGGCACCAAGTCGCGCCTTGTTTGGCGTGCCATCAAGCTCGATCAAATCCTGATCAAGACCCGCCTGATCAAAAGCATCAGCACCAGTCAAGGCGTCAAAAATTTCGAAATTCACCGCATCAACGGCTTTCAACACACCTTTGCCGCCATAACGATCTGCATCGCCATCGCGCATTTCAACCGCCTCATAAGCACCGGTAGACGCGCCCGACGGCACAGCCGCACGGCCAACCGCGCCATCTTCAAGAATAACGTCCACTTCGACAGTCGGGTTTCCACGGGAATCAAGAATTTCACGCGCCTGAATATCTACGATCGTTGACATGGGCTTGGCTCTTTTCGGTCTTTAAGGGTTGAGATGAGCGATCAATAGCGAAAATAGCCGATTAGCGCAACTGATCTTGAGGCGCTAGATTGGCTTGCTAGGCGCGGCGCGCCTGATCAATCTGCATCAGTTTGGCAAGCACGGATGGCATTTCGGATAATGGCACCATATTCGGCCCGTCAGATGGTGCCTGATCAGGGTTTTCATGTGATTCCATAAACAAACCCTGCACGCCAACAGCAACCGCTGCCCGCGCCAAAACTGGTATAAATTCACGTTGACCACCAGAACTGCCGCCAAGGCCGCCCGGTTGCTGCACCGAATGTGTTGCATCAAAAATCACCGGATGCCCAAAGGCCGCCATTGTTGGCAGCGACCGCATATCTGATACCAGCGTATTATAGCCAAATGACGTGCCGCGCTCGGTCAATAACAGCTTTTGATTGCCAGCATTGGTAACTTTTTCGGCAACATGTTTCATATCCCACGGTGCCAGAAACTGCCCTTTTTTGATATTAATCACGCGCCCGGTTTTTGCCGCTGCAACCAACAAATCGGTTTGGCGGCATAAAAAAGCAGGAATCTGAATGATGTCCAGCACCTCGGCAGCCGCAGCGCATTGTTCGGGAAGATGAACATCGCTTAACACCGGAACGCCAATTTGCGCCTTTACCTCGGCCAGCACTTCCAGCCCCTCATCCATGCCAACGCCGCGTTCAGCACCAGCCGATGTTCGGTTTGCCTTGTCATATGATGATTTATAGACAAATCCCATTCCGGCATCTGCGGCCATTTTGGCAAGCGATTCAGCACAAGACAGCGCATGATCCAGCCCTTCAATCTGACAGGGGCCAGCGATCAACAGCAATGGCGACTCGCCGCCGCATTGCACATTTCCAATGGTTACAATCTGCATGGCATCATCTCCCCAATCACGGTAAAGGCGCTACGATCAGCCGCACATCACATGAAACGCAAGCCCCATTCAACACCGGCCACAAACAATAGAGGCCTATTATAACATCAGCCTATTTCGATATCGCGATCATCACGCGGCGGCGCGGATTAAACAAGACGCGATTTTTCCATTGATGCCGCGACAAAACCGGTAAATAGCGGGTGCGGATCGAACGGCTTTGATTTTAATTCCGGATGGAATTGAACCGCCACAAAAAATGGATGATCAGCGCGCTCGACAATTTCTGGCAAACTGCCATCTGGCGACAGACCCGAAATGACCATGCCAGCCGCCTCAAGCTGGTCACGATAAGCGATATTCACCTCATAACGGTGACGGTGACGTTCAGAAATCACCTGCTCGCCATATAGACGGCTTGCGGTTGATCCCGGCGTCAGATGACATTCATAAGCGCCAAGACGCATGGTACCGCCAAGATCATCATCGGCACTGCGCTGCAAGGTTTCATTGCCAACGGTCCATTCGGTCATCAAACCGACAAGTGGCAATTTCGTATCGCCAAATTCGCTTGATCCGGCATCAGGCATATCAGCCAGATTACGCGCCGTCTCCAAAACCGCCATCTGCATACCAAAGCAAATGCCGAAATAGGGAATATTCTGTTCACGCGCAAACCGGACAGCGCGGATTTTACCTTCTGATCCACGCTCGCCAAACCCACCTGGCACCAGAATCCCGCCAACATGCTGCAAGCTTTGAATGGCGGCATCTTCTTGTTCAAATAATTCCGAGTCAATCCAGTCGATATTGACCTTAACCCCATTGGCAATGCCGCCATGAACAAGCGCTTCGCCCAGTGACTTATAGGAATCCTGCAAGCTGGTATATTTTCCAACAATGGCGATATTCACTTCGCCTTCAGGATTGGCAACAACATGGCAAATTCGTTTCCAATGCGACAGATCCGGCGTCGTATCGGCAAGCCCGAAATGGCGAACAACTTCGCTATCCAGCCCTTCATCGTGATAGGCAAGCGGCACTTCGTAAATATTGCTAACGTCACGCGCCAACACCACGGCCGATTGCCGGATATTACAGAAAAGGCCGATTTTGGCGCGCTGTTCGGCTGGCAATGGATGTTCGGTACGGCACAACAGAATATCGGGCTGGATGCCAACTGATTGCAGTTCTTTGACCGAATGCTGGGTTGGTTTGGTTTTCAATTCACCCGCAGCGGCGATATAGGGAATCAAAGTAACATGCAAATAACAGGTTGATTCGCGGCCAAGCTCATTGCCAATTTGCCGGATGGCCTCAAGAAAGGGTAATGATTCGATATCACCAACCGTTCCACCGATTTCACAAAGGATGAAATCTTCATCATCATGGTTGGATAGAACAAATGCCTTGATCGCATCGGTGACATGCGGAATGACCTGAATGGTGGCGCCAAGATAGTCGCCGCGCCGCTCTTTGGCCAGAACATCTGAATAGATACGTCCAGTTGTCACATTATCGGTGCGTTTGGCATGAACACCGGTAAAACGTTCATAATGACCAAGATCAAGATCGGTCTCCGCCCCGTCATCAGTGACAAACACTTCACCATGCTGTGTTGGCGACATGGTGCCGGGATCGACATTCAAATAGGGATCGAGTTTACGAAGGCGAACCGAGTATCCGCGCGCTTGCAATAATGATGCGAGCGCTGCTGCACCAAGACCTTTACCAAGCGAGGAAACCACGCCACCAGTGATGAAAATATAACGAGGCATGGACAAATTTAATAGCCTATTGCCGCGCACTTGATAAGGCACAAAATGCAACGAAATGCAAAATAGTGAAAATTCTTAGGATTGACAAAGGGCCGCGTTCCGGCCTTGGCCTATTGCCCTGTTGGAACGACCGGCCCAGATGTGTTGGCAGGGGCTTCCTTGATCACATCGTCAACGATCGAGACCGGCTCTTTACCCGCGCCAGCCATGATCGCAAGCGTAACCGTTGTGGTAAAAAAGCCAACAGCCAAGATCGTTGTCAAACGGGTTAACAGATTGGCTGTTCCGCGAGCAGTCATAAAACCGCCGCCGCCACCGCCACCGCCGCCGCCAATGCCAAGACCGCCGCCTTCACTACGTTGCAGCAAAACGGTGATGACCAGCCCAAGGGCGATCAGAATGTGAATGGTCAGAACCAGCGTTTCCATGATCTGTTATTTTCCTGCAAATAAGGTCGTTGCGCCGCTTATATGGTTTCTTGGACTATTTTTCAACCAAAATGCCGCACCAAAATGCCGCAAAAGACAGCTTTGACAGCCGATCGGGCGCATTTTTCCGAAAAGTTAGGATTTTGACATTTGTAAAACCGCCGACTCGCAGATCGAATCAAACGCCGTCGCATCAAGGCTGGCCCCACCAACAAGCGCCCCGCCAACATGGTCAATGGCGAAAATTGCCTTTGCATTATCGGCATTCACCGACCCGCCATAAAGAATGGGCAATGGTGCTTTATGGCCGTTCTGGCTTTTTGGCAATTCGCTGGCAATGGCCTGATGCATCGCTGCAATATCGTCAACCGATGCCACTTCGCCAGTGCCAATCGCCCAGACGGGTTCATAGGCAATCATCACCCGGCCATGAAGGCTATCGTCGCCATCTGGCAGATTTGTTGGCAATGACGCATGTAATTGGTCAATCACAATCTGTTCGGCCAGTCCGGCGCGGCGCTCGTCCAAAGTTTCACCAAGACAGATCATCACATCAAGATCATGCGCCAATGCCTGCGCTGCCTTTGCGGCGATCAATGCGCTTGTCTCACCATGATTGGCGCGGCGTTCCGAATGGCCTAAAAGAACCACCGACGCGCCACAATCGTGAAGCATCGCCGCCGAAACATCGCCTGTATGCGCGCCCGACAGATCTTGATGGCAATCCTGACCTCCAAGCCGGACATCACTTCCCCCAAGCCGAACCGAGATTGGCACCAAATAAGGATGCGGTGCGAACAGGATGCGGGTAACCGGTTCAAAGCGGCGCACCGTCAATGCATTCGCCAGCTGGCCTGCCAACGCGAGCGATGGGTTCATTTTCCAATTTCCAGCAATAATCATTGATTAAATCCCGCTATCATTGGCAGATGTTACGTCAAAGCGACCATCGCGGCGCTCTTTGATTGAGTTCAGATGGCACAACATTACCCGCTCGAACGTCATCATGCCAGCCTTCTGATCAACCCCTTTTGGCAATTTGATCAAAAAACCCTGCTTTTTCGCCCAGAAACTCATTATTTTCCGATATTGAAGTTGCCCCACTTGTCGGCAATCTTTATTACCAATATGAAAGATTTTGATCTTCAGGCTTAACCGCCTGACCAACAAAGAAATGGACGACACAAAAATGCTACAGGCAATGCGCAGCGGTGCCAAATCTCCAGTCATGAAGTTTTTTCTCCTGTTTTTGGCAGGTGGCTTTGCGTTATGGGGTATTGGTGATGGCACAACCGGCCTCATTGGTGGCAGCGATAAAGCCGTCTCGGCTGGTGAGGAATCCGTGTCACCGCGCGAAGTTGCAATGGAATTTGAGCGCACGCGCCGCAATTATCTGCCAAACAGTAGTGTTGGCGAGGCGCTTCAAGGCGGTTTGTTAAATGACATCATGGGCGCAATGTCGCGCGATGTCTTGTTTCGTGCCGAAAATCGTTCGCTTGGCCTAACCGTTACCCGCGACATGCAGCGCGACGCCATTGTCAATGAAGGCTCGTTCAAGGATGAGCTTGGTAATTTTTCCGAAGGCCGCTTCATGCAGACCCTTGCCAATGCTGGCATGTCTGAAGGTGAATATCTGCAGCGTGTTGATGGCGTATTGATGCGTGATCAGCTTGTTGGCGCTTTGGCATCTGGATCACGCTTTGATGAGGCCAGCGCCCGTATTGTGGCAGCTTATGACCTTGAGCGTCGTCGTGTGCGCCTGACCAGCTTTCCGGTCACGCCCGAAACAATCGAAGCGCCAACCGAAAGCGCGCTTGCTGCCTATTTTGCCGAGAACAAATCGGTCTATGACGCGCCCGAGCTGCGCAGTGCAACAATCGCCAGCATTTCGGCTGATTTAATTGCCAGCAGCATCGACATTACTGATGCCGAAATTCAAGCCGCATTTGAAAATCGCATTGACGAGTTCAGCACCCCGGAAACACGCCAGATCCGGCAAATGGTTTTTGACGATAAGGCAACCGCTGATACCGCCTTGTCCCGCCTTACGGCAGGCGAAGAGTTTGCTGCGGTTGCGGCCGATATGCTGAATTGGACCGAAACTGACACTGATCTTGGCACTGTGACAAAATCGGCGCTTGATCCGGCGCTTGCTGATGTTGCGTTTGCAACCGCAGCTGGCACGCCTGCCGGCCCTGTTGAGACTGCCTTTGGCCAGCATATTTTGGTCGTTGACGCAATTACCGAAGGCGGCGCGGCCGAGCTTGATGATGTGAAGGAAAAGATTGTCGACGCGCTTCGTGCGGAACAATCAATCGGCATTCTTTATGACAAAGCCAATGAATTTGAAGATGCGCTTGGGTCGGGGGCAACTTTGGCTGAAGCTGCGGCCAAGGTTGGCGGCACGCTTGCCGAAATCAATAATGTCAGCCGTAATGGTCTCGACATTGATGGCAATCCGGTGAATGGCGATGGTGCCGACCTTATTCAGGATAGCGCCGTTCTTGATCTGATTTGGACAAGCGCCGTGAATGAAACAAGCGTTATCCAAGAAGGTGGTGACGATATGTTCTTTGCGGTTCGAGTCAATTCGCAAAGCCCACAAACCGAACGAAGCTTGAATGATGTGAAAAGCCGCGCCATTGCCGATTGGAAATTGGTGCAGGCAATCAAAAAGGCCAAAGCCAGCGCCGAGTCTGCAGTCAAAGCCAATGATGATAATGGCACAATCACCGAGCCTTTCCGCCGCAACGGTCTTGGCCTTGATCATCAGGCTGCGGGTCTGATCGCGAATAAAGCCTTTTCGCAGGCAACTGGTGCAAGCAGCATTGTCGAAACCGGCAGTGAAGCCATCGCTGTCAAAACCATCGAGATTGTCGCGGCGAAAGACGCCGAAATTGACGAAACCAGCAAAATCGTTATCGAAGTGATGAATAATGCCCTGCAAGAAGATATGTTGAATATGGTGTTATTATCCTTGTCGGAAAAACATGACCTGCAGCTGAATGTTGCGCCGGTTCAACAATTGTTGGTTGGAAGCCAGCAATAATGCTTGCCAGCAGTGAAAATTTCGACAGATTTGCAGCGCAATTTCAGGCTGGCAATCGCCAGCTTGTCTCGCGAGTTCTCGTTGCTGATACTCAAACGCCAGTGTCGGCCTATCTAAAGCTGGCTGGTGACAAGCCAAATTGCTTTTTGCTGGAATCGGTCGAAGGCGGCGAAGTTCGCGGCCGGTTCTCGGTGATTGGTCTTGCCCCTGATTTGATCTGGCGTTGCCGTGATGGCCGCGCTGAAATCAATATCACACCAGCCGATGATGCTGGCTTCCAGACGGAATCACTAACGCCGCTTGAATCGCTTCGCGATTTGATGCGCCAATCTGAAATGCCTGATACTGGCGATCTGCCGCCAATGGCTGCCGGATTATTTGGCTATTTCGGTTATGATATGATCCGGTTGATCGAAGACATTCCCAACGCCAATCAAGCGGCGGTTGAGATGGATGATTCATTGCTGTTACGGCCATCGCTCATTGCCATTTTTGACCGGTTAAAAGACAATATCACCTTGGTGACGCAAATTCGCCCAAATGACTGGGACGATGCCAAATTAGCATGGGATGACGCGCAATCACGGCTTGCCGCTGCGATCGAGGATTTGGACCAGCCTTTGCCGCATACCGAAATGGGCGATGCCAATACCCCGCTTCCCGAGCCTGAAACCAATATGGAAAAATCGACCTTTTTGGAAATGGTCGCCAAAGCCAAGGATTATATCCGTTCGGGCGATGTGTTCCAGATTGTGCTATCCCAACGTTTCAGCATTCCGTTTCACCTTCCCTCGATCAATCTGTACAGGTCATTGCGGCGGTTGAACCCATCGCCCTTTTTGTTTCATTTCAATTTTGGCAAAATGTCGATTGTTGGGTCTAGCCCTGAAATTCTGGTGCGGTTGCGCGGCAAGGATGTCACCATTCGGCCGGTTGCCGGCACCCGGAAACGTGGCGAAACACCTGATGAAGATGCCGCAAATGCAGCCGATCTGATGGCCGATATCAAAGAACGCGCCGAACATTTAATGCTTCTTGACCTTGGCCGCAATGATGTTGGCCGCGTGTCAAAGCCCGGAACTGTTAGGGTGAAGTCAAATTACGATGTCGAATATTACAGCCATGTGATGCATATCGCCTCGCAGGTTGAAGGCGAAATCCGTGATGATCTGGATGCGGTTGATGCACTCATTGCCGGTTTTCCTGCTGGCACCGTGTCTGGTGCCCCGAAAATTCGCGCAATGGAATTGATTGACGCGCTTGAACCCGACCGCCGCGGTGCCTATTCAGGTGCGATTGGCTATATTTCGGTGGCAGGTGATCTTGATACCTGTATTGCCCTTCGCACGGCGGTGGTGAAAGATCAAACCATGTATGTTCAGGCTGGCGCTGGCATTGTCTATGACAGTGACCCTGATTCCGAATATGAAGAAACCCGCAATAAAGCGCGCGCGCTGATCCGCGCCGCTGGCGAAGCGCTTCGTTTTACCCATTAAGCCCGAAACTAATAAAGCAAATAAGCTTGGCGTGACTTCAATTCTAAACGCCCCCTATACTGCCGACATATTAGTTGTTTCTAAACTTATTCTCATCATCAGCTATTGCGCTGAAGGAGGTAGGATGCAATCTCTGTGTCATCGATTTGTGGTTTGTTTCACAATTATCATCTGGTCATTCGGTGTTGCCGCCGCGCAGCATGATGCGCCGCCGCAAAATCACAATATCAAAGCGGCCGAAAATGCGGCAATCTGTGCTGCCTTTGCCAAAATCATGGGGCTGCAAACCAGCCTATACCCCAAAGCCGCGAAACAATGGCATGGCCGCCAGCATCATGCTACCAATCAGATGCGCGACATTGCCATCCAAAATGGCCGTCAAGATATTGATCAGCAAGATATCGACATGATTACCGCCCGTTATGCTAGCTGGATTCTTGGCCGGCTAACCAATGATGACCGCCAGATTGACCAAAATGCTTTTCAAAAAACGGGAAAGTTGATTGGCCAGACATGCACGAAAATTTTCTATCACGCTGATCTGTCAAGCCTCAAACAGGCCGCGGCAAATCCAAACACCGATAAGGATGCCAGCATCCCCCGCCCCGAAACGCCGCACGATGATCCGATGGTCATAACAATGGTAAGAAAATCAATACCGCCGATAAATCAGCAAATGATCAAGCCGCGATCCAGCGAAACCGGATATCATGTCGATCTTGGCACATTTCGCACCCTGTTCGCCGCCAAACGCGCATCACGCCAGTTGCAACATTGGCTCGGCCAGAATGCAATCAATCTATGGCTCTATATCACGCCGGTAACGGTTGATGGGCGGGCGCGCTTGCGGCTGCATAGCGACACGCTGCAGCTTGATGAATCAAAACGGCTTTGCATCATCGCATGGGCGGCACAGCAAGCTTGTGTTCTAACGCCATCTGATCCGCCGCCTCTCAGTCCGGCTTGGCATTAGGGTTTTTCTGCCCCACGCCTCAACTGCCCCAAGGCTTACCTGCCCGACGCCCCTCTTGCCCACGCCCCGCTTGCCAAGCATTCACCGGTTTGCCTAGAATGACGCTCGATATCACGGCTTGGAAAATCCAGCGGCGTGATAAACCTCAGCGCGGTTATTCTGGCCTTATGGATTTACCAACCCTTTTATCATTTAGCCTTTTTGCTTTTGTTGCCGCTTTTACGCCTGGGCCAAACAATGTGATGTTGGCAGCGTCGGGTGCCAATTTTGGCTTTCGTGCCAGCCTGCCGCATATTTTGGGCGTTTTTGCTGGCTTTATGATCCTTGTCGTGGCGGCAGGATTTGGCCTTGCCAGCCTGTTTACTGCGCTTCCCGCGCTCTATGATATTTTAAAGATCATCAGCATTTTATTTTTGCTTTATCTTGCCTGGAAAATTGCCAATGCGGGCCGCGCTGAAACGCGCCGTGATGACCGGCCTTTGCGGTTTTGGCAGGCTGCCATGTTTCAACTGGTCAACCCGAAGGGGATTACCGTCATCATTTCGTCGGTTACGGCCTATACCAGCAGCGCTGCCAATCTTGCCAGTGAAGTGCTGGCAATCTTTATGGTCTTGGCGCTGGTCACAATTGGGTCGACCTGTACTTGGACGCTATTTGGCATTCTGATTGGACAATTTTTAAAAACAGAAACCCGATTACGCCTGTTCAATATCATAATGGCATCACTGTTATTGGTCAGTCTTTTGCCGGTTTTGCTTGGCTGAACACCAGCCTGATTTGCCTTTTTTCCGGCTTTCTGGCACCCTTATTCAGTGAAATCGGGGAACAAGCATGCTGAATTGCTGTTTTTGCGAATTTTGGAAACCAATTGGTGATGACCGCATTGCGGCAACCAATGGATATTGCCGCTTTAACGCCCCAGCCGCCATTCTGCCACATCAGCTAAGCCGCAAAGATTTATCCGAGCGCGATAAATTTGAACTTGGCGACCGTGCCGTGCCGCCGCGCGCCTTTCAACCCATCCATCCGATCACAAATTCACTATGGAGTTGTGCGCAGGCAAAACGCCTCAAAACCAAACGCTAAATTCCGATCAATCGCATTGCATTTGCCCGATTTTTCGATAGGCTTATCACCAGACAACAACCATCCAAAAGACAGCAAAGCATGAGCGCGACCACAAAAAAGGCCGATATGTCCCGTTATGTCACCAAAGCCAATCTTGCCGGTGCTTTTTTTGAAAATGCGGCCATGCTTGGTGCGAAGCCGCTTTTGTTCCATAAGAGCAAAGGCAAATGGACGGGTAAAAACTGGGACGAGGTTGCCGACTCGGTCAGGCGTCTGGCTGGTGCCTTGGCTGCCGCTGGCATAAAGCCGCGCGACCGTGTTTTGATTAGCGCAGAAAACCGCCCCGAATGGGCCATTGCCGATTTGGCTGTTATGTCGATCGGTGCCATTGTTGTGCCAGCCTACACAACCAACACCGAAGATGATCATGTCTATATCATGGAACATTCCGGCGCGTTGATTGCCATTACATCCGGCGGCCTTCTAGCCAGCCGTGTCGCCCTTGCCGCATCACGCGTTCAACATATGCGCATGCTAATTACCATGGATTCTGACACCAAACTTCCCGATCTTGGCGGGCGAACGGTTCATACATGGCAGGATTTGCTGGCCAAAACCGAACCTTTGGCCGATATCGACAGCCGGATCGCGGCACAAAATAGCGATGATACTTGTTGTTTTGTCTATACATCCGGCACTGGCGGACGCCCTAAAGGGGTGATGCTGACACATCGGTCGATTCAGGCCTGTATTAACGCCTCAATCGAAATTCTAAGCGAAGGCGGCGTTGAGGAAAACCAGCGCTTTTTATCACTTTTGCCCCTGTCGCATTCCTATGAACATACCGCCGGCATGCATTTGCCAATCCAAACCAAATCAGAGGTTTGGTATTGCGAATCTGCCGAACAGATTGGCGCCAATCTGCAAGAAGTATCGCCAAGCCTGATGACAGCGGTACCACGGCTTTATGACGTGCTTCATGAACGCATTATGCGTAGCATCCGCACCAAGGGCGGCTTTTCCGAAACCCTGTTCATGGAAACAATCCGCCTTGGCCGCAAACGGCTTGAAGGCCGAACGCTTCTTCCGCATGAATTTTTCCTCGATTTGCTTCTCGAAAAATTGATCCGCCAGAAAATACAGGCGCGATTGGGTGGAAAGCTGAAATATTTCATTTCCGGCGGGGCAGCGTTAAACCCCGAAATTGGCAGTTTTTTCATGGCGCTTGGGGTCAAGCTGCTGCAAGGCTATGGCCAAACCGAGGCATCGCCCGTGATATCGGCAAATCGCCCTGGCAAGATCAAGATCGAAACCGTCGGCCCGCCAGTTGCTGGCGTTGAGGTTCGTTTTGCCGATGATGGGGAGATTTTGGTTCGCGGTGATTTGCTGATGAAAGGCTATTGGCGCGATGATCACAGCACCGCCGCCACCATTCGTGATGGCTGGCTTTACACTGGTGATATTGGCAGTTGTGATGATGATGGCTATATCACCATTACTGGCCGCAAAAAGGAAATCATTGTCAATTCAGGCGGCGAAAACATCGTTCCAAGCCGGGTTGAAGCCCTGTTGACCATTGAACCTGAAATTGAACAGGCGCTTGTTGATGGTGACCGGCGGCCAT
The DNA here is from genome assembly GCA_017859295.1 of Candidatus Puniceispirillum sp. Taxonomy (GTDB): domain Bacteria; phylum Pseudomonadota; class Alphaproteobacteria; order Puniceispirillales; family Puniceispirillaceae; genus UBA3439. Next base: position 4,517 of record JAFMNI010000020.1, on the reverse strand, counting down.
GGCTGGCAGCGGTGATTGTGCCAAGTGCTGAAGCGCGTGCTGCAGCCGCATCAGATGAAGCGTTGAAATTGCTGATTGCCGAGACAGTCGAGCGCGCCAATAGCCGCCTTTCACAAATTGAAAGGGTACGTCGGTTCATTATTGCTGATGAAGGATTTACAACTGAAAACAGTCAATTAACAGCAACATTAAAAGTAAGGCGTCATGTCGTAAGGGCGCAATATCAAGATCGGCTTGCCGCCCTTTATACGCGTGGCAAGCAGGATTAAATCACCCGCATTTCGCCAAAACAGATTGCACCATACCATCATTTCTGGCGGTTTATGAGGGGGTGATTGCGGTTGCTTATTTCACCCATGTTGAGCTGCGCTTTGGCCCCAGATCATCGCGCATCATCTCGCTAAAAGCGTCGGCAAAACTGCGGTTTGCTTCGCGATTCTTTTTCAGAATAGCATCAAGCGGTATCACGATATCACCATCTTTACGCAGCCGAGGCGGGTCATAATTGCCAAATCCGGTAACCAATGTTTGCAAAGCCGCCATCAATTCTTTTTCCTGCTCATCATAGGCCATTGCCAACTCCTCTTGAACCTCAACATATATTCACTGTGACCGGTAATCAGATTAACGGCACAGATTGATAAATTTCAAGTCGCATCGCGGCGGTGATGTGACCATAGCGGCAAAGATCTGAGCAAAATACTTTATCGCCGACTGTTCGCTATCGGCTATCTTTCAGCCGTATTCTGAACATTTCATTTGGGGTAACCGGCGTTAGCTATTATCAAGGATATTCCAACTGCGTGCCAGACGAGGCCAAGATGAAAAACCAAGCACAAGTCGTAGTCATTGGAGGCGGCGTTGTTGGCGCCTCAATTTTATACCATCTCAGCAAACTTGGATGCCATGATGCGATCATGCTTGAACGGTCGGAATTGACGTCAGGTTCGACATGGCATGCCGCGGGTGGCATGCACACCATTAATGGCGATCCAAATGTTGCTAAATTACAGCAATATACAATCAAGCTTTATCAGGAAATCGAGGAATTATCGGGTCAGAATATCGGCCTTCACATGACCGGCGGGATTATGCTTGCCGCCACAAATGAGCGGTTTGACTGGCTAAAATCGGTCTATGCCAAAGGTAAATATCTTGGCATGGATGATCTTGAGATCATCACCCCTGAACGCGCGCATGAACTGATGCCGCTGATCGACCCTTCGCAATTTGTTGGCGCCATGTATGATCCGATTGAGGGGCATTGCGACCCTTACGGCGTTACCCATGCCTATGCCAAGGCGGCGCGCAAAAATGGCGCGGATTTTGAAACCCATGTCAAGGTTGAAGCGCTTAGTCAGCAGACCGATCGCCAATGGGTCGTCACAACCAATAAAGGCGTCATCATAGCTGAACATGTGGTGAATGCCGCTGGTCTTTGGGCGCGTGAAGTTGGCCGCATGGTTGGGCTGGAACTGCCAGTATTGGCAATGGAGCATATGTATCTGTTGACAGAAGACATGCCCGAAGTTGCCGAAATCAATCAAAAAACCGGTGCCGAAGTTTTGCATGCTGTTGATTTTGATGGTGAAATCTATCTTCGCCAAGAACGTGGCGGTATGTTGATGGGCACCTATGAACGCGCTTGCAAACCATGGTCGGAAACCGAAACGCCATGGGATTTTGGTCATCAGCTGCTCGAGCCTGATATTGATCGGATTGCGCCATCGCTTGAAGTCGGGTTCCGCCATTTTCCGGCATTTGAAAATGCTGGCATCAAACAAATCATCAATGGCCCCTTCACGTTTGCACCCGATGGAAACCCACTTGTTGGGCCGGTAAAGGGCATGACCAATTACTGGTCTGCTTGTGCGGTAATGGCTGGCTTTAGTCAGGGTGGCGGTGTCGGGCTGGCATTGGCCAACTGGATTGTGAATGGTGACCCCGGATTCGATGTCTGGGCGATGGATGTATCACGGTTTGGTGATTATGCCAGCATGGCCTATACCAATGCCCGTGTCAGAGAGAATTATTCGCGGCGGTTTTCAATTCGATATCCGAATGAAGAATTACAAGCCGCCCGCCCCCTATTGACCACCAGCATCTATGACCGGCAGAAACAGGCTGGCGCGCAATTTGGCGCTGCGTTTGGGCTTGAGGTTCCGCAATGGTTCGCACCTGATGGAACGGCCGATGTTTTCTCATGGCGTCGATCGGTTGATTTTGACCATGTTGGCAATGAGGCAAAGGCTGTCAGAAACGCAGTTGGGCTTGGTGATATATCCGGCTTTGCCAAATATGAGGTTAGTGGCAGCGGCGCGGCGGCATGGCTTGACCAGCTTCTTGCCGCAGCGATACCGCCAATTGGCCGCATGACTTTGGCACCAATGCTAAAGGATGATGGTAAAATCATTGGCGATTTCTCGCTTGCCCGACTTGGTGATACGCGGTTCCTGATCATTGGATCGGGCATTGCCGAAAGCTATCACATGCGCTGGTTCCTATCGCATTTGCCCGATGATGGCTCGGTTCAGGTCAAAAGCCTTGGCCTTGATCTTGTTGGGCTTACAATTGCCGGGCCAAAGGCGCGTGAGGTTCTGCAAAAATGCAGCAAAACCGATGTTTCGCATGATGCAATGCGCTTTATGGCGGTTCGCGAAATGGATGTTGGCATGACACCAGCAATTGTTGGCAGGGTCAGCTATAGCGGCGATCTTGGTTATGAAATCTGGGTAAAGCCGGCAAGCCTTGCACGGCTCTATGATGATTTGATGGCTGCGGGTAGCGATTTTGATATCCGCCCGTTTGGTTCGCGCGCACTCAACGCCCTTCGACTGGAAAAAAACTATGGGTCGTGGGGGCGTGAATATCGCCCGCTTTACGGCCCTGTCGAGGTTGGGCTAGACCGGTTTGTGGCCTACGATAAACTAGCTGATTTCATTGGCAAGGCAGCGGCATTGGCCGAACGCGATAATGGCGGCAGCAAACGGCTTGTCAGCCTTGCCGTTGCTGCGGTTGACGCTGATGTTATCGGTGATGAGCCAGTCTCAATTGACGGGGCTGTGGTTGGCTGGGTTACATCTGGCGGGTTTGCGCATGCCTCCAAAACATCGGTTGCGCTGGCGATGGTGCCAAAGGAATTTGCCCTTCGCAATGATGGCTGGACTGTTGAACTTCTGGGTCAAAGCCTGAAAGCCAGCTTGATAAATGAGCCGCTATTTGACGCAAATGCCAGCCGGATGCGAAGCTAGGAACAAGCGTGAAACAGCAACATTTACCTTTTTTTCAATCGCCAACAGGTGATCGGCCATTTTTGGCAATGGGTTTATTGCTTGTCGGCGTTTTCACGCTTGCGCTTCAAGATGCAACGGTCAAGCTGATTGCCCCTGAAACCTCGTTCTGGCAATTCCAGACAATTCGCGCCGTCGGCAATGCGTTTTTTATTGTCATGCTTGCCATGATTAGCGGCGGCTATGGCCTGCTTGTGCCGCAAAACTGGCGTCCGGTCTATTTTCGCGCTGTTATGCTTAGCATCTGCATGTTTTGCTTTTTTTCTGGTGCGCCTTATCTGACAGTCGCGCAGATGGCTGCTGGATTATACACCTATCCGCTTTTTGTTTCGCTTCTTGCCGGGCCAATTCTTGGCGAAAAGGTTGGCCCTTGGCGCATTGCTGCGCTGATGATCGGTGCCGCGGGGGCGCTGTTTATTCTTGACCCCTTTGATGCGCGTTTCTCGCCAATCCAGCTTCTTCCGGTTGCCGCAGGTTTTTTCTATGCCTGCAACATTCTGACCCTTCGCCATTCCTGCCGGCATGAAAACCCATTATCACTTACCATTGCGGTTGCTGTTTTGTTTTTTCTGACTGGCCTTGCTGGCATCGTGATTTTGACGCTATTTCCCGTGCCAGCGGATATTGCGGCTGCAATGCCCTATGTCGCACTTGGCTGGCCAGAATTGACCTGGCTGATATTTGGCGTTGCGATCGCCTGTTCGGTGCTGAATCTATCAGGCAATATCTGTCTTGCGCGCGCCTATCAGACGGCTGATAGCAGCTGGCTTGCACCGATTGATTTCACCTATCTATTATTTGCCGCCTTTTGGGGGCGGGTTATTTTCGACGCATGGCCGCCGCAACAAGCGCTTCTTGGCATGAGCTTAATTGCCTTTGCTGGTATCTTGACCGCATGGCGCGAACAAAAACGGCAGGCCAACTAAAAACCACAACTAAAAACCAAAACCTCAAGTGGTTCGGCCTTTGCCATTTCAACAGGCTTGAAATCCTTTGAAATTCATCGGATCATCGTTAAAGTAATATTATTGATCTTTGTCCTGTTTGGGCAGATTGCTTTTAAGTCTGGAGCCTGTTTTATGAGTGAAATTCTGTCAAACCTAGCCCAAGATTGTCACCGGATTCTTAGCGAGACACCCGGCCCAGATGGGCGAGAAAAAATTGCCGAATTATTGCAAAACCTGCTGTCAGATCCGGCCAATGTCGAAACGCTGGTTCCGCTGACAA
>JAFMNI010000157.1 GCA_017859295.1 Candidatus Puniceispirillum sp. | reverse complement strand
GGCTTTGAGGAGAAAACCGACCGTAACCGGCCAACTGGGCAATCCTATTCGCGTGATTTTCGCGGGCCAAACTGGCTGGATAAACGCCTTGCTGCCGCCAGCTATGAAAATCATGATCCGGCCGTTCTGGTTGTTGGTGGTGGGCAGGCTGGCTTGGCGATTGCCGCACGGCTAACCCAGCTTGGCATCGACACATTGATTGTCGATAAAAACAACCGCATCGGCGATAATTGGCGCAATCGCTATCATGCGCTGACTTTGCATAATCAGCTTCATGTCAATCATCTTCCCTATATGCCTTTTCCGCCAACATGGCCGACCTATATTCCAAAAGATATGCTGGCTTTATGGTTTGAATCCTACGCCGCCGCCATGGAGCTGAATTTCTGGACACAATGCGAAGTGACAAAGGCCAGTTATGATGACAAGACCGAACGTTGGCAGGTTGCATTACGCACCGCCGATGGCGGCATACGTCATATGTCACCGCGCCATGTGATTATGGCCACCGGCGTTAGCGGCATTCCCAATCTTCCCAAAATTGACTCGCTTTCAGCCTTTCAAGGGCCAGCGGTTCATTCCAGCCAATATCATGATGGCGAAGATTGGTCAGGAAAACATGCCATCGTTATTGGTTGCGGCAATAGCGGCCATGATATCTCACAAGACCTATATTCAAGCGGTGCCAAAGTCACCATGATCCAGCGCAGCCCCAGCCTTGTTGTCAACATCGAACCTAGCGCTCAATTCCCCTACAAGCTGTATGACGAAGACCGCGGCACGGATGAATGTGATTTCATCACCACCTCAATGCCAACCCCACTTGTCAAACAGGCACATCGCCATTTCACCAAAGCCGCGCGCAAAACCGATAAGGCGCTTCTTGATGGTCTAGAAAATGTCGGGTTCAAACTGGATTTTGGCGATGATGATACCGGCTGGCAGTTTAAATATCTTACCCGTGGTGGTGGCTATTATTTCAATGTTGGCTGTTCTGACCTGCTTGCCGAGGGCAAAATTGATCTTGTGCAATTCGACCAGATTGACCAATTCACCGATCATGGCATGGTGATGAAAGATGGTCATAAAATTGACGCTGATATTGTTATTATGGCGACCGGCTACAAACCGCAGGAATATCTTGTCAGCAAATTATTCGGCGATGAAATTGCTGCACGAATTGGCCCTATCTGGGGTTTTGGCGATGGCATGGAACTGCGCAACATGTATTGTCAGACCGGACAGCCAGGCCTATGGTTTATCGCTGGCAGCTTTGCCCAATGCCGGATCTATTCGAAATATCTAGCATTGCAAATCAAGGCGCTGGAAGAAGGTATCATTCAGCCCCAACAGCCGTAACCCGCACATACTTGCACCTCTAGCAAAACGAGACATGACATGAAATTCGCAACGATCAACGGTATCTCCATTCATTATCAATTTGATGATGCTGGCGCTGCCAAGCCGCTTATTGTTTTTTCCAACTCGCTTGCCACCGATTTCCGCATTTGGCAGGATTGTGTTGACGATCTATCGGCTGATTATTCCATTCTTCGCTATGACAAACGTGGCCATGGCCTATCCGGCATGGGAACACCGCCTTATCAGATCGATGATCATGTGAATGATCTTGTTGCCTTGATGGATCATCTTGGCCTATCGGGCGCGGCTGTTGTTGGACTGTCAGTTGGCGGCCTGATTGCCCAAGGTCTGTATCACGCCCGCCCCGATCTTGCCAAAGCCCTGATCCTTTGTGACACGGCTGCCAAAATTGGCAATGCCGACATGTGGAACGACCGCATCGCCATTGCGCGTGATGGTGGCTTGGCCGCGCTTGTTGATGCTAATATGCAGCGCTGGTTCTCGCCAGCTTTTCACGCCGACCGCGCAACCGAACTGCATGGATATCGGGCCATGTTCACCCGCACGCCACTTGACGGCTATATTGGCACCGGCATGGCCATTCGTGATGCTGATTTCCGTGATCAAGCGCCCAATATTGCTGTGCCAACGGTTTGCGTTGTTGGTGATCAAGATGGTGCCACCCCGCCAGATCTGGTGCGCGGCACTGCCGATATGATCCCGGGTGCAAAATTTGAACTGGTGAAAGATGCAGGCCATATCCCCTGTGCTGAACAGCCAGCCGCGATCATCAAGATCATTCGCGATGTGATGGCTGGTCTCTAGCCACGATCATCACCAATCCCATCAAAACCGATCATCGGGCAGGCATATTTTGCCTGCCTTTTTTCATGGTCAATGATCGGGCTTTTTTGACAGGTTTGATCAGCTATTAGGCTGGTTTGGCGCGGCGTGGCTGCGCGGCGATCACGGTGGCAACCGCTGGCCGTGCGCGAATTTCATCAAGCAGGGCATTTAATCGCGGCCGGTTTTTACGCATTGCCGTTTTATCAAGATCCCAGCGGCTAAGCATGTAAAGATAGAAATCGGCAGCGGTAAGGGTTTGCCCACAAATATAAGGGTCAAGGCTCGCTTCAAGATGATCGAAAATAACCCGATGTTCGTCACGCGCCTTTTGCCGGATCGTTTCAGCCGCCGCCGCATCGCCATAATAGCGGGTATGATGCTGGCGATGATAAGCCGGATAAACCGACGTCGCCAAAAGCGCCAGATATTGATGATAGCGATCATTTTGCGGCGTGTCTTGAGGCGGTGCCAGATCGCCAAACCGGCTGGTGATATGATGAATGATCGCCAGCGTTTCAAAAACCTGCGTTCCGTCAGGACAAATCAAAACAGGAATTCGGCCAAGTGGATTTGCCGCAAAAAAATTAGGGCTTTTCACCTCGGCCGGATCAGGAAAGGAAATGTCATAATCAATACCGGCCTCACAAAATAAAAATTCGGCAATCAATGACCCCGCACCTGCCCTGCCGATGATGTGATAATTCCCCATTTTTCAGTCCTCACTCAATTGACGTAATCACGCTAGGTGGCCAAATGTTTAAGCCAGCTCTCCAACATACTAATTTGATAACGATACCAAGCTTAGAAAGATATCCATCTTGTCTGGCACCCTATCTCTGGCTAGTGTAGGGCTATTCTCACCCCACATTGCTAGCATAGGCAAGTCACATGTTTAATTCTGCTGTTGCCACTTTGAATGCGCCGCCTGTTTCAATCGTGCTAAACTGGAAATCATCTTATGATGGTGCCAACGGGGCTTTGATTGATATGAGTCAGGCGGTTCCCGGCTATTCTGCACATCCCGATATTTTGGCGGCATTGGCCACGGGGGCATCTGATCCGGCATTGGCGCGTTATGGGCCGGTTGAGGGGGATCCCGAATTTCGCAGCGCCTATGCCGATCATGTAAGCCAGATTTACAATGCCAAAATTGATCGCAGTGAAGTGCAAATCACCTCGGGCTGTAATCAGGCCTTTGTCGCAACCGTGCTGGCGCTCGCGGGGCATGGCGACCGTATCTTGATGATGCGCCCCTGCTATTTCAACCATGAATCAACGCTTGGCATGCTTGGTGTTGGCATTGATTATGTTGATTGTGATGATGATGGCGGCCTGCTTCCCAATTGCGCTTTGATTGATGCTGCTATCGGGCCACAAACACGCGCGATCGCGCTGGTCAGCCCCAATAATCCGGCAGGCAGCATCTATCCGGCACCGCTTCTTGCTGAGATTCTGGCCTTATGTCAAAAGCGGGGAATCTGGCTTATCCTTGACGAAACCTATCGCGATTTTATGCCGCTTGACATGGATGTACCGCATCATCTTTTTGCAAAGGATGATTGGCAATCATCACTGATCCAGCTTTACAGCTTTTCAAAATCATATTGTCTTCCCGGGCATCGGCTTGGTGCCATCATTGCCGGCCGCGACGTCGTCGCCCAATTGGCAAAAATTATTGATAATATCCAGATTTGTGCCCCGCGTGTGGCACAGCATGCCTTGACGCCAATGTTGGCATCCATGACAAGCTGGCGACAGGAAAATCGCGAAAGAATCGCGGCACGCGCCGCCGTATTTCGAACCGCCATGGATGATTTACCCGGTTGGGATCTGTTAAGTAGCGGTGCCTATTTTGGCTATGTTCGTCACCCCTTTACCGGTGTTGGCTCGCGCCAGATTGCCGAAACCATGGCACGCAAAGCGGGCGTTCTTGTTATTCCGGGTGCTTTTTTTGGGGCTGGAC
>JAFMNI010000156.1 GCA_017859295.1 Candidatus Puniceispirillum sp. | reverse complement strand
CGCCCGAATTTCAATGCCGGCTGCGTTGGCAGGTTGGTGATGTCGCTTTTTGGGATAATCGGTGCGTTCAGCATTACCCATTGAATGATTATCATGGATATCGCCGGTTATTGCATCGCATAACTCTAAAAGGTAACGTTCCAGTCTGATTTCGTTCTAATTTCGATAATAGACGTCAGTGGGGTAATCCGCCAGAATGAAGGCTTTTTCAATCTTAATGTTGCAACTCTGGTGATTAATTGCGGACTCGAGGCTAGTTTGGGTTGCGTCTGGTATGATTTTTCACTTTAATAGGGCTGTCTTACTTGGCGGCTTGATCAAAATCGAGCAAATTGAGGCCGAGCTCTAATGTTCAATTCTGGGAGGAATTAAGAATGTATAACAAGTTACCGATAGCGTTGGGTGCTGCCCTTGCCGTTGGCGTTGCTGGTTTTGCCGGTGGTGCAATGGCCAAAGTTGAGGGAGACACGATCATCATTGGGTCGTCACTCTCATTGACTGGCAAATATTCGACTAACGGTTTTCACACGCAAAAAGGTTATGATTTCGCGGTTAAGCGTATCAATGACACTGGCGGTGTTAAGGTTGGTGGCAAAAGCTACAAAATGAAAGTTGTCTATTATGATGATGAGTCAACACCGTCACGTGCGTCGCAGCTGACCGAGCGCTTGGTTAAGCAGGATGGCGTGGAGTTTATGCTCGGCCCATACAGTACAACAATGACAAAAGCTGTTGCCCCTGTAACAGAGAAGTACAAGGTACCAATGGTTGAGGCTGAGGGCGCATCCCGTTCTTTGTTCACTCAAGGTTACAAGTACATGTTTGCGGTACTGTCGACATCTGAGTACTACCTTGCGCCGGTTCTTGATCTTATCGCGCAGCGGACAAAGGCTGGGTATAAAGCCCCTTCGGATCTGCGTATCGGTATGGCATTTGAAAATGACGGCTTCTCACTGGATGTTCGTGCCGGTGTTCTTGATGTTGCAAAAAAATACAACATGAAAATCGTGATTGATGACAAATTGCCTGCCGATTTGTCAGACATGTCAGCAACCTTGACCAAGTTCAAGGCGCTGAAGCCAGACATTCTGCTGGTCTCCGGCCATTCAAAGGGTGCTGCCACTGCAGCTCGTCAGATTGAAGAAATGAAAATCCAGGCTCCGTACATTGCGATCACTCACTGTGAAGCTGCAAAGGTTCATGTGAAGTTTCCAAAATCTGCTAACGGTCTGCTTTGTCCAACACAGTGGCTTACAAACCTGCCCAACAGTGAGCCGATTTTTGGCGATGCTCAGAAATATGACAAAGACTTCAAAGTCGCATATCCTGAGTACAACACAGGCATTCCTTACCAGACAGCACAGGCATCTGCCGCTGTTCTCGTGTTCAAGGATGCGTTTGAGCGTGCAAATAGCTTTGACCGTGACAAGGTTCGTGACGCGCTTTCGGCGACTGACATGAATACGTTTTATGGCCCGGTTAAGTTTTCAGAAGCTGGCAACAACATCGCAAAACCAATGTTTTACCGTCAAATTCAGGCTGACGGCAGCTATAAGAACATCGTGAGTAACAGCGACATGACAGTGCCACGGAAGGCTGCGTACTAGTAACCTCTCACTACAACATAAAACGCGGGAAACCCTTTCGAAGGGTTTCCTTTTCTTATGTGTCTGTGGTACGTACTCAAAACAAAAAACATTAAACACTTCTTTCTTGTCAATTCTTAGTAATGAGGGCAAATCATGCTCGATAATTTGCAACTCCTATTTGTCTACGCGCCGGTGATGAATGTCCAAATGATATTGGATGGTATTTTCATTGGCGCCGTTTTCGCACTTGCCGCATATGGACTTGCCCTTGTTTGGGGCGTAATGAATGTGAAAAATCTAGCCCAAGGTGACTTTGTCATTATGGGTGGTTATCTCGCCTTTACGGCGAATAACAACGGGTTTCATCCCATCCTCGCATTGCCGGTGATTGCGGTAATTATGTATGTTTATGGGGTGGTGGTATATAAATTGGTCATCCGGCGGGTGATTGATAATGACATGTTTGTTTCACTGCTTGCGACGTTTGGCTTATCGCTGTTCATGCAACAAGTTATGAACCTCATTTACGGCCCGGAGGTGCAGACCGTTGACTCCCACATGCACATCATGACGATGTTTGATGACTTTGTAACGGTTCCATTGGTCAAAATTGTATCACTTCTATTAGCTGGATGCTTTGCTGCGGCGATTGTGATTTTTATGACGAAGTCTCGCACGGGTCAGGCCATTAGGGCGACAGCACAAGATGCACGTGCTGCTCGAGTTCTCGGTATTGATACCGATAAAGTTTACATGCTTACTTTTGCCTTAAACTCAGCCATTTGTGGCATTGCTGGCGTCCTTGTTTCAATGATTTGGGTGTTGCAGCCTTTTTACGGTATTGTTTACTCACTTCGGACGTTTGCGATTGTGACTGCCGCTGGGCTGGGTAATTTGCCTGGCGTGATCGGGATGAGTTTTGTTCTCGGATGGGTTGAGCAGTATGCGGGAATTATTGCTGGTGCAGAATGGCAAGTCGCTTCCGCGGTTTTTGTTCTGATTAGTGTTCTTTTGTGGCGTCAAATCCAATTACGGCGGCAAAGACAGGTGGTTCGGTAAAATGAATGAAAAGTTAATATATATAGGTTTGGCCATATTTGGTATTCTCGGCCCCGTAGCCTTTCCTGATTACGTCATGCAAATGGCTGTTCTTTGGATGATGGTGCTTATGGCCACAACGTGGGATATCACTGGCGGTCAAATGGGTTACAATTCGCTCGGGAACATTACCTTTTTTGGTGTTGGTATGTATGTATCAGCGGCCATTCAAGTCTCGATGTTTTACGATTTAGGAGAGTTCACCGCATCTTATGGCGCGATTAAGCCTGTTTTTACCGAGGCTCAGTACTACACTGGACTAGCCTTGGGGATCGTAGTCGCTGGTATAGCATGTGCGGGTGTCGCTCTCTTATTGGGGTTTTGTGTGTTCGGATTGAGAGGGCCTTATTTTGCGATTGGAACGCTTGGCGTTGCAGTCGCCGCTCGCGAAATTGCTGGTACGATTGAGGTCATTGGCGCTGGTGCGGGAATTGCAATGCCATTTCTGCCGCTACCAATTGAATATCGATCCTTGTTCTTCTACGTACTTTTGTTTGTCCTTGCCGTTCTTGCGCATTTTGTAATTCGGTGGCTGTTTAAAACCCAATTTGGGCTTGCTGCCAATGCGATCAGGGATGACGAAGATAAAGCTGAAGCGATGGGAATTCCGACTTTGCGTTACAAGCAGGTTGGTTGGGCAATCGCTGCGTTTTTCATGGGCTGCACAGGTGCTGTTTTTGGCAACATGGTGGGATATATCGAGCCTCTTGAGGTGGCGTTCCCAGTTGCCACATTCGGAATCTTCATGGTCGCTATGTCGCTTCTTGGCGGCAAAGGCACGTTGTGGGGTCCAGTCCTTGGCGCAATTTTGTTTCATATTGTCAAAGAAGCAACTTGGACATATTTGCTAGGCTTGCAATGGGTTGTTCTTGGCTTGATCCTTATTGTAAACATTGTTTACTTCCAACAGGGCATAATGGGCTGGTTGCAAACGAAATACCCAGAAAAATTTGGTATAATTGTTGACCAGTCAAACATTCAAGCGAAAGAGGAGGCATAGATGGCTGATCCAATTATTGCAGTTAATAATGTTTCCAAATCCTATGGAGGGGTAAAGGCGAACGTTGATATCTCAATGACAGTAGAGCGTGGCTCAATCACTGGAATTATCGGGCCGAACGGCTGTGGCAAAACCACATTGTTCAACTCGATTGTGGGTTATCATCCTATCGATACTGGTTCGATCAAGTTCGACAACACGGAAATTTCGCAACTTCGCGTTGGCGACATCGCGCGGCTTGGCATGTTACGGACATTTCAGCAGACCCGTATTTACAGCAAGATGGACTGTGTTGATAACATGCAGATCTCGGTATCGCATCGCAAGGGATCAAGCGGTTCAATGTTTGCAAGCCGTCGTGGTGAAATCCGCGATCGTGCCGAGCATTTACTTGAATTTGTTGGTCTCTATTCCAAGCGTAATCTGATTTCGGGCGATTTGTCCTTTGGTCAGCAAAAGCTGTTGGAATTTGCGATGGCATTGATGA
>JAFMNI010000019.1 GCA_017859295.1 Candidatus Puniceispirillum sp. | reverse complement strand
GGATCAATCAGCTTTATCATCACCGGTGATGAAGAAGGCGATGCTGATTTCGGCACGGTTAAGATGGTTGAATGGTTACAGGCGAATGATCAGGTGCCAGATGTGTGCGTTGTTGGCGAGCCAACCAATCCATCACGTCTTGGCGATGTGATTAAAAATGGCCGTCGTGGCAGCCTGTCCTGCCAATTGCGCGTTGACGGGGTGCAAGGCCATGTTGCCTATCCGCATCTGGCCGATAATCCGATTACCCGCTTGATTGCGATGTTGGCACCGGTGAATGGCACCGCGCTTGATGGCGGCAATGATTATTTTGACCCGTCAACGGCGAATGTGACCAGCATCGATACCGGCAACGAAGCTGGCAATGTCATTCCCGCATCCGTATCGGCCAAGTTCAATATCCGGTTCAATACCGAACATAATTCAGATGATTTAATTGGTTGGCTAGAAGAACATTTCAACCGTGTTGGCGGCGAATGGACAGCGACATGGCGTGCCTCGGCACAGCCCTTTGTAACGCCTGTCGGCAGCTTTACCGCATTGATGCAGGCAGCGATTGAATCGGTCACCGGACAAAAGCCGGTTCTATCAACAAGCGGTGGCACATCGGATGCGCGCTTTATCACAAATATCTGTCCCGTTGCCGAATTTGGCCTTGTTGGTCAAACCATGCATCAGGTCGATGAGCATGTTGACGCTGCTGACATCGACCAGCTTGCGAAAATCTATCATGAAATGCTGGTTCGTTTTTTTAAGGGTGACTCTTAAATGGCATCATTGCCCAATCTATCACCATCAAGCCTGTTCGCCCTGATTCGGGTGACATTGCTTGTCATGCTTGGCCGAAAACCAGCGATTGGCAGTTATGACACATCGCCAGCGGGGGTTTGGCAGGCAGTTGCAGCGTCGATTGTCTTTACGCTTTTGGTTACGATTTATCCGGGGCTTGAGGCAACTCCAAACCTGTTTTTCGCGGCGCTGCTTTTGCAATTGATCGGCGTTGTCATGCTGGTGCTTTTGATCAATCTGTTATTAAAAGCGCTTGGCCGACCAGATAAGTTATTGCCGTTTATCGTGCCATTTTTATGGATCGAAAATCTGCAACAGCTTCTTGGCGGCATTGTTCAAAGCCTGACCGTGATGACCGGTGATCAAACGCTGATGATTTCGATTTTGCCGGTTGCCGTTTGGACCTGCTATTGGTTGTGGCGGATTGGCCGCGATATCGTCGGCAAGGGCGGCTTGGTAGCGGCAGGGTTCATCGCCCTGTCATTCATGATCGATGTCAGCCTTCTTTATATGCTTCAGTCGCGACTGCCAGCCATCGGCGGATAATCAACCCCAACAAGATACAAGCCCTCGGGCGGGGCGGTTGGGCCAGCCGCACTGCGGTCACAGGCAGCAAGCGCGGTTTTCACATCATCGGCGTGCCATTTACCAGTGCCAACAAGCGCCAAAGTTCCGGTGATATTACGCACTTGGTGATGCAGGAATGACCGCGCCTCGGCATGAATGTGAATTTCATCACCAACCTTTTCAACATCCAAACGAGCAAGCGTCCGCAAGGGTGATTCAGCCTGACATTGGCTTGCCCGAAAACTGGTGAAATCATGCCGCCCAAGCAAATGTTTGGCAGCGTTTGCCATCGCTATTGGATCAAGCGGGTGTTTGTGATGCCAGACCCGTCCGGCATCAAGCGCTGGCGGTTGGCGGCGCGGCAAAATCCGGTATAGATAGCGCCTGCCAATGGCACTGAATCGGGCATGAAATTCAGCTGGCACTTCAACCGCATGTCGAATGCTGATCGGCATTCTGGCAAGATGGGCGTTCAACGCCTCCATCACCCTGTTGGCGGTGAATTTATCGGGAACGTCAAGATGCGCTGCCTGCGCGGTGGCATGAACGCCCGAATCGGTGCGCCCTGCGCCGGCAACCGCAACTGGTGCCAATAAAAAAGCTGCGGCGGCATCTTCAATCCGGGCCTGAACCGAATCGGCATTATCCTGACGCTGCCATCCTGAAAAGGGGCCGCCATCATATTCAATGGTGATTAGAATACGCCGCGTCATTTGGTTTCTGGGCTGGTTTCAGGATGCAAAAACGCACCAATCGCCAGCGCTGTCCCGTTCAGAAAATCACTTGCCGTCATGCTGGTTTTTCCCGCCGGTTGTACCTTTGTGATTTTCAGCGCATCTTGCCCACAAGCGATTATCATTGCACCATCATCGGTCTTGCCAAGAAAGCTGCCAGCCAATGCGTTCTGGGGCGTTGCGTTCTGGGGCGCTGCGTTCTGGTGCGTTGCGGTCGTTTGTGTCGCTGGCATCACCATCGGGCTTGCCTCTAAAATGCGTAATCGGCCTTTTGGCGCAAAACACCATGCGCCCGGATAGGGTGCAAAAGCACGGATGTGACAATCAAGAACATCGGCAGGCTGCTGCCAATCAATCATCGCCTCGGCCGAGCTGATTTTGGCAGCATAGATAATGCCGTCATCGGCTTGCGGTGTTGGTGATGCCAAACTATTTGGCGCACCGTCAATCACCGCACCAAGACATGCCGCAGTCAAATCGGCCAACCGGTCATGCAGGCTGGCGGCATTATCATGCTTGCTGATTGCTGTTTGACGAACGCCAACAACGGGGCCGGTATCAAGCCCGGTTTCCATGATCATTGCCGAAATGCCGGTTTCGCTGTCGCCGGCTTGGATCGCACGCTGGATCGGCGCGGCACCCCGCCACCGCGGCAATAAAGATGCGTGGCCGTTCAAACAGCCAAACCGCGGAATGGCCAAAATCGTTGCTGGCAATAACAGCCCATAGGCAACCACAACGAATAAATCGGCATCATGGCTTGCAAGCTGCGCCTCAATTTCAGCAGATTTTAAATGTTCGGGGGTGAAAACTGGCAAGCCCGCAGCATCAGCATAGGCGGCAACAGGCACCGGCGTTGTTTTCATGCCACGGCCAGATTTTTTGGCCGGCTGGCTGTAGACAGCGCAAACCTCATGCGTTTTGACAAGATGCTCAAGCGTCGGAATGGCAAAGGCCGGACTGCCCATAAAGACAATGCGCTGCTTTGCGCCTTTCTGCGGCGGCGTATCGGCCATTTCGGCGTCTGCCATTTTGGCGTCTGCCATTTTATCGTCTGAATGCGAGGCGGTCATGCATGACCTCCGGTTAGTTGCGCGATGTCGTTTGACGCATTTCCTTCATGACCCGCCGCAAAATCATATCACGTTTCAAGCGGGAAATATGATCGATGAACAGCACGCCATTCAAATGATCAATCTCATGCTGAACACAAGCCGCCAACAGCCCACTAGCAACAAGTGACTGCATCTCACCAGCCTCATCAAGATAGCGCACTTCAACTTCGGCTGGCCGTTCAACATCGGCCGTTTGGTCGGGAATAGAAAGACAGCCTTCTTCCAAGATGGCGCGGGCGTCTGATTCGCGAATAATTTCCGGATTAATCATTTTGAATAATTCGGGCGCATCATCCTTGCCACAATCCATAACAATGACACGCTGGCCAATATTGACCTGCGGTGCGGCAAGGCCAATGCCTGGCGCGTCATACATGGTTGCCGCCATATCATCCAGAAGCTGGCGAATGCCATCGGTGATTTCGGTCACCGGCTTTGCCGTTTCGCGTAAAATCGGATCTGGCACTTTGATAATTGGGATAAGCTTGGCAGTGGCTGGCATAAGTAAAATTCCTAAATGTGACTTCGGCCAAAGGAAACGGGCAATGCTGTTTGGTGCAGCACCATTTCATCCGGGTTTGGTCAGTTTCGGTTTTCATGGATTAGAAGATGGTGTCGTTGCAGTCAAGTTGCTAGCATGTCAAACTTGGCACTGGGGAAACGCCAGACCATTTTTGAAACGGCTTTACAGGTGATGAACATGACTGGCATGGAACTGATTTTGATTGCAGGCCTGTTTGGCGTGATTGGGCTTGGCGTGCTATTTTTGCGACGCGGTAAACTGCCGGAAAATGGCCAAGATTTTGCCGAATTGCGCGGCCAGCTTGCCCAAATGGCAAGCCAATCTAATGAATTGCAGCGGCTAATTGCCGAACAGATGGCTCAAAGCGAAGGTCGCCTTGGCAACCGGCTTGAGCAATCGCTTCGTGACCAGAATGAGCGAACGACCAAATCATTGACCGGCATGGCTGAAAAGCTAGCGGTCATCACCGAGGCCAACACCCACATTTCAGCATTAACCAATCAGGTAACGCAGCTTCAAAATATTTTATCCAACAAACAGGCGCGTGGCAGTTTTGGCGAGGTGCAGTTGGAAAATCTGGTGCGTGATGCGCTTCCGGAAAATGCGTTTGATTTTCAGGCAACGCTTGGCAATGGTCGGCGCGTCGATTGTTTGCTTCGCCTGCCCAATCCACCCGGACCAATCGCCATTGATTCCAAATTTCCGCTTGAGGCCTATCGCCGTTTGACCAGCGCGGCGAATGATGCCGAACGTGACGCGGCAAAGCGGTTGCTGGAAAATGATGTGAAAAAACATATTCAGGATATCGCCGAAAAATATATTATCCCGGGTGAAACCGCCGAAAGCGCCATTTTATTTTTACCGTCCGAATCGGTTTATGCCGAAATCAATATTCAATTGCCAAAGCTGGTCGAGGCCAGCCGCAAGGCGCGTGTCTATATGGCGGGGCCGGATAATCTGATGCTGTTGCTGCATACGGTCAGAGCCATTTTGCGTGATGCGCGCATGCATGAAGCGGCAGGCCTAATCCAGACACAGGTCGATTTGATGATGAAGGATGTGCATCGTCTCGAAGATCGTGTTGCCAAATTGGCAACGCATTTTTCCCAAGCCGAAAAAGATATTTCGGATATCCAGACATCGACTGGCAAGATTATTTCACGCGGCAATAAAATTGACGAAATCGAAGTTCTGGATGCCGATGAGGCAACACCGGCCGCGCCAAAGACCGATTTGCTAGGCTAAGCGCGATTTTGGCTGCAACGATCTGGCGATATGGCGTGATGAATGGCATGACGATATGGCATGGTTGGGGGGTTAATTAATTATGCCGGCTAAAATTCCAGCTTGGCACGCGCTTTCAACGCCTGTGCCAGCGTGCCATCGTCAAGATAATCCAGCTCGCCACCAACCGGCATACCATGCGCCAATCGGGTGATATCAAGCGGCAGATTTGCCAGTTTTTCGCCGATATAATGCGCCGTGGTTTGTCCATCAACGGTTGCTGATAACGCCAGAATAATTTCGGCAGTATCGTCATGTCCGGCACGGCGAACCAGCCGGTCAATATGCAAATCTTCGGGCCCGCGCCCATCAAGCGCGCTAAGCGTGCCGCCTAGAACATGATACAGCCCACGATAAACCGACGCCCGTTCCATCGCCCATAAATCGCCAACATCCTCAACAACACAAATCCGGCTGCGGTCACGGCGGCTATCGGCGCAGATGCTGCAATGATCGGTGATATCAAGATTACCACATTCAACACAGGCACGAACATTGCTGGCAACATTATGCAGTTCTTCGGCAAGTGGAAGCATTAGACGGTCGCGGTTTTTCAGCAAAAACAAAACAGCGCGCCGCGCCGATCTTGGCCCAAGCCCCGGAAGGCGGCCAAGCCTGCGGATTAGATTTTCAAGCGAATTATGCATTTTAGAACGGCAAATTCATTCCGGGTGGAAGTGGCAACCCGCCGGTAATATCTTTCAGCAGACGCGCCTTTTCACCCGCCGCCTCATCAAGCGCGTTATTCGTGGCAAGACAAATCATATCTTCCAGCATATCAACATCATCAGGTGCCAAAGCTGCCGGATCAAGCTTTAGCCGAACCAGCTTGCCATCGCCGCTAACCGTTGCGCTAACGGCACCGCCACCAACCATTGCAGTAAATTCCATGGTGGCAAGATCGGCCTGCATGCTTTCCATCCGGCCTTGCATTTCTTGCACTTTTTTCATCATGCCAGCCATATTGCGCATCATCCTGACATCTCCTCATCATCGTCATTATTTTGTCCAGCTTCCAAAAGCCCATTATCATCGACAAGCGTTCCTGCCGCATCGGTGGCTTCGGGATTTTTGATTTCATCAATGCTGGCACCGGGAAAAATATCTAGAATCTGTGCCACCAAAGGTTCGCTAGCGATGGTGTCGCGCAGCTTTTCATCAGCATCGCGCTGTTCTTCGGCAAGGGTTTGCGCGCCGCCTGATTCGGACAGTGACACAAGCCAGCGATGACCTGTCCATTGGCTAAGATATCGGGCGATATCGCCTGCCAGTTGATCAGGCGCAGCACCAACAAGACCAATTTGTAAATTGCCCGGTTTTAACGACACCAGCTTTACATGATTGCGGATTCGGGCTGCCAACAACATCTCGCCATTGGTTTCGGCAAGCGCGACAATCTCGGCAAGCGAGCTTGGCATGCCCACACCTGTTTCGATTGGGCCTGTTTCAATTGACGCTGTCTCGGCTGATGATGCTACCGGTGCCGACGTGACGGGTGCCGACGTGACAGGTGCCGATGCGGCCGGTGCTGATGATGGGCTTGGCGGTGATGATGGGCTGGTCTTTGGCAATTTCTGCATCAATTCGCCCGGGGTTGGCATATGCGCTGTATGCGCCAGCCGAATGATCAGCATTTCGCACGCCGCCGCTGGATTGGGCGCTTGGCCAAGCTCGCCATGGCCTTTTAGCAATAGCTGCCATGCCCGTCCAAGGCGGGCAATGCCTGATTCGGCAAGACCGGCAATCATCTCGCGCTCGCTTTCGATCAGCGCGTCATTACTGCCACCTGCGGCCTGCATGCTGGCAAGATGGATTAAATCTAAAAGATCAGTGACCAGCATTTCTGGCTCGGCACCACGGCTATAGGCAATGTTAAAAGCGGCAAGCGCCGAAGGCGCGTCACCCGCCAGCGCGGCCGTCAGGACGGTTTGTGACTCGCGCCGTCCAGGTCGCCCAAGCATATCAGCAACCATGTCATTGGTCAGCTTGTCCGCGGTCATTGCCGCGGCCTGATCAAGCAAGGATAGCGCGTCACGAACCGACCCTTCGGCGGCGCGCGCAATGGCAGCAAGCGCATCTTCATCCGCCGCAATCGATTCGCGTTGGCAAATCATGCCAAGATGTCCGGCCAGCATGGCCGCCGGAACACGCCGCAAATCATAGCGCTGGCACCGCGATAAAATCGTAACCGGCACTTTTCTGATTTCGGTTGTGGCAAAGATGAATTTTACCGCGTCAGGCGGTTCTTCCAAGGTTTTCAAAAGCGCGTTAAAGGCGCTTTTCGACATCATATGCACTTCGTCAATAATATAGATTTTATAGCGTGCCGAAACGGGCCGATAGCCAACGCCTTCGATAATTTCGCGGGCATCATCAACACCGGTATGGCTGGCAGCGTCAATTTCCAGAACATCAACATGACGTCCTGCTGCGATGGATTTGCATGGCTCGCATTGACCACATGGTTCAAGCGTGGCGTCACCATTCCCATCGGCACCAATACAATTCAGCCCCTTGGCAAGAAGGCGCGCCGTTGATGTTTTGCCAATGCCGCGAACACCGGTCAGCACAAAAGCATGGGCGAGCCTGCCAAGCGAAAGCGCATTCCCAAGCGTGCGAACAAGCGCATCCTGACCAATCAGTTCGGAAAAAGTATCGGGACGATATTTGCGGGCCAATACGCGATAGGCTGGCTTGGCGGTGTCAGTCATCGGCTGGTAAACACCTATCTCTTGCTCTTGGCCACGCGAAGATTTGTGACCGGTCGGATCAGTCGCCATTGGCGCTATTAAGCTGGCGCCATCTTCAGCCAAGCCGAATCCCGAAAAAGGGAAAAGCCATTGCGGCCATGCCAAGCGCGATGCGCCAAAACGCCAAAAGTCAGTGGAAGACTGGATGACCCGTAAACATCCTACTGCGGCTGCTTCCTTTCGGACCTGACCGGATTGGCAGGGGCAACGTCCGCCCAGCCTTCCTGCCTATCTGTATGAAACAAAGCAGCGGTTTCGACAAGTTTTTTATGGCCAAAGGCATGGTTATTACCGCAATAAATGCCGAATTCGGACTCGTAATTATGACCGTGATGGGCTTGCCGGATAGCTGCCAAGAACATGGACTTCGTCTTTGCTGCAATAAAAGCGCAATTCTTCCATCGCATTCTGCATTGCCGGATCATCAATATGTGCCTGAACATCCATATAGAATTGCGCCTGCTCGGCAACGCCAGCGCGAATATAGGATTCAAGTTTAGTCAGATTGACCCCATTTGTTGCGAATCCGCCCAAGGCTTTATAAAGCGCGGCTGGCACGCTTCGTAATTGAAACACCAGCGTTGTGATCATATCGCCGCCAACGGCTGGAACCGATGATGTTGCCGACATGAGCAAAAACCGCGTGGTGTTATGTTCATCATCTTCAGCAGACTCAAACAGAATATCGAGGCCATAGATTTCAGCTGCCAAACGCGATGCAATCGCGCCAGTTTTCGGATCACCAGCGGCGGCAACATCCTTGGCCGCGCCTGCGGTATCGGGATGCATGACGGGGGTTAGACCAAGCGCGCGAACACGGTTGCGGCATTGCGCAAGCCCCTGAGCATGACTGTGAACACGGGTCAATTGATCAAGCGTGGCGCCGCGCGGTGCCATGATGTGATGATTAACCCGGTGGAAATGCTCACCAATGATATAAAGCCCGGATGATGGCAATAGATGATGGATGTCGGCAACGCGCCCAGCAATCGAATTTTCGACCGGCACCATCGCAAGGCTGGCGCGTCCATCTTGGACTTCGGTCAGCATATCTTCAAACGACGCGCAGGCGACCGGCTCCATATCAGGCTTTACGGCCTGACATGCCATATGCGAATAGGCACCCGGGACGCCTTGAAAGGCGATTTTATTAGCTGCATCTGACATCGAATTTCCTTTGGCTTAACGGGCTTATGTCACGGTCTGACCTTCCCTGCCGTCATCAAGACTGGCCCGAAGCGCCGTTTTTACGAGGGTGACGCTGTACTGTCAATCTTTGTGGTGCGCTTCTGTAGCGCGCATGCGGGCGGCTTCAAGATCTTCGGCAGTATCAATACCGCCGGGGGCGGCATCAATTTTGCCAATGGCAATGGTCATTCCAGCCTCAAGCGCGCGAAGCTGTTCCAGCTTTTCCGCCTGCTCTAATGGCGATGGTGGCAAGGCAACAAAACGGGCAAGCGCATCGCGGCGCCAGCCATAAACGCCAATATGATGAAATAGGGCTGTTGTGCCGGTAGGAATGGCAGCGCGGCTAAAATAAAGCGCGGTTCCGAAATCGGCATCTTGCCAGCTAACAACGGCTTTGACCACTTGCGGCCTTGCGGCTTCTTCGGCGCTGGCTGGCGTGACCAGCGTTGCCAGATCGGTTTCGCCACGATCAAGCGTTGCGGCAAGCAAATGCGGAATTTCGGGTGACAAATCGGGAAGATCGCCTTGCAAATTCAAAATCTGCGTAAAGCGCCTATCTGGATCAATTGTTTCGATGGCTTCAAAAACCCGATCAGATCCAGATGGGTGATCGGTGCGGGTCATAACCGCCTTGCCACCGGCAGATATGATCACATCGGCAATGGCGCGATCATCTGTCGCAACATAGACTGGGGCCAAATCGGCCGCCATTGCGCGTTCCCAAACATGCTGAATCATAGCTTTTCCGCCGATTTCAGCAAGTGGTTTGCCTGGCAAACGGCTTGCCGCGAGCCGTGCCGGAATAATGATGATTTTTGTGTCATTTTTTGCCATGATTTCGGCAATTCATCACATATTTCGGTTTTGCGCAAAGCAATTTATCGAAATAACGTGACGAAGCATGAGATAGGGGGTTGAGAGGCGGCTCGATTTTCGCTAATTAACCACGCATTGTTTGGTTTTTCGACCGCATGATTTTCGACCACAGGCCTTGCCCGTTCGGGCTGGTTCAAATTGGGAGCCCGGTTTCGGGAATGACGCATGGATGAATTGCGCTTGAATAAAGTGTTTGCAGGGTTTTTGTTTGCTGCCTTGTTGTTAATGGCAGGCGTCAAGATCGCTGATGTGATGGTGCCGCATCAAGAACTTGCTGAAAACGCCTATGTTATCGAGGTTGCTGAAACCACCGATATAGCCGCTGCGGCACCGGTTGATACCGGCCCTGAGCCAATTCTGGCGCTTTTGGCGGGCGCCGATCTTGGTGCAGGCGAAAAACTGTCAAAAAAATGTTCGGCTTGTCATGTCTTTGATGCTGGCGGCCAAAACAAAGTTGGTCCGGCATTGTGGAATGTTGTGAACCGGCCATTGGGCGCATCTGAAGGCTATGCCTATTCTGACGCGCTTGCCGGTTTCGGCGGCGCTTGGGACTATGCCGCGCTGAACGCATTTCTGGCCAAACCAAAAGGCTATATTAGCGGCACAAAGATGAATTTTGCCGGATTGAAAAAGCCACAAGACAGGGCGAATTTGATCGCATGGATGCGGGCCAAGGCTGATAGCCCTGTCGCATTACCAAGCGCCGATGATATCGCAGCTGAAGGTGCCAACTAGCCCATCTGACATGACGCCTGAACTGACCGGATCTGCCGGTCAGTGTACACCGGCTGATATGATTGCCTTTCTGGCCGGTTTGCCGTTGGTAAGCCGGCCTGTTATTTCCAAATGGTTCCGCCAGAATCCGGCGATTGAAACCAAACAGGATTCATCCCCCGTTACGATTGCCGACCAAAGCGTTGAATGCGATTTACGCGCCGCCATTGCCGCACGTTTCCCCGATGACATGATCATGGGCGAGGAATTTGCCAGCACCGGCAATCAAGACAGCGCCTATCGCTGGATCATTGATCCGATTGATGGCACCAAGGCCTTTATCAGCGGCAAACCTGCCTTTGGCACGCTGGTCGGGCTTTTGCATCACAATCTGCCTGTTGCCGGTCTTGTTGATATGCCGGTTTTTGCCGAATGCTATATTGGCCTGAACGGATTTTCGGGCGCGCATCACGCCGAATTAAACGGCGCCGCCATTTCCCCCAGCGGGCAAAGCGTGCTTGGCGCTGCCCGATTGGCAACAACATCGCCGCGCGCATTAAGCACCGAACGTCTGGTTGATTTTGACCGGCTTGCCGATCAGGTGGCTGTCACCAATTACGGTGGTGATTGTCACAATTACGCATTGCTTGCGGCGGGTCATATTGATCTGGTGATGGAAGATAGTCTTGCCGCGCATGACATGATGGCGGTTGTTGCCCTGATGCTGGCGGCAGGCGCGACCGTCAGTGATCTTGACGGCCAGCCAATCCAGCTTGGTCAATCCACCAGCATTCTTGCTGCCGCAACACCGCAATTACATCAAGCGGCCTTGGCCTTGATATCAGCAGGCGGCTAATCGGCGGTTCCGCATTTCCGCCATGAACAACAAGGAATATCCCATGACGACAATCGGATTTTACGGCAGTTCAAAAATTGATGGATGGCGAACCAAGCTTGGCCGTCATCTAGATGATTTCACCCTTGTCGATTTGATGTCACCTGAGGGTCAGCTTGCCGATATTGCGCTTGTTTGGGCACCGCCAAAAGGCCAGCTTGCCAAGATGCCGAATTTGCGCGGCATCATCATGCAGGGTCAGGGTGTCGATTATATGATGCGCGATCAAACCGTACCGCGCGATGTTCCGCTGGTGCGGCTGGTGGATCCGGATATGTCGAATGCGCTTAGCCATTGGGCTATTTTGGCGGCACTCGATTTCTGGCGCGACGCTGCCTATTACCGTGATTGTCAAACCAGCAAAACATGGCAACCCATTGTGCAAAGACCGGCAAGCGGTGCAAAAATCGGCATCATGGGCGTTGGCGCTATTGGCGGCATTATGGCACAGCGTTTTGCCGCGCTTGGGTTTGATGTACGCGGCTGGGCGCGCAGTATGCGGCAGATTGACAATGTTGAAATCTTTGCTGGTGATGACGGTCTTGCGCCCTTTCTTGATGGGCTGAATATTCTGGTTTCGGTATTGCCGCTAACACCGGCAACAACTGGCATTATGAATCACCAGCTTTTCAATCAGCTTGCCAAAGGCGCCTATATCATCAATGGCGGCCGTGGCCCGCAATTGGTCGAGGCCGATTTGCTTGATGCCATTAGCAGTGGGCAGATTGCCGGTGCGGCTTTGGACGTGTTTGCGGTCGAACCTTTGCCAGCCGATCATGCTTTTTGGACGCATCCCAAAATCACCATCTGGCCGCATGTTGCCGCACAAACCAATCCAAACACCGCCGCCATGCAGGTGGCAGCGGCGATCACCGCCATCATGGCCGGACGCGAACCCGAAAACAAAGTTGATTGGGCGCGCGGCTATTAGGCGGCTATTAAGCAGTCTGGAAGGATTCGATAAAGCCATAAAGCGCACGAAGCCCCATCGCCTCGCCGCCCTTTGGCCGACCCGGACGCGATGCCAAATTCCACGCCATCACATCAATATGCGCCCAATTGGTGTTTTTACCGGCAAAACGGCGCAGGAAAAGCGCGGCCGTAATCGCCCCGCCATATCCCGACAGGCCGGTACTCGACAAGGCCGCATAGCCAGCATCAAGATGCCGGTCATAATCATCAAATAGAGGCAAGCGCCATAGCGGATCTTCGGCCCTATCCGCCGCCGCCAAAATTGCCGCCGCGGTATTGTCATGGTTACAGAACAGGGCTGGCAATTCAGTTCCAAGCGCAACCCGCGCCGCACCGGTAAGGGTGGCAAAATCAATCAAAAAATCAGGCGTATCTTCCAGCGCATAGGCAATGGCATCAGCAAGAACCAGCCGCCCCTCGGCATCGGTATTGCCAACTTCAACCTTCAAGCCAGCGCGCGTGTCGATGATATCAAGCGGGCGCATTGACCGGTCGGAAACAGCATTTTCAGCCGCCGCCACAAGCACACGAAGCTGGATATCAACATGACTTGCCATCAATGCTGCGGCAAGACCAAGAACCGTTGCCGCTCCGCCCATATCTTTTTTCATCATCTCCATCGCCTTTGATGGTTTCAGGTCAAGCCCGCCCGAATCAAAGGTGATGCCCTTGCCAATCAGGGTAATTTTCGGGCCTTTTTTTCCCCAGCGAAGATCCATCAGCCTTGGTGCAATTTCAGCAGCGCGGCCAACAATATGAATTGCCGGAAACTCTGTTTCCAAAATTGATCCGCTATGCGTTTCCAGCGTGGCGTCATGCGTTTTGGCCAAGGTCTCCATTGCCGTTTGCAATGCTGCAGGTGTCATATGGTTTGGTGGCTGGTTAATCAGATCACGGCAAAGATAAATCCCGCCCATCTGGCCAATCAAACGGTCGGCATGAATGCCATCTGGCAGGGTCAGGTAATTGACCGCTGGCGCAGCGGCGCTTCGATAAGTGTGAAACTGATATTGTCCAAGCCCCCATCCAAGCGCGAGGCTTTCCAACAAACCGGCGTCAAGATCATCCGATGCGGCGGTAAATTGCCAATGGCCTTTTGGCAGGCTGGCCGCCAAGGCAGCGCCATCCCAAACAGCATGATTGCCAAAAATGCCAATGGCGAAATCAATGCGCCCATCAGGGGCGGCAAAATAGATCGATTTACCGGGTTTGGCGTGAAAATTTTGCGCGCTGATCCAGCCTTGATGCGCGTCACTGGCCTTGGCTTGCCAAATGGCAAAATCATCCGTTGTCATCAGGTGAATTTCGGTTCCGTCTGATCCGGCGCTTTTCAGGCCAAAATTTTCGATCATTTTGTTCAATCCTTTTCAAAAATCGCTATTGGTTTGACCCGCTAAAACCACTGATCAAAATTGCCAATATGCCGCCAAAGACGACCGATGGCGTGCCGTGCAGCCGTTACCAAACTAACAGATTAATCGCCAATGCCAACAGCTTTAGCCTTGTTGTGAACATGGTCAATCATCCACCAAAGGCTTAGGCCACGAAGCGCAAGATAACCAACAAAACTGGCCATTAACCCGGTCAAACCAAAGGATAGAAGTAAAATGGCCGCGGCAAAGCTGGCCGAAGCAATGATCATCGCATTACGCATCTGGGTGCCACATGTTGCGCCAACAAAAATGCCATCCATCTGAAAGGCCAGAAAAGACGCCAGCGGAAGGCTGACAACCCAAGGCCAATAGGCATCGGCAAATGCGATCAAGGCTGGTTGGCTTGTCATGAGTGACAGAATAAGCGGTTGGCCCGCCCACAGCAAAACCGATAATAGCAAGGCCATCATACCGGCAAGATAATTTGTCCGGCGAATGACAATGCGGAGCATGGTCGGATTCTTCCGGCCAATCGCCTCGCCAACAAGCGCTTCGGCAGCATGTGCAAAGCCATCAATGGCAAAGGCAAGAAGTCCAAAAATCGACAGCATGATCTGACAGGTGGCAAGCGCCAGATCATCCATCTTTGCAGCTTCATTGAGCAATAAAGCCTCACAGCCAATCAGCAAGATGGTGCGAATGAAAATATCGCGGCCAAGCGTGAAAAACTGGCGATAAGCCGCAAAATCAAGCCATAAAGGCAGGCGCGCACCGGCAAGCGGCCTTATCAATCGCCCAAGCTGGCCTGGCCAGATGCGGGTGATGCGCCATATCATAAATCCAAACCCGCCCCATTGCGCCGCCACTGATGCCATGGCAACACCATCGACGCGCATACCAAAACCAGCAACAAGAACAATATCAAGAAACAGATTGATGCCATTCACCAGAAACAGCAAAGCCATACCAAGACGCATTTGCTGGCGTCCGTAAAGACCGCCAAGAAGAACCATATTGGCAAGCGCCGCCGGAACCGCAAATAGCCGGATTGAGATATAGTCGGTCATTAATTGTTCGGCCATATCACTTGCCGAAAACATATAAAGCGCAGCCATGCTGACAAATGGCGATGCCAGAATGAATAAACTGCCAAGCCCGAAGGCAAGCGTAATGCCACGAATCAATAGAAAGGCAATTTTATCATCCTGACCAGTACCATACATTTGGGCGACAAGACCGGTTGTTCCCATCCGCAAAAAGCCAAGCCCGAAATAGATGAAATTAAACACGATCATGCCAAGCCCGACACCACCGATAAACACCGGATCATCAAGCCGTCCCATCATTGCCACATCAACCGCCCCAACAAGCGGGATGGTGACATTGGATAACATGATCGGCCATGCCAACTGCCAGATATGGCGCCATCGGGTATGAGCTAGCGGGATGGTGGCGGTTTCGGATCGGCGCATTTCATGTCCGTTGATAATGGGGTGGGCGTGGCGGTGATGTCAGCACAAAAAATGCCAGCCGCCAAGATGGGTCATACGCCTTGCTATCAAACCAATGGCAAAACACGGTTTCAAAGACAGGGTAGCACATGTCCAATTGGGGCAAGATATAAACAAGACAGGATCAAACGCCGCACCGCACCGCAACCATCGCGCCTGTTTCCTGCATCTTTGACGCATTATTCGATGATCCGCATTGCCTAACCCTTACGAAACTTGTTATGCCTTGGCTGTGCTTTTTGCATTTGCGGCATAAGAGGATTACGGATTTTGCCCTTCTTTCATTCGCGTCTGGCTCTATATGCCCTTATGGCAATCCTGTCAGTGGTGGTTTTGATCGGCCATCAGGCCTTGCCGCCAATGGATCGTGACGAATCACGTTTCGCACAAGCCAGCAAACAGATGCAGCAAACCGGTGATTATGTCACGGTTCGGTTTCAAGATGAATTGCGCGCGAAAAAACCAGCTGGCATTTACTGGCTGCAATCATCATTTGCCCACATTTTAGGGCCCGATGCGATTGCCTCTTACCGTTTTGTAAATCTATTGGCGCTATTGGCAGCTGTTTTTGCGCTTTATCATATTGGCTTGCAGCTATATGACCCGCGATCAGCCTTGGCGGCAGCAGCGCTATTTTCAAGCGGGTTTCTGGTGCTTGGCGAGGTGCATCTTGCCAAAACCGACACGGTTTTAATGGCGCTGGCACTTGCCCAGCAATGGGCGTTGATGCAGCTTTATCTGGCATGGCAAAACGACCAGCCACCACCACGTCACAGTTGGTTATGGTTTTGGCTTGCGATGGCCGCGGGGATTTTGGTCAAAGGGCCGGTTCTGCCGGTTCTGGCATTGCTGAGCGTGGCAGCGCTTTGCCTGTGGCATCGGCAATTTCGCTGGCTTGCCATAATTCGGTTCTGGCGCGGGTTTGCCATCATTCTTGTTTTATGTTTGCCATGGGCGCTTTTGGTATCGGCGGCAACGGATGGCGCCTTTCTGTCAACAGCGATATCAGGTGATTTGCTCGCCAAGGTCAAATCGGGACAGGAATCCCATGGCGCCGCACCAGGTACATATGCGCTTGTTCTGGCGCTATTGATCTGGCCAGCAACGCCGCTTTTGATATGGGCGGCCGGTCAGGTTAAAGCCTTTACCAGCCGCGCTGAAACACGGTTTTTACTGGCTTGGATTGTGCCATTCTGGGTGATGATCGAGCTGATTCCGACCAAATTACCGCATTACCCGTTACCGGTTTTGCCAGCGCTGATTTTACTTTTGATTGGCGGGGTTGCCGTTCTTGCCAAACCGGCAGATGGCACCGCCAAATGGCGGTATTATCTTGGCATCAGCCTTCGGTATCTTGGCATTGCGATTGGGCTGGTAATGGCACTAGTGGTCATTTGGGGGGCAATGACATTTGGCGGCGAGACAAGCCGTCAGGCGCTTGGTTTCGCCTTTCTTGGTTTGGGCGTCGCGGCGCTGGCAGCATGGTTTGGCCATTTATGGATTCGCCAAGCCTTGTGGCGTCCCTTTTTTGGCATGATTGGTGCCGCAATGCTGTTTCATATGATTGTCTTTTCAGGGGTCTTTCCAGCCTTGTCCCGCATTCATGTTTCAAGCGCGATTGCCGCGAAGATCGCCGCCTCGCCCGCCGCACCAGCCGCAATTGCGACAAGCGGCTATCAGGAACCGTCATTGGTATTTCTGCTTGGCCGCGACCTGTTGCTTCTTGATCCGACAGAAGCGGCGCTATTCTTGATCGAGGCACCGGGTGGGCTGGCCATTATCGAACAACGACACCAGGCCGCTTTTCTTGACGCCGCCAGCCAGTTGAAACTTGGGCTTGCCACACCGGTGCAATTATCCGGATTTAACATATCAAAAGGCCAAGAAGTCGTTATTTTATTGTATCGTACCGAGATATTTGACGCGACTGTTAGCAAGGAGTAAAAGCAGAGACTTTTAACAGTCGATGTGACAGTTCCAGTAATGGCATCAAATCCAGCTTCAAAAACCACCAAACGAAACACCGTGAAATCGGGGGCCGTGAAATCGGGTGCTTCCAAAACAACGGCCGCCCAAAAGGTCGGTTCGGCTTCGGTGCGGGCAAACCGCAACCCGGTCGAAATTTCGGTTCTGGTGCCGGTTATGAATGAAGCTGGCAATATTCGGCCATTGATTGATGAAATTTGTTCCGCCTTTGACGGTCGTCAATTCGAAATCATCTATATTGACGATGCCAGCAATGATGCCACCGCCGATGAATTGGCCGCAGCCCTTGACGCGGTTCCGCAATTGCGGGTGCTTCGCCATTCGCAACGCGCTGGGCAAAGCGCGGCAATCCGGTCTGGCCTGTTGCAGGCAAATGGTGATCTGATTGGCGTTCTAGATGGTGATGGTCAAAATGTACCAGCCGATTTTCCAGCATTGGAATCATCGGTTATCGCGGCAAGCAAAGATGGCAAAATGGTCATGGCAGCAGGCATTCGCCAGCGCCGTGATGATAGCGCCATGCGTCTATTGGCATCGCGTGGGGCGAAATGGGTGCGCGCCAGCCTTCTTGCCGATACGCATCCAGATTCGGGTTGTGGCATCAAGATTCTGCCACGCGCATTGTTTTTGCAATTGCCCTTTTTCAATCATATGCACCGGTTTATGCCAAGCCTGGTTCGCCGCCATGGCGGGGTGGTTCTTGGTGTGCCAGTGGCGCATCGCCCGCGCATTGCAGGCACGTCGAAATATCGTATTCTTGACCGGTTGCTTGTTGGCATTTCCGATGTTTTGGGAGTGATCTGGCTGTTGCGCCGCGCGCCCGCCCAAGGTGCGGTTCATGAAGTGATGACGGCGACGCCGGCAAACAAAAAGACCAAACCAAAGGAAGCAGCGCAATGATCGCTTTTTTGTCGGCATCAATTGAAATGGCGGTTCGCAGCTTTGCCAACGCGTTGCTGGCGGTATTTCCATTTTTACCAGCCAGCCTTGCAACCAATCCCGAACAGATCATGATCATAATTGGCTTTGCCGGACAGGGGCTGTTTGCCATGCGCTTTATCGTGCAATGGCTAACCTCCGAAGGTCAGGGTCGGTCGGTTATCCCGATTGCTTTTTGGTATTTTTCGATTGGTGGCGGGGCGGTTTTGCTGCTTTACGCGATTTGGCGGCAAGATCCGGTGATCATTTGCGGACAGGGGCTTGGCCTATTTATCTATCTTCGCAATCTGTTTTTGATCCGAAAATCGCAAAGCAATGCCGCCAAAGGTGATACGGCCTAAAGGCTGGTTTTGCCCATTTCCATAATGATGGCCCAATGTTCGGCTGAAACCGGCGTGACGGATAGGCGTGACTGGCGCACCAAAGCCATTTCAGCCAAACGGTCGTCAGATTTGATTTGCCCAAGCGTCACCGGAACCGCCATCGGTTTTACTGCCCGAATCGTAACCATGCCAAATCGGCCGCTGGCATCGGTTGGGTCGGGATGATACAGCGCCGAAACTTCAGCAATACCGACAATCTGTTTTTCATTAACCGAATGATAGAAAAACACCAAATCGCCAATTTCCATGGCTTTCATATTATTGGATGCCTGATGATTGCGAACGCCATCCCAGCCTTCGCCAGCCGCACCGCGATCCATCTGGTTTTGCCATGACCATGATGATGGTTCAGATTTCATAAGCCAATATTGCATCATACTGTCTTGCTAATGATCGGTTCATCACGCCTATTCGGCGCCGGCACGGCGGGCAAGCAGGCTTGCCACAACCGCATGTAAATTCTGGCCATGATTAACCAGATTGTCCACCGCATTTGTGATCGGCAAATCTACCCCTTTGGCTTTTGCCAATGCAGCAAGCTGGGCAACAGTACGGCTTCCTTCGGCAAGCTTGGCTGGCGGTGCTTCGCCGCGCCCAAGCGCCATGCCAAATGCCATATTGCGCGAATGTGGCCCGGCGCAAG
>JAFMNI010000155.1 GCA_017859295.1 Candidatus Puniceispirillum sp. | reverse complement strand
TTGATGCAGGGCGGCGTTGAAGCGGCAAAGCCAATCATCAACAATCAAATCAATCCTGGATATTGTGTTTTGGTTGTTCACTATCTTCAAAACCTTTTTTGAAACCGCCAATTTCATTGGCATCACGTTATTAAGATCAACAAGAACAGGCAGGTTGCATTAGATTCTTTTATCCTAATCATATCCATTCTTCTGGCAATATTGATATTTTAATTTCTGCGCCAGGCCCTCATTTACCTCAGAAATCACGTGGTGAGTCGGGTAATGGCCGGCACCAGATAATCGGATGAAATAGGCGTTGTATCGATCCGTGCCGCTGCTTTTTGAGGGTGTCAAAGACAGGATTTTTGGCCAAGGACAAGGAACTGAATGGTCAAAGCGGCAAATTGAATACGAGCAAAAATAAATTCAGATAGTTTTCAGACAGCACTTGACCAACCTTCATTCGATGTCTCTTAATAACTTCCGTCTTTATTTGGCGGTAACGCTAAAAAACAAAAATCTGACAATCGGGAGGAACAAAATGACAAATAAACTTCTCAAGGGTGCATTGGGGATCGCAGCTGTTTCAGCTGTTGCTCTTGCGGGCGGGATAGCTCATGCCAAAGATACAATTACAATTGCGGTGCCGTCGTTTTTGACAGGTGGTGCGGCTGGTCCATTTGGCATCCCTGCCATGAATGGTGCCAAAATGGTCACGGATGCAATCAATAAAGGCACGCTGCCTGCGCCATATAATACCAAAGGGTTTGGTGGTGCATCGGCGTCGCTTATTGAGCTTGATGAAGGTGGTGGCGCGACGAAACAGGTTGCAGAATATCGTAACCTTGTCGAAAAGCGAAATGTTGATGCAATCGTTGGTTATATTTCCTCTGGTAATTGCCAGGCACTAGCTCCTATTGCTGAAGAGCTCAAACAATTCACAATTTTTGCAACATGTGGTACCCCTCGAATCTTTGAGGAAGCCGCAAGAAAGTACGTATTTAGAACAATGGGTCATGCGACCTCTGATAATGTTGCGGCAGCAATGTATGTCAAAGAAAATTTTCCTGATATGAAGAGCTATACTGGTATCAACCAGAACTACGCATGGGGACAGGACTCATGGCGGGATTTCGATCTTACAATGAAACAAATCATGCCGAACACAACAGCATCAGATAAAACTCAATTCCCAAAAATCTTTGCCGGTCAATATGGATCAGAGATTTCGGCAATGTCACTCGACAAAGCTGATTTGGTTCATTCCAGCTTCTGGGGCGGCGATCTTGAGGCTTTTATTTTTCAAGGTGCGGCACGTGGACTTTTTAAGAAAAAAATTGGCGTTGTAACAGTTGGTGGAACAGCCGCCTACCGTTTAGGTAAAAAACTCCCTGATGGGTTAGTTCTTGGGGCGAGAGGTCCATATGGCATCTTGGTTAGAGACCGTGACTCAGCTTTGAATCAGTGGTTTGTGAACACCTATAAGGATATTTATGGTATCTACCCATCAGGACCAGCATATCAGTATGGTCAGGCAATTCTGGCTGCAAAAATAGCTTATGATAAGGCTGGTAGTGATGCTTCTAATGAACAGCTTGCAGATGCACTCCGTGGTATTACCTTTGAGTCATTTTCAACAACTATTGAGATGAAATTGGGTGGCGGCCATCAGGCTGCAACCGAGAACGGGTATGGCATTACTAAATACGATGCTGATCAGGGCGAGAATGTTGTAACTGGGGTTAAATTTTATCCCGCATCATGCGTGCTTCCACCAGATGGCGTAAACAGTGTCGACTGGATTAATGGTGGCATGAAAGGTGCTAAGTGTTAACGGCCAAATGAATGAAACCGCCAGGCAGGTGAATGGGCCCCTGGCGGTTTTTGATTTTAAATTCACACTATTTTTTGGGGGCCAATAATATGGAAACTTTCTTAACCATTTTGTTAGATGGGCTTCAGTTTTCATCATATTTATTCATAGTGTCGGCAGGGCTTACCATCATCTTCGGTGTGATGAAGATTCTCAATGTGGCACACGGAAGTTTTTATGCATGGGGCGCATACACTGCAGCCTTTTTTATCGGTAAATTTTCAGACATGGGTTTGCCTGATGCCCTGGGCTTTTTAATCATCCTTGCGGCGGCTATCGTTGTTGGTGTCATTCTTGGTTTCATTATAGAGCAAGGCATTTTGAAGCACATGTATGAGCGCGATGAAGTTTTAATCGTGTTAGCTACGTTTGGCTTGTTTCTCGTCTTAGAAGACATCATTCTTATAGCCTTTGGAACCGACCCTTACTTCGCATACCAACCAATGGCGCTTCTGGAATCGGTTGAATTGGGGGGCATTACAAGGGATGTTTACGGCATAACCCTAATTGGGGTGGCGGCAATTGTCGCCGTTGGCTGTTGGTGGCTTTTGAACAAAACAAAATGGGGTACGCTTCTCAAAGCCGTTATTTTTGATCGTGAGATGGGTATCTCGATGGGTATCAATGTCCCACTTGTTTACACATTAACCTTTATTGGTGGGGCGATTTTGGGTGGTCTAGGGGGGGCCTACATTGCGCCAACAATCTCAGTCGCACCCGGCCTTGGCACAGAAGTGATTGTGCTGTCTTTTGCGGTTGTTGTTGTTGGTGGTATGGGGTCTATTGCTGGTGCAGCAATTGGATCATTGATCATTGGGCTTCTGCGCGCAATTGCTGTGCATGAACTGCCGCAAGTTGAGCTTTTTGTTGTGTTTGCTGTGATGGCCATAGTCCTTGTGTTTCGTCCAGAAGGCTTGTTTGCCCCAGCCAAACCGAGGAAAATTTAAGATGTTTAATGATAAAACAGCAAAATTTTTACTTTTGGCTGCGTTGGTAATCTGTGTTGGTGGTGCTTTTGCGCCGAACTGGATCGTGAACCAGTTTATGTTCGGATTTTCAAGGGCGCTTGCGATCCTTGGTCTCATGGTGTTGTGGCGCACAGGATTGGTCTCTTTTGGCCATGCTTTCTATTTTGGGTTGGGAGCGTATGCCGTTGCGATCCTCGACAGCAAATTGGGCGTTTCTGACGTGTTTCTCCGTCTGATGGCAGGTGCTATTGTTGCGGGCGTCGCTGGTTTTTTAATCGGCTTCATCATGCGAAACTACCGAGACATTTTCTTTGCGATGCTCAACACAGCGATATCGATGGTGCTGTTTGGCATTGTGGTAAAAACTGAATCTTTGGGATCGACGGATGGCTTTGCAATCTCGGCGTCAACCATCTTCGGGCTTTCGCCCGAGACAAAATATCCATTGTTTGTGATCATCACACTTGTCGGTTTAACATCAGCACTTGCGGTGAATTTCTATCTGAAAACGACCTTTGGTAAACTAACCACTGCCATCAGAGACAATGAGATACGCGTTGAGTATCTGGGTTTTTCGGTCGCTCACGCAATCCATTTGAAATATACCATATCGACGATTTTGGCTGGTGGTGCGGGTGCGCTAATGGCGATGTCTCTGGGACAAGTAGACCCGGAGTCAATGATTAACTGGACCGTATCTGGTGAGCTCGTTTTTGTTACTATTTTGTCAGGCCCGGGCAGTGTTATTGCACCATTTATAGGGTCTCTGGTTTTTGAAGTCCTCAGAACTTATGCGTTTGAATTGGCACCGCAGGCTTGGCAGCTGATTATGGGCGCGACGTTCTTAACAATCATTTTCTTCTTACCCGGAGGAATATGGAGTTTGATTGAGAAGTTGGGAGGGAAGAAAAATGAGAAATAGCTCTTCAATCCTGCAGGTTCGCAACTTGCTCAAAACCTTTGGAGCAGTTGTTGCTGCAAAAGACATCAATGTTGACATCTCTCAAGGTGAGATTGTTGGTATTATCGGTGCAAATGGAGCTGGTAAAACATGTTTTGTAAACATGGTTACAGGGTATCTTGCGCCAACAGAAGGCAGCATAAAATTTGAAGGGACTGAATTAGTCGGTCTTGGAACGCGCAAAATAACACATGCGGGCATTTCTCGTTCTTTTCAAGTATCTCAAGTTTTCCATTCGATGACAGTCGAAGAAAATTTAATGATTGCCTTGGCTATTGCGAATAATCGTGGTGCCGACGCGCTTAGTTTAATGGACACGCCGGACTTACGTTCAAAGCTCGATGAAGTGCTGAAACGCTATAGGTTGGAACCGCAAAAGGACGCCACAGTGAGTGCGCTTGCGCAGGGTGTCCGAAAG
>JAFMNI010000154.1 GCA_017859295.1 Candidatus Puniceispirillum sp. | reverse complement strand
AACCTTGTTTTTTTCAGCAATCAGCGATTCAACATGCGTGATTTCGGCCTGCATCGCCGCGACATAGGCCTGTAAATCCTCGATGTTCCAGCGTTGCTTATCGGCTGGCAATCCGGCTGGCTTTAACCGGTCTAATTCATCATCCATCACCCGCTCCTGCTTTTCATCACCTTTTCCACGGCCTTTTTCACGGCTGTTTTCCCCCTAATTTGCACTTTTTCGACGCTTCGGGGAAGGCAGGCTTTGCAATATTACGCAATCCCCTTTATACAGGGGATACGTTTTCTCTTAATCTCAACGAATGAAACGCACCTGACTCGCCCATCATTTTTACGGAGCGCGCCGGGGCGGCAATAGGTAAGACATATGACACAACTATTGATGCCAAAAGCCACCGCCGTATGGCTGATTGATAACACCGCGCTGTCTTTTGACCAGATTGG
Organism: Candidatus Puniceispirillum sp.; assembly: GCA_017859295.1. Taxonomy (GTDB): domain Bacteria; phylum Pseudomonadota; class Alphaproteobacteria; order Puniceispirillales; family Puniceispirillaceae; genus UBA3439. Next base: position 3,768 of record JAFMNI010000154.1, on the reverse strand, counting down.
TGCCTTTTGTAATCTTCATCCGCTTGAGGTTCAGTCGATTGCCGATGGCGAAGCTGGCGTTGGCATTCAAGGTTATGACCCGATTTTGAACGGACAATTGACCCGCGCCGAGCTTGATCGTTGCGAAGCTGATCACACAGCGGTTCTGGTTTTGGCATCTTCGCATTTGCCAACACCGAATCGGCGCACCAAAGGCCCGCGCTATGTGCCAGTGGCACGCCGTGGCGACAAGCCTGACGCCATCATGTGGCTTGTAAAACATCACTCTGAATTGAAAGATTCGCAAATCATCAAATTAATTGGCACAACCAAGGAAACCATCGCCAAGATCCGTGACCGGTCACATTGGAATATTGCCAATATCACGGCAAAACATCCGGCGATGCTGGGCCTTTGCCGGCAAGATGACCTGAACGCCGCCATTGAAAAGGCTGGCGGATCAACACAGACCGAAGAACAGGTCTCAAACATGTCCGAATTACCATAAGGCAGCCAGATTGGCACATGACGCAAAGGAGCGGTATGTGGACAAAGACTCCGACGACCTACAACGCAATATTCAAAACCAGATCGCCATGATGGAGAGCGAACATCGCGATCTTGATTCGGTGATTGAACGGCTTGGTGAGGTTTTGCCGTTTGATCAGCTAAAGCTACAAAGGCTGAAAAAGCGCAAACTTGTGCTGAAGGACGAAATGGCCAAATTACGAAGCCGGATTTTGCCAGATATCATTGCCTGATGGTGATAAATCAAGCAGACTGATCGCCGTTGATAGTGCCGGCCTGCAATCATCTGACTTGTACCAGCCCCTTCAAGACGTGACCATTTCAAGACGTAAATCGAGAATTCCATGACCGCAAAATCATCGCTAGCCCGCATCGCCATCTGTATGGGAAGCCAGTCTGACTGGTCAACCATGAAAGCCGCTGCTGATATTCTTGATCAGTTTGGCGCGGCGCATGAGGTGAAAATCATCTCGGCGCATCGCACACCGGCACGGTTATCCAAATTTGCCGAAACCGCGCATGAAAACGGCTTTGGCGTGATCATTGCTGGTGCTGGCGGCGCGGCGCATTTGCCCGGGATGATTGCGGCTCATACGCATTTGCCAGTTCTTGGTGTTCCGGTTGAATCGGCGGCGCTGAAAGGCATGGATTCGCTATTATCAATCGTGCAGATGCCTGCTGGCGTTCCGGTTGGCACCCTCGCCATTGGCGTTGCTGGCGCAAAAAATGCGGCGTTGCTGGCGGTGCAGATTCTTGCCCTGTCCGATGCTGATCTTGGCCAAAGAATTATCGCATGGCGGCAAAGCCAGACCGATAATGTTGCCGAAGCGCCGGAATAATCCATTGCCATACGCACCGCAAAAAACCATTGGCATTCTTGGCAGTGGACAGCTTGGGCGGATGCTGGTGATTGCTGCCAGCCAGCTTGGCTTTCGAACCCATATTTTTGCCCCTGACGCCACAAACAGCCCTGCCGGTGATATCGCGCATGATTGTACCGAAGCTGGCTATGATGATCTAGTGGCGCTTGCCGCCTTTGCCAGCAAAATTGACGCGGTTACAAGTGAATTTGAGAATGTACCAGCAAGCGCGATGGCCTTTCTGGCCAAACATTGTCTTGCCAGCCCGGGTGAGGCCGCGCTTCATACCGCTCAACACCGGATTCGCGAAAAGACGCTTGCTCGCGATCTTGGCATTGAAACGCCCGCTTTCTGGCACATCACCAATGCCGCCGATCTGCATCATGCAATGGCCGAATTAGGCGGCGATGGGGTGCTGAAAACCTGCCAGCTTGGCTATGATGGCAAGGGCCAAATCCGGCTTTCCCAAAATGATGATCTTGACGCTGGTTTTGCCGTGCTTGGCACAAATGATGCCATTCTTGAAGAAATGGTGGCTTTTCGTGCCGAGGCAAGCTTTTTGATTGCACGCGCTGCCGATGGCAGCATCGCGCATTTTCCGGCAAGCCTGAATGAACATAAAGACGGTATTCTAGCCCGATCCGTAGCACCGGCCGACCTGCCAGCAGCGGTCATCGACGATGGTCAAAATGCCATTCAAAAGCTGGCCACAGCGCTTGATGTTACTGGTCTTTTGGCATTGGAAACTTTTGTCACGGACGATCATCGTCTTTTATTCAATGAAATAGCACCGCGGCCGCATAATTCATTCCACTGGACCATCGAAGGCTGCGCCAATAGTCAATTTACCCAATTGATCCGCGCTGTTGCTGGCATGCCTTTGGGAAGCACCAATTGCTATGGGCAATGGCAAATGGATAATCTTCTTGGTGAGGATATGGCTCGCCTTGATACGCTTGCCAGCACAAGCGGGCTGCATCTTCATCTCTATGGCAAAGCCGAGGCCAAACCGGGCCGCAAAATGGGCCATACAAACCGGCAAATCAAGCCGGTCTAATCACGCCCGAATAAACATGCCCAGAACGGCCGCTTGTTATGTCTTGCCAAGGCTGGTCAGGTCGAATGGCGTTGCCTGATACAAATCATTGATCCAATTGGCCATCAGCAAAAAGGCGAAAGGCCGCCAATTATTGATTGGCGGCAGCGTGGGATCATCATTCGGATAGTAATTTTCCGGCAAAGCCGTCTTTAGCCCCGCGGCAACATCGCGCTGATATTCATCACCAAGCGTTGTGGCATCATATTCAAGATGATTAAACACAAACAGATCACCGGTTACCGAATCACGAACCATACCGGCACCGCATGACCCGCCTTCGGCCAGAACATCTAGTCCCGCCGCTGCCAGATCTTCGCTTCGATTCATCGTATAACGTGACGCTGGCATCGGAAAGCGGTCGGTAAAACCATTCATCAACCGACCCGAAACATCGCTTAACCCATGTTCGAAAATGCCGAAAAGCTTTGCCCCAATTTCATATTTCGGCACTTGGTGAAAATGCCATAACAGCGCCTGCGCGCCCCAGCAAATGCCAAGCCTGCGGAAACAATGGGTGCGCGACCATTCCATGATTTCGGTCAATTCAGACCAATAGGTCACAGCCTCAAATGGCAAGGTTTCAACCGGCGCACCAGTGACAATCAGCGCATCAAAATAATCATCCCGCACATCATCAAGCTGGCGGTAAAACCGACGTAAATAGCCCGGTTCCGTATTGCGCGGCGTATAGCTTGCCGTTGTCATCAAGATCATTTCGACCTGAAGCGGCGAATTGCCAAATAATCTGGCAAATTGGATTTCGGTATCGCGTTTTTTCGGCATCAGATTAAGCAGCAGCAACCGCAATGGCCGGATATCCTGACTGACCGCCTGCTGTTGCGGAATGATATCAACAGCTTCAGCATGCAACGCTTCAAGCGCGGGCAGATTATCAGGTACTCTAATTGGCATCGAGGCTCCTCTTGGCAATCACCACCCGATGGCGCTGATCTACAAATCTGGCGGCGGTTACAACCACCTTTATTCCCGCGTTATACCGGTTTTCTTGGCAATGTCCAATGCGCGGCGGGCAAGGCCTTAACCCATGGTTAGCCCCAACCCATCACGATGCCGTCTGATCCTAACCAGGTAACCGTAATGGCTAGCGTGAATGGCGTTTGGCCAAACCCTGCATCAAACTGTTGGCAATCCGCTCACCAGCCGAAATGACGGAACGCACCGGTTTGGTGATTTTGGGAATGCGGGCAATATCGGCAAGCCGCCGATCAAGAAAATCAACGGTTCCATCAAGATTGCCACTATTATCAGCAAGCCATGCCAGCACCGTCGCGCTGTAAACCG
>JAFMNI010000153.1 GCA_017859295.1 Candidatus Puniceispirillum sp. | reverse complement strand
GGCCTTGAAACAATACGGGGGCTGAAGGTTTACCCAAACCTTGCCGCGGTCGATCGGCCAGTGGATATGGTCGAAGTGTTTCGCAAGCCAGAAGATTTATATGATATTGCCAAGCAGGCCATCGATATTGGGGCAAAAGTGCTATGGGGACAAATCGGGGTTATTGATCATGATGCGGCGTGGCTTGCTGAAGAGGCTGGCCTTAAGGTCGTGATGGATCGCTGTCCAAAAATTGAATTGTTTCGCCCATTCTGGAAACCAAAGCTGCATCTTGGCATTTAGTAAAGCTGAATGATAAGCGCACCGGTTTTGGGTGAAGCGTGCCAGTCCCGCGCAGCAATCAGACAACAAGCCGCAATCAGACAACAAGTTTTAATCAGGCGACAGGATTCAATCAGGCAACAAGTGCCAATTTGGCATCAGGAACAATTCCAAGTGCCAGACAGACATCGCGCGTAAGATAAGGCCGGTTCAATGTGTAGAAATGAAACTGGTCAATGCCGTGATCCATCAGATCAGAACAAATATCGGTTGCGACAACAACCGACAGAATATCTTCAACCTCATTACGTTTGGCCATATTAAATTCGGCGTCAAGGCTTGCCGGAATGCTGGCCCCGCAGCGCATTGCAAAGCGTTTGACATTATCCCAATTTTCAATTGGCAGAATGCCCGGGATGATTGGCACATGAATCCCCGCCTTGGCACAGCGATCACGAAATCGTAAAAAGATCTCACTATCGAAAAAGAACTGGGTGATTGCCGAGGTGGCACCAGCGTCAATTTTGCGCTTTAGCCAGTCAATATCGGCATTGGCATTGCTGGCTTCGGGATGGGGTTCGGGATAAGCTCCAACATGAATGGTTTTGATATTGGTAGCGGCAAGGCCGGCAACAAGATCAACGGAATCGGCAAATCCTTGGGGATGCGGGCAGAAACCTGCGCTTCCCTTTGGGGCATCACCGCGAAGCGCGACAATCTGTTTGACCCCCGCATCAACATAGCTTTTTGCAATGGCTAATGTTTCGGCCTTGCTGGCATTGACGCAGGTCAGATGCGCGGCAACATCCAAGCCATAGCTTTTGCCAATGGCTTCGGTCATTTCTTTGGTGAGCTGGCGCGTTGTGCCACCCGCCCCATAGGTGACAGACACAAATTCGGGGTTAAGTGGCGCCAGAACATTTAGCGACTCCCATAAATCGAAACTCGCCTGAAGCGATTTTGGCGGGAAAAATTCAAATGAAATTTTGGGGGGCTTATGACCCATTGTTATATCCTCGAAACTGGCAAATGATCTGGACTTGTTTACTGACATCATTTGTGCCAGAAATATATTTGTGAAACAAATTCATAATAATCATAAACTTTATGAGAGATATTCATGAACATCGAGCTTCGTCATTTGCGAACCATCATGGCCATTCATGCCGCCGGATCGGTAGCGCAAGCGGCTGAACAGCTGCATATTACGCAATCAGCGCTATCGCATCAGATCAAGGCCATCCGCGACCAGCTTGGGGTCGATCTATTTGTCAAAAACACCAAACCGATGCGGCTATCGGCCGAAGGCTTGCGGTTTTTGCGCGCTGCCGAGCGTATTTTGCCCGAAATCGATTTGTTGAAAGCTGAATTTGATAATTTGCAAAATGGAAAGGCCGGCCGGCTGCATATCGCGATTGAATGTCATGCCTGTTTTGAATGGCTGTTTCCGGTTCTCAACCTGTTTCGTCAAGATTTTCCCGATGTTGATATTGATATTCGCCCGGGCTTGGCGTTTCGCGCGTTAAAAGCATTGGCCGATGAAGAGGTTGATGTTGTCATTTCGTCAGACCCTGAAGATATTCCCGGGGTCGAATTTCACCAGCTATTCCCCTATGCACCAACATTCCTTGCGGCGAAAACCAACCGGCTTGCCGAAAAAGACTATGTTGACGCTGCTGATTTTGCCGATCAGACGCTGATCACCTATCCGGTTGAACGTACGCGGCTCGATATTTTCAGCCAGCTTTTGATTCCGGCCAAGATTGAACCGAAATTGATCCGGCAGGTTGAACTGACCGCGGTGATGCTAATGCTGGTGGGGGCAAATAGGGGGGTGGCGGTGCTTCCTGATTGGGTTATTCGCTCGGCCGATATTGATGGCGGGCTTGTTACAAAGCCGGTCACCAAAAATGGCCTCACGCGCCAGCTTTATGCGGCGGTGCGGCGCGATGATCAAACAAAACCATTTATGAAGCGGTTTATCGCACTTGGAAAACAGGGCCAAGCGCATGCCAAAAAGCAGCCGCTTAGCCCCTGATATTTTGGTTTAAATGACCCGCCCCAAAATAAGTGGGTTAGGCAATTGGTCGGTTAGACAATTGGCGGCTTGGCGCATACCTGATCATAGGCATAGCGGGTTTTCAGCATGCCATCATATTCAAAGATATCCAGCATCGCCTCATAGCCAGCATCGGTAATATCAATATGGCGTGTCCAGACCCCCATTTTTTGATAGGTGCCAATGCAATCGGCAAGAACGGCCTCATCAATATTCGGGAATAATGGCTTTTCCGCGCGGGCAATTTCGGCCGCAGGCGTGTCATTCATATAATTGCGGGTTTTGATATAGGCACGGGTAAAGGCCTTGGCCTCATCGGTTTTCAGCCATTCTGGTTTGGCCGCAAGGCTGGAGAATCCGCAAGGGCCAATTGTCGGCCCAAGCGCGGTGACAACATGACCAACACCATCAGCCTCTAGCTGTTGTGGGGCTGGGCCTTGCTGGTGGATATATTGACCGGTTCCGGCGCGATATGCCTTGTCCATTTCGCCGCCATTGCCAGCATCGATAATCTTGATCTTATTGATATCAACCCCGCCTTTATAGCAGGCATATTTAAACATCGTCATTGGCTGGCCACCATGGTGAACCAAGACTTCAGCGCCTTCGAGCTTGTCCCAGCTAAATGCCGGATCGGCATCGCGGCCGGTCAGGAAAAACCCGTCCATCTCATTGATCTGTGCAAAATGAACACAAGCTGGCACACCGCCCTTATTCAAGGTGTTAAAGCCCTGGCTAAGGGTCGATTGAACAACATCGGCGGTACCGTTATCAAGCGCGGTAATGGCGGTCACGCCCGGTGCGGAAACCGTATATTCGAAATCCAGCCCTTCTTCTTTCAGAAAACCGCCAGTCATGGTTGAGATCAATGGCGAATAAAAGGCCGAAAAAAGGGTAAATTCAATATTGATTTTACTCATGGAAAAATGCTCCGATGGTGGGTCAAACAGGATGGTGGCTTGAAGCGGCGCCAAAAATGGCGGCGGCGATTGGCCGTTGATTATTGGATTGCCATGTTAGCCTCAAGCGCATGCCATAACCAAATGGAAAATTAAAGTGACCCAAAACAGCGTTCGTATTTTTGAGATGAGTCCGCGTGACGGGCTGCAAAATGAACCGCTTTCCATTCCCACCGCTGCCAAAATTGCCTTGATCAATCTTTTGTCAAAATGTGGTTTTGCCGATATCGAAGCGACCAGTTTTGTCAGCCCGAAATGGGTGCCGCAACTGGCGGATGGTGCGGCTGTCATGGCGGCGATAGACCGGCTGCCATCCGTGTCCTATGCTGCGCTTGTGCCAAATATGACTGGCTTTGAGCGCGCGCTTGCCGCAGGGGTTAACTCGATTGGCATCTTTGCCGCCGCATCGCAAAGCTTTAGCCAGAAAAACATCAATTGCTCAATTGCCGAAAGTCTGGATCGGTTTCAGCCGGTCATGGCGGCAGCGACGGCGCATAAAATACCGGTTCGCGGCTATATCAGTATGGTTGTCCACTGCCCTGATGATGGCGATACCGACCCGCAGATTGTGGCTGATCTTGCTGCCAGAATGATGGATATGGGCTGCTATCAAATCTCGCTTGGCGATACGGTTGGCATGGCAAAACCGCCAGCGATCCAAAGGCTTCTTGATCAATGTGTTCGTGCGGTTGAAGGTGCTTATCTTGCTGGCCATTACCATGATACCGGTGGGCAGGCACTTGCCAATATTGCGGCTAGCCTGCCCTATGGGATTCGTTGTTTTGATGCGTCGGTTGGCGGGCTTGGCGGCTGCCCCTATGCGCCCGGGGCTGCCGGAAATGTGGCAAGCGAGGCGGTGGCCGAAATGCTGGCCCAAGCCGGTTTTGCCACAGGCCTTGACCATGATGCCTTGGCAATCGCGGCAAAATTTGCCA
>JAFMNI010000018.1 GCA_017859295.1 Candidatus Puniceispirillum sp. | reverse complement strand
GCCGATGCGGGTCGGCCGCTGACCCCAACCGAAATCAATGAACAGCTTGATTGGCCAAAACAAAGCCTGCACCGATTATGTCAAACCTTGATTGCCGAGGGCTATCTAGTGAAACAGACACGACGCCTGCATCCGACAAAGCGTCTTCTCAGGCTTGCGGGGGGATTGACCCAACATGCCGCTGGCCAAACCACGCGCCATCAAATTTTGCAGACTATCGCTCGCGAAACAGGCGAAACGGTCAATTTTGTTAGGCCTGAAATCAAAGGCATGATCTATGCCGACCGCGTCGAAACCAACTGGCCCTTTCGGATTTTGCTTCCTGTGGGAACGCACGTGCCGTTTCATTGTACGGCAAGCGGCAAAACCTATCTTGCCAATCTTTCGGCGGCAAAGCGGCGCATCCTTTTGGCAAGTTTGGATTTGCACGCCTATACCAACTGCACCCATACGAGCATTGACACGCTTGAAGATGAATTACAGCGGGTCAGCAAAAATGGCTACGCGCTGGATATGGAAGAATTTCACGAGGGCATGATCGCCATCGCCGTACCGGTTCTGGATTCGCAACGTCGTTATGTGGCGGCGCTTGCCATGCATGGCCCAAAACAGCGGTTCGGTCTTGATGATGCAATGGCACGGCGCAGCCTTTTGGTTGAATCGGCCAAGGTTATCTCGCAAACATTTGGCTATTGATGGTGGCTAGCTGCGGCGTGCCTCACCAGCACTGGCAATCAATGCGGCAAAGCGATACAGCCCATGAACAAATTTTGAAAAGGGCAAAATCAGGAAAAAGCCGTAGACAACACCAAGATGAATAGCAAGCGTCACACCCATAAAGCTGGTCTCGCGCACCGCCAGCAATAACAGGCCGGTAAAGCTGACAAAAAACAGTGACACGATAAATGCGTAATCCATGCCGAGCCCTTCATCATGGCGAACCGACGGATGCAAGCGCCGCTTTTCAACAAACAGCCCAGCAGTTCCAATACATAAGATGATCCCACCAACTGTGCCCAAAACCACTGGTAGTTCAAAATAGCCATATGGTGCCTCACGGCCAAAGCCATAATGATAAATCGTGCCAACCGACGTTGCGGCAAAACACAGCAAAAATCCATACATCGTCAATTGATGATAGATACGCCGCGCATTGCTTGATCCGTCATCGCCTGTCGGACAACCCGGCCCAGACAAAACCCCGCTTGACGTATCGCCGCCAAGATGGCGAAGCGTTGCTGCGGCTTTGACCGCATCCACAAGATCGGGAAACCCGCTCCATTTAGCCCCTGTATGACGCCAGTAACGCCGCCACCCCATAACAAATGAAACCACAACAAATGCCGAAATTGCCAAGGGCACCGCGGCCATCATCGTATGCGGCATGATTCGATAAAAAGCGCCCTCACCCAAATGAACACCCCAGAAAAGCTGTGGCGCAATCATCGCCAGCATCAACCCAACCGTTAGCGCCAAACCAGCAGACACGCCAAGCGTGACAAACAGGCCATTGCGTCTGAACAGACCCGCCAAAGGCGCTGGCCAAGCATAGGCCGCATAGCTGTCATTACGCGCAGCGGCAAGCGCTTGCGGCACATTCACGCCAAATTCATGCGGCGGCGCATATTGGCACGCATGATAGCAAGCCCCACAATTGTGACATAGGTTGGCAAGATAACCGACATCGCCCTCGTCAAATTGCCGGCGGCGGGTCATTGCCGGAAACACCGCGCAAAACCCCTCGCAATAGCGACAAGCATTGCAAATTTGCATCACCCGAATGACTTCACCAGCCGCTTCTGGGTCGAGAAACGATTTGAGATCAAACCCGTCAGCTTCGATATTATCGGTTAAGGACACGCGCTGCCTCCGCTCCTGCAATACGGCCAAAAACACCGCCAATTGTCATGCCAATTCCTCCCAAATAACCCTGTCCAAGAACATTGCCTGCCATAATTTCACCAGCGGCGAATAGATTTGCAGCTGGTTTGCCATCTTTCATCAAAACCTGCGCCCTATCATTTACCGCAACCCCCATATAGGTAAAGGTAATTCCAGGCCGCAAAGGGTAGCCAAAAAAGGGCGGTTTGCTGATTGGTGCTGACCAGTTGGATTTTTCGGGAGTCAGACCTTTTGTCGCCTTACCATCAAGACTCATTTGGTCAATCGGGCCATCAGGACAGGCTGCATTAAACGCATCAACAGTGTTCTTCGCCGCCACTGGGTCGATGCTAAGCTTGCTTGCCAACCCCTCAATTGTATCATCAGCAATTGGAGCAAAGACCGAAGGCATAAACCGCTCAACCCCTTCAGAGTCAACAATTGCATACGCAATCTGATCGGGTTGACTCGCCACCAAACGACCCCAGATCGCATAGCGCTTTGGCCAAAAGTCTTCACCCTCATCATAGAACCTCTTGGCGCTCTTGTTGAGCACTACTCCAAAGGGAACCCCATCAACACGGCTAGCAATACCACCATCATATTTTGGCGCGCGTGCGTCAATCGCCACTGCATGGCATTGGTCAAGTGAGCCAACAGGCTGCGCGCCGCAATCCAGGAGCACGCGCAACACTTTGCCTTTATTATAAGGCGTGCCTCGAACGAGAAAATTCTTTGCCGCATCACCCCAACCTTCTGCAAGCCAATCAAGGTCAGCTTCAAAGCCACCCGATGCAGTGATAAGCTGCTTGCATCTAACTCGGTACGACTGCCCCTCCCATGTAACGTCCACGGACTCACAAAAACCATTTTCAAGCAAAATATCGGTTACTTCAGCCTCATAAACAAAATTAACGCCAACTGACTCTGCAAATCGACAGAGACTGTTAAGCATTGCTCGGCCACCCCCAAGAAAAAACGCATTGGTATGGTTTAAATTTAATGTACCTGACAAGGCTTTTTGAAATCTTACACCGCGCTCAATTAACCACTCCATTAGCGCTTGTGAGCTTTCTAGGGTTAGTTTTGCAAGCGGTTCATTTGTAACACCCTTGGTGACCCTCATGAGGTCATCCCAGTATTCCTCAAATGTGTAGCGGTCTGTCATAACATCTGTTGGCTCGTCGTGGACCGAACGAAGGTTCCGAGTATGCCGGGTATTTCCACCACGGAATTCGCGTGGCGCAGTTTCAATAACCAACACTGAACAACCACGCTCAGCTGCAGTAATAGCCGCGCACAACCCGGCATTCCCTCCACCAATAATTACTATATCCCATGATTTTTCAAATAAAGGCTGACTGTTGCTATCTAACATTGGGGCGCCTTGATCTATTGCATACATTTGCATACAATATAGGAAATAGGAGGCGGCAATGTCAACCAACTGGGCGGCACATGACCTAACAGTCCAAAATAATCATGGTGGCAATTTGGCAGCAACATCGCGAATCAGGCATATTCTGATTGCAGCCATTACCGCTGGCGATATTGCGCCTGGTGAACGGCTAAAGGAAGTTGACCTTGGCCAGCAGCTTGGCGTTAGTCGTACACCACTTCGCGAAGCCATGTCAGCATTAAAAGCCGAGGGGATTTTATCGATTAGTAATGATGGTGGGCTTCGTGTTCGCACCCTTGGCTATCAGGATATTCACGCGCTTTATCAATTGCGCGCCAAGCTAGAGTCAATGGCGGCTGAATTGGCGGCTGCGCAAGCAAGCCCTGCCGAACGCGAATTCATTGCCGAAATCCGCGCCAAAGAATCAATTCTCGTCAATGATGGCACCAACCCAGCAACCCTTGCCAAGCTGAACGGCCAGTTTCATCAATCCATCGCCCTTGCAAGCCACAATTCCTTTCTGGTTGAAACCTTGCAGCGTCTTAGCATCTTGATGGTGCTTCTTGGTCCAACCGCCTATAGCCTTGCTGAGCGGGTTCGTGAAATTGGTGCCGAACATGACGCGATCAACAATTCCATCCAGACGCACGACCCCATCGCCGCCAAACAGGCCGCCAGCACCCATCTTCAAAATGCGGTCAAAGCGCGGTTACAACTCATCGCATCTGGGCATAAGGACAATATGGACTAGTCAATTACACGTCCAAAACCAACTGGGGCTGCCATCAGCCCAATCCACCCCACCTTTAGGAGTTTCCATGCGGCCCGTGCTGTCGGATATTCAAAATATAATTGTCACCTCAAGCATCGCCTTTTTTACCGGCCATGTTTTTAAGATTTTTGGCCTGCCAGCGCCATTTCTGCTAGGCAGCTTGTTTGGCGTTTGGGTTATTGCCGGGCTCATTCCGCCGCTTCGTTCGCGCGTTGGTATTCCGCGCTGGGTTTTTGTGCCGGTTATTCTTGGACTTGGCACCCTTATTGGCGCCAATTTCCGACCCGATATTTTAGCCCATATTGGATCGTCAGGCATTACCGTTGCCGCCATGTTCCTGGCCACGATTTTGGCAACGCTTGTTGGTCTTTTCTATTTAATGCGAATCCGCAGATATAGTTTCATCATGGCGCTGCTAAGCTGTATTCCAGGTGGGCAGGCCGAAGTGATCACCATTAGCCGAGATCTGGTGGAAAAAGATTATGTCGTCGCCCTGTTCCATCTGGTTCGTGTTGCTCTGGTATTTTGTTCAACGCCTTTCATTCTGGCCTTGGTTGAGGGTCAGGCTGCTGTCACCGCATCAAATATGGCGCTGCAAGCCATGCCAAGCATCGTCAGCCTTGATATCAAAACACTGTTCTCCTTTATCGCAATTGCCATTTGTGGCTTGCCGATCGCGCGGCTATTGCACATCCCAATGCCGCAACTTATTGGGCCATTAATGATTAGCTCAGCGCTACATATCCTTGGCTTTGTCGAGATACCTCGCATCAGTGAATTTGTTATTCTGGCACAGGTTGCCATCGGCGGATCGGTTGGCGCGCGCCTTGCCCGCGTGCCATTTGTCGAGCTTGCGGTTTATTTGCGTGATGCGCTTGTCAATTCCTTCATCGTACTTGGCACTTATGGCATCACAGCCTACGGATTATCGGAATTAACTGGTGTCGATTTCATCAAAATGCTTTTGGCTTTTGTTCCGGGCGGCCTTTACGAGGTGACTTTACTCGCTTTGATTTTCGGATTTGATGTTGCTTTTGTTGCCTTCCATCACACCATCAGGGTGATGATGGTATTCCTTGGGCTTCCGTTTGTGATTGCCTTTGCCAAAAAGCACAATCTCATAACCGACAATGTCAAACCATCTCAGTGACCATTTCAAACCAAAAAATCAAAAGGATCAAGACTATGAAAATAGCAATTTTAGATGATTGGCTCGAATGCGCAATGGACAGTTGTGACTGGAACAGGCTTGGGGTCGACGTGACCATTGATACATTCCATAACACCATTACTGGCACCGCCCTTGTCGAGAGGTTACAACCCTATGACATCATCTGCATGATGCGCGAACGCACGCCCATTGATGCTGTGCTGATGGACCAGTTGCCAAATCTGAAAGGCATTGTAACAAGCGGTATGCGGAACGCCGCGCTTGATATTGACGCTGCTAAATCGCGCGGCTTGATGGTTAGCGGCACCGGTTCGCCGGGTCATGCTACATCCGAACTTGCCTTCACCTTGATCGCAATGCAGGCACGACAAATTTTTGCCAGCGCAACAGCGATGCGTGAGGGCGGCTGGCAAACGCATCTTGGCCGTGATCTTCGTGGTGCGCGACTTGGCATTTTGGGGCTTGGCAGGCTTGGCGCGCAATTGGCTGGTTATGCCAAGGCCTTTGGCATGGAAATTCAGGCCTGGTCGCAAAACCTGACTAAAGAAAGGTGTGATGAGGTTGGGGTTTCTTATGTTGATCGTGACACATTTTTTCGCAGTTCTGATTTTATTTCGATTCATCTAAAACTATCAGCGCGTGTTCGCCATCTTATTGGCGCAGAAGAAATAGCCATGATGAAACCCGATGCCTATCTGGTCAACACATCGCGCGCGCCCATCGTTGACATGAAGGCATTGACAAATTCGCTGGCGAACCGACAAATTGCTGGTGCCGCGATTGACGTTTACGACCATGAGCCAGTTTTGGCCACTGATCCGCTTCGCAATACGCCCAATCTTTTGATGACACCACATATCGGCTATGTCACACGCGAAACGATGCATATTTTCTATGGCGAAACGTTAGAAGCTGTCGAGGCGATGATCGCTGGCACCCCAATTCGTGAGTTAACGCCATAATCTTTATCAAGTAAAAATTTCATTGTTTTCCCGACCAGTCTATTGCGGCAATTCGCTGTCTAGCACTCATTGCCAATAAATCTGGCAAAACGAATTTATATAGGCCATGACTGAATTATATGCGGCGTGGCATCTCAGGCAATGCCCGCACTTAGGCCGAACTGATTCTATGTAAATTTTGATTTTTGCTGATGTAACACCAAATTGCTGCTGTCATTGCACCACAAAACTGCTATCTTTAGGTCACATTCGTCAGGTTTTCAGGGACCCCACTGCGCATGCGACCGAACGCGTCTCAATCCACAGATTTGCACCCGATTTTTTCCTTTGCAAATGGGGAATTGGGTATGGTGTCCAACCATTTCATCCGGTCAATCGAGAAAATCACCGGACAACCACGCATCCGTAAAATCTATTTTGACTATGTGAATGATGATTTGCCACCGCAGAATTTCTGGTCAGATGCGCTTGGACGGCTCAATATTTCAATTGATCTGACGCGAAGCTATGTTAATGGCATTGCCACCTCAATTCCGGCCACTGGGCGGGTGCTTGCTATTGCCAACCACCCTTATGGTGTGATTGACGGTCTGGTACTTTGCGCGTTGATGGCCGAAGTTCGCCAAGATTACAAAATCATCACACATCGCGTCCTTCGACAGGCCCCAGCCGTTATGGATAAAATTCTGCCTGTTGATTTTGACGAAACCGAAGCTGCACTGGCTAATAATTTAAAGACAAGAGCCGATGCGGCAAAATATTTGAGAAATGGTGGCGCGGTAATCGTTTTTCCAGCTGGTGCCATTTCGCTGGCGCCAAACCTTGTTGGCAATGCCATTGATACCGATTGGAAAACCTTTGCCGCCAAGCTGGCGCAGGCTCCCGACACAACGACCATCCCATTTTACTTTGATGGGCGTAATTCGCTGTTATATCAAATGGCGCGCCGGATCAGCGTAACGCTTGGCTATTCCTTGATGTTTCGCGAAATCTGCAAAAAGATGGGCCATACAATTTCGCTGCAGATGCGCCAGCCCATACATGCCAGCACCCTTAACCAATTTAGCACTCGAACCGAAGTGACCGAATATTTGCGCAAATGCACCTATGGATCTTAATCCAAGGCCGTGAATTACAAAAATTTCTGGAAGGCCTGACTAGCGGTAAAGATAGATCGGGCTTGTCCAGCATAAGGTGCCATCTTCCAACGTTACCCGAACAAAGATCGGGTTATCGCCTTGCGGCTGCAATGAAATGCTACGTTCAACCTGCATAGATTGATGCGGGTTGATTGTCGGAAGGCGGAACAGCTTTAGATAGCGCGGCAAAACCCCACTATTATCGAAAACCTCATCCTCGAATCCGATATCTTCTAAAGGCACACCAGCCTTGATCAATGGCGTTTCAATTTTCAATGTACCGCTATACGGATCGGCAAGAACCATGTCGAAACCGCCAATATTGCCGGTGGTCAAAGCGCGCCAGTTCAATTCAACCGGTGACGGCTGATTCAGCGTTTTATCCTTATTGAAAAAATTGATTGGGCTTGCCGATATGATTTCATTTTCAGACAGAAAGGCCGAACCATCCCAAATCACCTGCCGGAAACGCCCCCGATATTCAGCGCCTTCCCAAACCACGCGGATCCGGCTGCCAAGATCTTCTTTTGCATAAGGGCGGATTGTTTCAATCAGGTTTAATCCATTGAAAATATCGACCCGTTCAATGGCAACACTGGCGCGGATGTCAACCTTGATCGACAGATCACCTGATGGCAGATGAACGATATCGCCCATGATCGCCTGATTGGCCGCCATGCCCTTGTCGCGGCCATGCCGCGGATCATCATGAAACTTTGTGCCACCTTGCGGAAAATCAGCATCAAGCGTGATCAGCGGGCGGCCATTTTCACCACCAGTGGTGGCGTAATGATGACGCTTGCGGATTGCCTCTAAAATCGTTTCACGGCTTAGGCTATCAATCAAAAAACACGTCAGCCCGCCAACCGCGCCAAACAGCGCCGCACCCGGATAGCTGGCGCCCGGGCGTCCTTTATGCCCATCCGAATTGGCAACAATCCCAACGCGATAGCCAAGCCGGAAAGCATCTTGCACCAGCCATTCAAAACTGCCCCAGCTTGAATGAATTTCCATGGCTTTTTCAAACCGGCCATCATGTGCCAGCTCGATATCGGCATAGCGTCCACCGCAATGCGCAAACACGACCACATCATCTTCACCATGCTCAGCAAAGGCAGCGAATAATTCTTCGGCCGAATTGCAATCAGTGTCGATATCCGAATGATCGCTAACCAGCGCATGCGATGATCGCCGGATGGTTCGACCTTCATTCGGGAAATAGATATTCCGATCACCGCCAAGACCAGTATTGCCTGACCATTCATAGCCCGGAATGGCAACAAATTTTCCATCTTCATTAAATTTCTGGCATAGCTGGTCAAGCTGTAGCCAGAAATCACTAGTGATTTGAAAATCATTGCCTTGATGGCCAGTTGCATCAACAAATGCGTAATCGCGGGCAAAGGCAAAATAAGCCTCAGCACTGCCAGTGCCAATTGTTTCTTCTGACTGGCCGTGAAGATCACCCCAGAAATGGCGTGATATTGGCGCAGGCTCGATTCTGATCGGGTTTGTCCGGCACAGCACCGCGTCAGCATCATCTAGAAAATCAATGTGCAAATCCGCAGCATCAGTAACCGATAGCCCATCAATCACACCAAAAAATTCACCCGGTTTCAAGCTGATCACATCGGGCAGATTTTGCACTGGATGACTAGCGCGCGGATAAAGCTGGATGTCGCATTGGTCGGATGGATTACCCCATTTATCTTCGCCTTTGAATTTGACCGAAAAGCTCTCATCGATCGCGCGGATTGTCGGCGCCACCGCCAAATAGCGGGCGGGCTCACCAGGAATGATTTTGATCACCGGTTGCACCGGCATCGGCTGATAACAATAGGTCGCAATAGGGTCGATCAAGGTGTGAAATTCATAACTATCTTCACAGAATGTTTGCAACCGCATACCAGGTGATCCTCCTGATCGGTCGCCAAAGGTAATGGTGATCTTGTCCCCTTCGCGCAAAAAGCCGCGAACAACCTTGATATACAGCGTTCTGTCCCACGGCCGCACATTGCCTTTTGGATCATAATGATATGTCAGAACCGCGTTATTTGACGCCTCGATCGTGGTATAGTTTGGTCCCTTTGGGTCTTCAAATTGCGGGCGGGTTTGATCACTCGCAAATCGAAAACAGACCCGCATTGATCCGGAGTCATCTATCCCGAATTTGCCAGCTACATAGGTCAGCACAAATGTTTGATAGCTGCCAGCCTCAAAGGACCCGTTAGGAACAATTGAGACAGTACCAAGCTCTTCAGCCGGAATTGGAAATGCCATTGGCGAACTCGTCACACCACCGGTACCACCGCCAGTTAAAACATCATCCCGGCTCCCCATTGGCACTTCACTCATAACCATTCCCTTCCATATTTTAGCAGATTTACGACTTGGTGAAGCCTGTTATAATCATGATAGATGCCAAAAATCCCTATGCAGAAGACATGTTGGCAATGAGTTCACGTCCCAAAAGCACAAGGCCTGAAACAAAAATCAACCATATCAGTAACCGCTGAAACTGTCGATCATTCAACCGGCGAAAAACAAAAATACCCGTTTGCGTACCAATCACCGAAAAGGGAAGGGCTAACGCAACAATAAGCCATATGCTTGAGTCAATCACCCCGCGCCATATCATCAGAGCTAAGACAGTGCCAAGAACAATCATATTAAATGGCTGAACTAGTGCGCGGCGCCGCGCCTTGCTCCAATCATAAAGCGAACAACCCATCGTCAATATCGCTCCTGACATGCCCGCCATCATGCCAAATAGCCCACCAACAAACCCGACAAAAACATCAGCAGCAAGATAGCGTTTTGTCAGTTTTGGCAGCGTTTTTCGAAAGGTGAAAAAGCCGCCAAACAGGATCAGCAAACTAGCCACCAATAGCTTTAGCATTATGATATTGACCGCATCTAAAAACAGATAACCAAGCATGACGCCAATCAAAGCTGGTAACAAAAATCGCAATTGCTCGCCAAAATCAAAAGAGTTGCGAACCGCATAAAGACCTTGCACACCGCCGACAATTGACAAGATCACAACCGTAATCACCGCATCAAGCGGCGGCATCGCCGCCAACCACCAGCCAAGCGCAAATAGCCCCGTGCCAAATCCCGCAAGGCCATTAGCAAAACCACCGGCAAATGCACCAGCTATGATTAGCAAGATCACTTCACCGCCCATTATAATATAATCCAGAAATAACAATCTGTGATCATCAAAGACTTTCGCGATTTACGCATAATCTGCGCATAAAAATTCACCATTAAGCGGCGCAATATTAGCTGTTTTCCAACATCCAAAGATGGCGACAGCTCCTTTTTTGCTCCCTGTTAATAAGGACGGGAAACGCTACGCATATTTTTCTAAGCCGACAATCCTTTTCATGCTAGGTTTTGCTTTTTAAGCTTGCAAATCAATTGCCAAACACGATCCAAAAACCTGTCCTGGTCCTCTTTAAAACCAAACCACACGTCCGCCGATTTTAACTCTGTCTATTTTGCAATCATACCAAGAAAGTCATATTATGATTTTGATCATCGGTTCAGGCCTGTTCCTGCTGCAAAGGCAAGCATGGCGTTCGTATTTTGGGCAGTTTCAGGATGGCGGCCACAACAGAATGGGCGGCAATGGTCATCGATAGTCTTTTATCCGCCGATGGTCTGGCGGTATTGATGGCGGTGCTTCTTGGCTGTTTTGTTAAAGGTGCATTGGGGTTTGGCTTACCGCTAATTGCAACGCCAATAATGCTGTTTGTTCTGCCACTTCCCGAAATTGTGGCCATTCTTGCCTTACCGATCACCATTGCTAATATCCAACAGATCTGGCTGAACCGGAAGCAATGGCAAATTTTGAGACAATTTTGGCCATTGATCACCTCATCAACCCTTGTCATGCTTGTTGGTGCACCATTGATGGTGGCGATTGATAGCCGTCTTCTTGGTATTTTGATTGGGCTGATGATCGCGCTTCACGCCATTTTATCTAGCTTTCCACGTGGCCAGTTCCAAAATAGGTCTCTTTCGTCCAAAACCATGAACCACCTGATCATTCCAGCGGGCATTGTATCGGGTATTCTTGGCAGTTTGACAGCAATGTATTCTTTTCCAAGCATTCAATTATTTATGATGATGCAGATCAAAAAAGATGATCTTGCGATGCTTCTTGGGGTGTTTTTATCGTTTGGCTACGTTGCCTTATGGCTTGGCATTTCACATGCTGGTTTTCCGGTTGGTGATAATCTTTTATTATCAGCACTAATGTTGATTCCCACAGTGGCCGGACAACAGGCCGGTCACATGGCGCGGCGCCGTATCAGTGAAACAACCTTTCGCCATATCGTACATTTTGCGCTGGCCTGCGCTGGATTCACCCTTATGATACGAGGTATCACAAGTCTTACTTAAAGGGGCTGAGTCATGTCATCTGATCAAATTCATCCCGATTATATCATAATTGGCGGCGGATCGGCAGGTTGTGTGCTAGCAGCACGCTTAAGCGCTAACCCTCATTGTCATGTTGTTCTTCTTGAAGCAGGTGGCGAAGATCTTAACCCGCTGATTCATATTCCGGCTGGCTATATTAAAACAATGGTCAATCCAGCAATGAATTGGATGTTTGAAACTGAACCCGAAAACAGTAGCGGCAATCGGCGCATCGCCATTCCGCGTGGCAAGGTTCTTGGCGGATCATCAGCAATTAACGCAATGCTCTATGTTCGTGGCCAGGCTGCTGATTATGATGGCTGGGCGCAGCGCGGCAACCTTGGCTGGTCTTATGATGATGTTTTGCCCTATTTCCGCAAAGCCGAAAATTGCGAACAGCTTAGCGATGGCGACGACAGCTTTGACAGCGCCCTTCGTGGCGTTGGTGGGCCATTGAATGTGGCAGCGGTTCGCACGCGTTATGAAGCTTTGGATATGGTAATTGATGCAGCTGAAAAACTGGGGTATCCGCGCAATCATGACTATAATGGCGCCACTCAGGAGGGCTTTGGCTATTATCAGGTTACGCAGAAAAATGGGCTTCGCTTTTCCGCCAAAAAAGCCTATCTGCAGCCAGCTCGAAAACGGCCAAACCTGCGTATCATCACCCATGCGCATGTTACCAAAATCAGCCTTACCGACAAACGCGCCGACCGAGTTCATTACAATCGACATGGCAAATCGCATCACCTCAGAGCCGGGCGCGAAGTGATCTTATCCGCAGGCGCCATTCAATCGCCACAGATCCTCGAACTATCAGGCATTGGCGCACCTGACCACCTTCGCCGTCACGGAATCGAGGTTCGACATGAGTTGTCTGGTGTAGGTAGCCATCTAACCGACCATTATATTTCACGCCTATCATGGAGGTTACGGCGCAATATTTCCTTGAACAATCACGCCCATGGCCTCGGGCTTGCCACCGAGATTCTGCGTTACGGATTGACGCGGCGCGGCCTTCTTAGCCTTCCTGCCGGTGTGCTTAGCGGGTTTGTTCGCTCACGCGAGGGTTTGGTAGGGCCAGATATTCAGTATCATATTGCGCATGCCAGCTTTGCTAATCCTGCCAAACGTGTTTTTGATAAATTCCCAGGCATGACCTTCGGTCCTTGCCAGCTTCGTCCCGAAAGCCGTGGTTCAGTTCATATCAAATCGTCCGACCCGATGATGGCACCTGAAATTCAGCAAAATTATCTCAGCTGCGACGAAGATTGCCGCGTTCATGTTGCGGGTATGAAAATCGCCCGAGATATCATGCAAAGTGATCACATGGCACCACTTGTCGAGGCTGAAATGCGTCCAGGGAAAGATCTGGATAGCGATGATGCGCTCCTTGCCTATGCGCGCGAAACTGGCGTGACTCTATATCACCCAGTATCAACCTGCCGCATGGGGCCAGATGCAAAAACAGGTGATGTTGTTGATGAAAGGCTTTGCGTTTATGGCATTGACGGGCTGCGGGTGGTTGATGCGTCAATCATGCCAACATTAGTGTCGGGCAACACCAACGCCCCAACGATCATGATTGCTGAAAAGGCGGCTGATATGATCGTTGCCGATCAGCGCTAAGCCGCTTATGTGAACCGCGTCGCACAGCCGCCTTTTTAATGCACGCCAAAACAGGATTGTAACGCCTTGGCATAGCTCATCAAAAGATCGGGATAGAGCTGGGCACCAGCAGGCAGATTGCTTGCAATCGGATCCAGCGTGCCGATGCTAACCTTGCTACCTTCAGCAATCAGCGCTACTGCCTTTTGTCCCAAAAACGGTTCAGTGAAGATGCAGTCAAAACGGTGCTCGCGGAGTTCATCCCTTAACGCTTTGACCCGCGATGCAGTGGGCATTACGTCAGGTTCAGTTGTAATTGCTCCATAGTTACGCAGCCCAAAGCGGCGCTCAAAATAAACATGTGCATCATGTAACACCAGAAACTTAGCGGCTGAATACGACGCAAGCTGGCTGGTAATATCCGTCTCTAAAGTTGCAAGACGCGCTGCCATCGAGTCTGCATTTGCAGCATAGGTCGAGGCATTTTCCGGATCGGCCTTGGCAAGGCGGGCGGCAATAACCCCAAGCATGATTTTCGCATTTTGCGGATCAAGCCAGATATGGGGGTTAATCAAATGGTCATCATGTTTCGCGTGTTCGTCATGCTTGTCATGTTTTTCATGGTCATGTTTTTCATGGTCATGTTTTTCATGGTCATGTTTTTCATGGTCATGTTTTTCATGGTCATGTTTTTCATGGTCATGTTTTTCATGCGCGGGCGTGACCTTATCAAAGTTTATCAGAACTAAACCAGCGCTCTCAATCAATGGAAGTGTTTGAGCCTGCGGTGCAAGTGTCGCCAAGGCTTTTGTGAGCGGCTGTTCCATCGTTGGCCCAACCCAGAACACAATATCTGCCGCCTGAAGACTGCGTGCCTGAGACGGTTTCAAGGTGAAGTGATGTGCCGATGATGGTGCCTCAAGAAGCAAGTGCGGCGTGCCAATATCGCCCATCACCGCGGCAACTAATGAGTGGATAGGTTTTATAGACGCGACCACAGAAATTGGTTTTTGATCAGCTATCACCATTTCTACTGGTATTACTAATGAGGCGCAGAATAACCCGATTGTCTTCACACCTTTAACCCATTTTTGCATCATTGCCATTTCCCAACTCTCTTACTTTCATGAATTCAACAAGCCTGGTTTTCAGCCTATAATCGATTTATCAAATCAATCTCTCGACCACCCCTATAAGGGTGATATGTTATATTATTACATTTGATGAGTTGCCACTGTCAATGCTGTTTTTTTGCGATAATAGTGATGTTGATCATGGTCCAAATTCTGCCTGCCCGATGGACATGACACTACTGCTCAGTGGGTCAAAAATCCTCATTTGGCGCCATCACCAATGACAAATTCTACACAATGGTAATGATGTTTGACGAATCTGCTTGATTTCACCATTCTGCCAGCCCCAGAATAATTTAGTTGCTTTTAAGGTGGCAGCTCTAAACTATTTTCTAAGCCCAAAACGGCTCGTTCATTTGGGCGATCTATCCCATTTTTCCCTGAGGCTATGATGAGTCAAAAAGAGACAAATTTTTTCAATATTGACGCGATGGAACAGGGCATTGCCCGCACCCTTGTCGAAGGCATCACAACCCGTATTTTTCCGGGTGACAAAGCAATGTTATCAGTTGTTCGCATCGCTCCAAATGCCGTTGGCGCGATCCATAGCCACCCGCAAGAACAATGGGGCGTTATGATTGAGGGAAGCGCAGTTCGCATCCAAGATGGCGAAAAAATACACGTTCAAAAAGGCGATTTTTGGTGCAGCCCTGGCGGTATTGAACATGGTGTTATCGGTGGCCCTGATGGCGCTGTTATCCTTGATGTTTTTAGCCCGCCCCGTCCTGAATATACCCGCCCCGGAAATGGTTTTGCCACGGAGTAGATCAATGCCTGTTCAAATTTTTTCCAATGAATTCACAGTCCTTTCTGCAAGTAAATTAGCCCAATGGGCAACAATTCCGCCTGCCATTGCCGGTGATGTTATGAACCGTCAAAATGTGATGGCAGGGCGTATTTCACCACTGTCACAGGGCATGACCATTGCCGGACAGGCCCGTACAGTGAGCGTTCTTGCTGGTGATAATGCGGCACTTCATGAGGTCATTGGCCGGCTGCGTCAAAAAGAAGTGCTGGTAATTGACGCCGCCAATTATGATGATCGTGCTGTATGGGGCGGTATTTTAAACACCCGTGCCAAATTGCGAAACATCAGTGGTGTTGTGCTTGATGGTGCGGCGCGTGACGCAGCAGAAATGCGCGAAATGGGCTTACCAGTTTTTTTGAGTGCATTGTCACCAGCTGGGCCACATAAAGGCTGGGGCGGCTCAATTGATGATAGAATCAGCTGTGGTGGCGTTGTCGTTATGCCCGGCGATATTATTCTTGGTGACGATGATGGCGTTACAGTTGTACCACTGGCCCGTGCAGACGTTGTTCTTGAAGCTTCACTAGCAAGGCTGGCCTATGAGGCTGAGATATTGGAAAAGCTGGCCACAGGGGCTGATATGAGCGGCCTATTCCCTTCACCAGAGCTGGAGATAATGTCCTAGCCAAGCTGGCCCTCAGGTTATTGGAAAATGCAATCGAATTGGATGAGTGGGTTTTCTGTTAGCACAAAAACTCTATTAGTATCCTGGTCAGTTGCGGGCATATCTACCCTAAACCTGTCTTACTCAACGATGGGATAAGACTCCATTCACCTAACAACTAAAGTTGGCAATTCAATCAGGGCCTGTAAATCGACGGTCTAGCCACCCTAGGGCATGCTTTAAAAAGGGAGGCTAGTAGACAGACTCAACAGCTGTTCTATCTAAAAATAGTGCTTAACTCAGCAATTTGACAACAATTGACTAATAGGCCTGCGCAATTGACAGGCATTACACCTTCACGCTTTTTGCTCTATCTCGATATCAAGCTTCAACCAAATTTCCCATAAACCAAATCAGGCAACCAAGTAATGACATCCGGAAACAGCGCAACGAGAACAAGCACCCCAATATAAGCTAAAAGGAAAGGCAGGACAGCAACTGAAATTTTATCAATTCCAAGGTTAGTTATCCGAGCCGCAACGAATAGGTTTGCTCCAACAGGAGGTGTCAAGAATCCCACCTCACAAGAGATCACCATCACAATACCGAATACAATGGGGTCAATACCAAGCGCCATTACGATAGGCAACAGTAAAGGCGTCAGCAAAATGATCTGAGCAATGGACTCAAGAAACATGCCGGTAATTATCAAAATAACGGCGATGATCATGAGCAAAAGGAATGGGCTTTCTGTAACCCCACTGAGGGCCTCGCCAATCATGTCAGGCACAGATAAGAGGCTCATCAACTCTCCAAACGCTTTGGCGGGCCCGACAATAATCAAAACTGCACCTGAAATCATTGCCGTTACCTTCAGACAAACAAGGATTTTTTTGATTGTTAATTCACGGTAGACAACGCCTCCAATCAATAATGCATAAAAAACGGCAACCGAGGCCGCTTCCGTCGGGGTAAATGCCCCAGAATAAATACCGCCAAGTATTATAAATGGAGCAAAGATAGCCCACTTTCCATCAGCCAATGTTCTCCCGACCTCACCCCATGAAAATATTGAGCCATCACCAACATAATTTCGACGTTTGGCAATGATATAAACTGTTAGCATCAGCAAAGCAGTCGCAAAGAAGCCTGGTATAAATCCAGCTAGAAACAATCGCGGAATGGATTGCTCAGCAACAATGCCATAAATAATCATTAAATTACTCGGCGGGATAAGGCTGCCCAGAGCACCACCAGCGGCAGCAATTGCACCGCCCATCGCAGGGTCCCAGCGCTGTTTGATCATTGATGGAATCATAACTGCACCGATCGCAGCTGTGGTTGCAGGGCCAGAACCAGATAAGGCTGCAAAAAAAGCACAACCCAGCACCGCCACAAGACCCAAACTACCGGTGTAGTTGCCAATCATTGACTGCGCCATATTCACAATACGACGTGCCATGCCTCCCTGCTCCATCAAGGAGCCCGCGAACACAAATAATGGAACTGTAACGAGCGGGAATGGTTCTACGCCCGTATACATGGACAGCACAACCTGAACCAAATTCAGGTCCATCATGAAATAACCAATCGCTGTACCTATGGCGACTGCGATTGGAATTGGCACTGCAAGAACGATCATTAAGACCATCGAGCCAAACATGATCAGAGCCTGTTGGCCTTCTGATAGGTCAAAGATAAAATCCATCAAGAGGTCATGCATGTGGCAAATCCTCTTCATCACGAGGTTCTAATATTGGTTCATCATACTTTATCCAGCGGTAATAGACCTGCGCCAACCTTAAAGTCATTAGACCAAAACCAAGGATCAGGCACATGTAGGGCCATTTTTGATCAATGTCTAACGCTGGCGAGCGATATTCATCTTTCCAAAAAGAGAGATCCAACAAAACACTTTGATAGGTGAGAAAAATGCCAAAAAGAAACCATATGAGGTCACTGAAAATTGTCATCCCAACCGCAACCTTTGTTGGCAATAATTGTACGAAATTCATCACACGAATGTGTGCACGCTCTCGAACTGCCCACGCAACTGAAATGTAAACTGACCACAACATCGCATAAATCGCCAACTCGTCAGACCACGACGTTGGCATGTTAAACAGATAGCGCAT
Source organism: Candidatus Puniceispirillum sp. (assembly GCA_017859295.1). GTDB lineage: Bacteria > Pseudomonadota > Alphaproteobacteria > Puniceispirillales > Puniceispirillaceae > UBA3439. Next base: position 1,474 of record JAFMNI010000018.1, on the reverse strand, counting down.
GACTACCTGAAAAAATACCATCGAAGCCATAAACATAACGAGGGTACCAGCCAAAATTTCTTCGAAATGTTTTTCTAAAAAATTCCACACTTTAGCAATCTCACTTGTCAAAATGTAAGTGCTGGCCCCAAATTTGAGGCCAGCATAAAAGGTTAGTTATTTATTTTGCAGCCGCATAGATCTTGTCCATAATTGCGGCATACTCAGGACCACGCTCTTTGGCAAAAGCACTGTGGACAGCCTTAGCCTTTTCAACCCAAGGGCCGATATCCGGCTGGGTGAATGTTACACCAGTGGCTTCCATCTTCTTTTGCACGATGGACATACCGTAGTTGGTGTGGAAACGTGACGCAGCAGTGGCAATTTTTGCTGCCATTTGCATAGCTTCCATCTGACTGTCGTCAAGTTTCTTCATGAATGAATCACTCACGAAAAATGGGGGCGCAAGCACAAAATGCCCGGTCATCGCAACATGTTTTGCAATATCGTGGAACTTCTGTGAGTACTGAACATCCAAAGGCAAATCACCACCGTCAACAGTGCCGGTCTGAGTTGCAGTCAGAGCTTCCGACCATGCAATCGGCACTGGATCTGATCCGAACGCCTTATAGGTATCAACCATTACCGTATTCTTTGGAACCCGGTACTTCATTTTGGCAAAGTCAGCAAGGTTGTTGATCGGCATCTTGGTGTTATAGATGTGCCGGAACGAAAACAAAGGAATGGTTACGAGATGCACACCAACTTCCTTGGGCATTCCACCCCAGATCTCTTGACCAACTGGGCCGTCTGCAACCTTAACTGCATGATCAAAATTTTGGATCATGTATGGCAGTACCAACAGGTCAATCTTTGGATAAAAAGGCCCAGCGTTATTTTGCGCAATCATTGTCCCGTCAAGTGTACCGAGCTGCAGTTTTTTAAACTGTTCCTGCTCACTACCCATTTTATGGCAGCAATGGACTTTCACACGGACTGTGCCACCTGAAAGCGTTTGGAAACGCTCAGCGAATAGGTGCATGAAAGTACCATAAGGGTGACCTTCATTGACAGAATAACCGATATTCATCGTTACTTTTTTTGCGTTAGCGGGCCCCGCCACCAAAAGCAGAGCTGCGAACATTGAGCCAAGAATAGGCTTTAACATTTTCATTATTTCCTCCCTATAATCAAACCTAAAAGCCTACAACTGAATAGGCAATCAACTTGAATAATGAGAGGTTTCCAAAGTTTAAAGCGCTTTGCAAGGAAATTGATTAGCTGGAAGACGGACATAGATTGAAAAAAGCACTTGAGTCTCAAAAATAAATATTTTGATCATCGCTGAGAGGTTTCTCAACATTTTCCTGGCGAATAAAATCAACACGCTTGAGAGAAATGTTTACCTAAGTCAGGTTGTTATAAATTGTCAAAATGGCGATTGACGTAAGCGCAATGAGTGCGGCGCGGCGAAAATGCTCGTTGCCCTGCTGAC